>JAHEER010000139.1 GCA_024640625.1 Desulfobulbaceae bacterium
TCTATGCCGCGTGTGATGCCCTCCTCCGCACCAGTAAAGATTCTGGAGCCTACGGCACGTTGGTCACAGCTACTAATCGATTCAAAGACTATTTCAGCGATATCATTCTTGATGAGATCTCGAATCGTGATTTATCCCGCTGGGTTGAACATGAACGCCAGCGAGGAATCAAGGACATCACAATCCGTCTGTGGTCCAGGCAGTTCAATAAGATCTGCCGGAATGCGAAGCGCCTCGGGTATTACACCCCTGTATATGAATGGTGTGAATGGAACATAAAGGATAAGCCAATCCGTTACCTGACGGACAATGAAGAACAGCGAATCCTGAAGGAACTTGATCCTTCATCAGTCAAAGACCCCTACCACAAGAAATCCCGTCAGGCTGCAAGAGATATTTTTATACTGATGGTTGATGGTGGCTTCAGGATCAATGAAGCGAGCATCATGCAATGGTCAGATATCGATTTCGACAATGGTGTGATCTACCTGTACAGATCGAAAGTATCCAATGATGATTTCATACCGATTACTAAACGTCTTCGCACTACCCTGCTGAATCGTCAGAAGACCGTTGATGGTGAGTATGTATTCCCAGGTCGATATGGTGGGCACAAGACGATACAGAACAATCGCGCATTGGAAGCTGCATTCCGGCGAGCTGGCCTCACAGATGTTTCTTCACACAATATGAGAAAGACATTCGCCACTCGTTTATTGAGTCGGGGTGCTGCAATTACTGATGTTCAGCATCTGTTGGGCCATGCCTCTGTGAAGACGACTGAGAGGGCATATGCGGCATTTGTTAAGAATGAGCGATTTAAGCAGACTATTGATTTGTTGGATCAGCCGGTGCAGCCAAGATTGAAGATTGTTAAGTGATGTGTAAGGCGGTTAACCCAGCCGGCCAGGGCGATTACAGGATATGGAAAGGCTGTATGACATCGGTCGTTGGGCGAACAGATTATCCGTAATACTTTTTGTAACAATATCGTAGAGCTCGTTCGAATATTTGCACCATACGGGTGTGGTGGTGCGGATTGCTGCGGGCACTGACGGAATTCGAAACCTTTCCTCAGCGCGGCATCGATAACCTGTATGTATGTCTATACATAAAGCATCTATAAACTCTACATAACTTGTATTAATTTGTATTTAGACTTGTATAAACTATACATATACTGTACATTATACTTTCAACTTACAGAGGAAAATACCAATGCGTTTCAAATACAACCGAAATATCTCAGTCTTTACCGCCTTCGCCGCAGCGCTCATGCTGTTCGCCACCAATGTCCATGCAGGCAGCTATGGCAAAAAGCAATCTGACATTGTCGACACTGCAGTAGCTGCTGGCACCTTCAACACGCTGGCCGCCGCACTGGACGCCGGTGACCTGATCGGCACACTCAAATCTGACGGGCCTTTCACCGTGTTTGCACCGACTGATGAAGCTTTTGCCAAGTTGCCGGACGGCACCGTAGAAATGCTGCTGTTGCCGGAAAACAAAGACAAGTTGGTTGCGATCCTGACCTACCATGTCGTTCCAGGCAAGGTAACTGCCGCCGAGGTAATAACCATGCAGTCTGCTACTACCGTGAATGGCTCTGACCTCAAAATCAGCATTGTCGATGAGACCGTCTTCATTAATGACTCACGTGTGGTCGCCACGGATATCGTGGCCAGCAACGGCATCATTCATGTAGTGGACACTGTTATTTTACCCAATTGATCTTTGCCTTGTAGGCAAGACACGGCACACATCCCTTGTGTGAAACCTTAAACCGGTGATGGAGAGCATATTCAGACTTGCTCCCCTGATCCGGGTTATTTTATCCGGAACCCCGGTGATAGATCACCCATGACGCATAACATAACGACGAATGACGATGTCCATGACAGCACGCGCCTGGTGGTTGGCGGTATTAGAGGTATCGGACTGGCACTGGCTAAGGCTCAGCTCGCCAGGCCTGTCGGTAGCGAATTCTTAATTATCGCCTGAAAACGACAACTTGGGCGTTCTTGTACCTGGAGGCGACCTTCCCTACCCTTCTCTGTCATGAAAATCTGCTGGTGTTACTTGCCTGTTAATTTGCACCGAAATTTGATCCAACAGAACCATATATTTGCATTCTGCCCTGACCCAGCTATCCCGAGAGTATATTTTCTGAATACTTACACTTGCGTCATTTTTGGCGGTATATTTTTTGGTGCAATTGGCACACCATATTTGGATGCAAATTAACATTCAGGGCTTCAGAAGCCACACCAGGCCGCGCAAAAGCACATAGATTCAGACCCGCGAGAAGACTGCCGAGCGATGCTTTAATCTGCTACTCTATTTGCTCTACAGGGGAACTGGCCATGGAGGGTATACAAAAACTCGTTCGCAAAGACGGGGCAGGTTGAATACCGAGAAGACCACGTATCAACAACTTACTCAAGTTATGACGGCTTAGATAAGCTATTTATGAAACTGGCCAGGATTTTTACATCAGACCCGACAATTTTTTCTGGTAACCGGGAAATCAGATGCGGGCTAACCTGCGTACTCTACTTATGCAGCTAAACTGGCTTGACGAACAAACACCCAAACCCACCCGCCTCTCTTCAGGATTCCCTGAGAGGATGGTGCTGCTTGACTGTGAGACCACCGGTGGCAAGGCCATGTACCATCGCATTATTGAGATCGGGTTGCTGGTTATTGAAGACGGCGAGTTAATCGAAAAGTGGCAAAGTTTTGTGGATCCAGAGGTCAACCTTCCTCCATTTATCCAAAAACTGACCGGCATCAACCCTGGTGAGCTTAAAGGCGCTCCAAAATTTGCAGATATCGCTGAGGCGCTATTGGGCAAATTAGAAGGCCGCACTCTCGTAGCCCATAATGCGCGTTTTGACTACAGCTTTCTTAAAAATGAGTTCGAGCGGGCTGGCATAAGCTATAACGCCAAACCCCTGTGTTCGGTTAAATTCAGCCGCAATCTCTACCGCCAGTTTAGGCGTCATGGCCTGTCTCATATTATCCAGCGATTTGGGCTTAGCATAGAGAACCGTCATCGAGCTTTGGACGATGCAGAGATAATTTATAGGTTCTTCAAAAAATCATCGGCTCTATTTTCAGATGATGAAATTGAGGCAACCTGCACAGCGATCCTGAAGCACCCTGCGTTACCGATTAAACTGGACGCTAAAGAGGTTGATAAGTTACCCGCTTCTCCCGGGGTATATTATTTTTATGACGATAAAGGCTTGTTGCTCTACATAGGCAAGTCTGTACATATCCGTAATCGGGTGATGAGCCACTTTAGCTCAGATCACAAGAACTACAAAGACCTGCAGATGAGCGGCAAAATTGCCCATGTGGACTTTGAACAGACACCAACGGATTTTGGCGCCCAGATCCGCGAAAGCAACCAGATCAAAGCATTATCACCTATCTACAACCGTCGCCTGCGCAAGGTTAAAAAACTGTTTCAATACCGTACTGAGCTTGACAGCAAAGGCTTTCAACGGCTGAGCATTGAAGCCATAGATTCCGATAACCCCGGTGCTGATGAGCGATTCGGTCTTTTCCGCTCGCCGCGTCAGGCCACAAAAAAGATCGAGCAGCTAGCCGACCAGTATTTTCTCTGTCATAAACTGCTGGGACTCGAAGGAGATCATGGGTCCGGCAAGCCCTGCTTTCGTACCCAGTTAAATAAATGCCTGGGAGCCTGTCAGGGTAAAGAATCAGCGGAGATCTATAACCAGCGTATGGGTGCTGCCCTGAAAAACTATCAGCTAAAGCTATGGCCCTTTCCAACAGCTATTTTGATAGAAGAGAGAGATATTCAGAACCCGGATTGGGTAAGTTTTCATCTGCTTGACCAATGGCGTTATATCGCCAAGCTAAGATTAGTCGAAGATATCTTTGACCATGGTTTTCAACTGCCGTCGAACACCACGCCGGCACAGAATGCCGCACCTGATACAGATCTATGCGATCAGGATGACCGCTTTGATCTGGATATCTATTTTATACTGGTGCGTTTTTTGGTGAATCAGGAAAATATGGCCATAAATCATCTAAAGGTTCATCATTTGATTCATCAACCAGACCTGTCCCTGGCGAAATGCTAATTATTTCCTAAATACCGACACTTAAACAGTCTTGCTCCCAAAGGCAACCTTCCCTACTCTACCCTCTCATGAAGATCCTGCTGTTGATGTTCGCACATTTGTTGACAACGCTCGCCAAACTTCTCGGGCCAGGCGGTGCCAAGGTCATTGTCGCCGACAGCCTGCTCATGAAACAGCAACTCCTGATCATTAACCGGTCTCGTCAACGTGCACCCAATCTCACTCCTGTCGATCGACTGCTGCTTGCATTCTGGTCACTGTTTCTCGGTCCACACCACATGCAGAGAGCAGCTGTCATTCACAGGCCATCGACACTTTTGAAATTTCACGACATGCTCAAGAAACGCAAGTATCGATTGTTGTATACCGGGCGTAGAAAAGAGAAACCAGGACCAAAAGGCCCTTCACAGGAACTCATAGATGCCATCGTTGAATTGAAAAGACGTAACACACGGTTTGGCTGTCCCCGAATAGCGCAGGAGATCAACAAAGCATTCGGATTAAACATCGATAAAGACATTGTCCGACGAGTGCTCGAAAAACACTACCGACCAGGGGCTGACCCCGATCATGGCCCTTCCTGGCTGACGTTTATCGGCCATATGAAAGATAGCCTCTGGAGCATTGATCTTTTTCGGTGCGAGTCTATTTTGCTCAAGACCCACTGGGTGCTCGTGGTTATGGACCAATTCACGCGGCGCATCATTGGCTTTGGCGTGCATGCCGGTGATGTGGACGGTGTGGTCTTGTGTCGGATGTTCAACAAAGCTATCTCAACCAGGGGTATTCCGAAATATCTCAGCTCTGACAAGGACCCGCTATTCCTGTATCACCGATGGCAAGCGAATTTAAGAATTCTGGGTGTAGATGAGATCAAGACCGTCCCCTATACACCTCGATCACACCCCTTCATTAAGCGCCTGATCGGAACCATTCGCCGTGAGTTTCTTGATCACACCTTATTTTGGAACGATGCTGACCTGAAGAAAAAACTCGCCGATTTACAAATCTACTATAACCACCATCGTACCCATAGCTCACTTGACGGTGACACGCCAGCGGAAGTGGCTGGAGGCACTCCAAAATTGTATACCATGTTGAATAATTTCAGTTGGAAAACTCACTGCCGAGGTCTCTATCAGATTCCCGCACCGGTTTGAATAGCATTTCGCCAGGGACAGGCTGCTGGAACCTGTCTGCATGCATCCGGATATAGACCGGACTGGTAATCAGATCCAGTACCGGGAAAACAATGCAGTACCCCAGAATCGACAAGCAGTGACTTGCACTGCCATGCCGGAGCTGCAACCATAACGGAGACCGTGGCCACCTGTATATAAAGCCAAGCATGCTCGAACAACTGAGCCTCGATTTTCCCAGCCCGGATAACCTGCAACTCGTACTTGCAGGCAGCTGGCTGCTAACCGGCAGCGCCCCATCCGCCGCAGGCATCGAGGAACAGCTCCAGGTGCGCGGGGATGTTCGCAAGATCAGCTTCAATGGCACAGCCGTCACGGAATGGGACACGGGCCTGCTGACTTTCCTTGCCAGGATCTACCGGCTGGCCGGCGAGCACAACATTGACATCGACCCCGGCGGATTGCCCGACGGTGCCCGGCGCATGATGGCACTGGCAACGGCGGTGCCGCCGAAAGAGGACACTGGCAAACAAGCTGACGAGGCGACAATGCTGGCACGCATCGGGCGGGTTGCTCTGGCCATGTGGCGCGCAGCACCCGAAATGCTGCATTTCCTCGGTGAGGTGGCGCTCTCACTGGGACGGCTGGTGCGCGGCAAGGCGCAATTCCGGCGTGCCGACCTGATGCTGGTCATACAGGACGTCGGACCACAGGCATTACCCATCGTTGCCCTGATCAGTTTTCTTGTTGGCCTGATTGTCGCCTACATGGGTGCTGTACAGCTGGCGCAGTTCGGTGCCCAGATTTACATCGCCAATCTGGTCGGTCTCGGCATGACGCGTGAAATGGGCGCCCTCATGACGGGCATCATCATGGCGGGTCGCACCGGGGCCGCATTTGCCGCACAACTCGGCACCATGCAGGTCAACGAGGAGATCGACGCCTTTAGGACGCTGGGTTTCAACCCGATCGACTTCCTTGTGCTCCCACGCATGCTGGCACTGGTATTGGTCATGCCCGCCATGGTGCTGTACTCGGACATCGTGGGCATCACTGCGGGCATGTTTGTCTCGGTGACGGCCTTCGACATCAGTACATTCGAGTACTACCAGCAGACGGTGCGCTCCATGGAGTGGTCGCACATCTGGGTTGGCGTGATCAAGGGAACGGTATACGGATTGTTGATCGCCTTTGCCGGCTGCCTGCGGGGCATGCAGTGCGGGCGTAGCGCACAGGCCGTTGGCGAGGCAACCACCTCCTCCGTGGTGACCGGCATCCTGTTCATCGTCATCGCTGCCTCCCTGCTCACCATCCTGTTCCAGCAACTGGGTATCTGATATGGAATCGACAACTGCCCGGCAAATAGAGCCAGATGCACATATCCTGGTGCAGGATCTCACCATGGCCTATGGTGATTTTGTTATCCAGCGCGACCTCAGTTTCAGCATCCGGCGTGGCGATATCTTCATCATCATGGGCGGCAGCGGGTGCGGCAAGAGCACGCTGCTGCGCCACCTGATCGGTCTGAAGGCCCCGGCAAAAGGCCGGGTGCTGTATGACGGGAGCAGCTATTGGGAATCGCCAGTTGCCGAGCAGGAACGTATCAAGCGGGGCTTTGGCATGAGTTTCCAGAGTGGCGCCCTGTGGAGTTCCCTGACTCTCGCCGAGAACGTTGCCCTGCCGCTGGGTGAATACACGGACCTTGGCCCGGGAGAAATTGCCGAGGTGGTTTCGCTGAAGCTCTCGCTGGTCGGGCTGGCCGGATTCGAGGGGTTCTATCCCGCCGAGATCAGCGGTGGCATGCAGAAACGTGCCGCACTGGCGCGCGCCATGGCACTGGACCCGGAGATCCTGTTTTTCGACGAGCCATCGGCGGGCCTGGACCCGATCAGTTCGCGACGGCTGGACGACCTGATACTGGAACTGCGTGACAGTCTGGGCACCACCGTCGTGGTCGTCACCCATGAACTCGCCAGCATTTTTACCATTGGCAACAACTCGGTTTTTCTCGATCCGGAGACACGCACCATGCTTGCCACCGGCGATCCGAAGACCCTGCGCGATACAAGCCCTGACCCCGGGGTGAGACGTTTTCTCAATCGAGGTGATATATGAGCAAGCATGCCAGTCCTACCCTGATCGGCGCCTTCGTCGCGGGTGCCATCGGGCTCATTGTGGCAGGAATCCTGATCATCAGTGGCGGCAAGCTGTTGCTGACCGACAAGACCAGTTACGTGCTCTACTTTCAGGGATCGGTCAAGGGACTGAACCTTGGCTCCCCGGTCAGCTTTCGCGGCGTCAATATCGGCACCGTGACCGATATCCAGCTGGTGGTCGGTGAAAAGGAATCCGACATCCGTATACCCGTGATCATCGAGATTGACAATACAAAGTTTCTCAGCGACGAGACCGGCAAGCCGAAAATAGACGATGATGACAGCGTCGATGAGCTGGTTGCTGCCGGCATGCGTGCCCAGCTGCAGTTGCAAAGCCTGTTGACGGGCCAGCTGTTTGTCCAGATCGATTATTTTGCTGGCTCCCCGGTACAACTGGTCGGCAATCAACAGCTCAATTGGCGCTATGTTGAAATTCCCACTATACCTACGCCAATCGAGAAAATCGGAAAATTGCTGGAGCTTATTCCCGTTGAGGAGGTTCTGGAGCAGGTGCTCGCCGGTATCGAGGGGCTCGAGCGGCTGGTCAATTCCAGGGACCTGCACCAGTCCATCGCGGCCGTGCACCTGACGCTGGATGATTTTCGCAAGCTGGTGGCAA
>JAHEER010000140.1 GCA_024640625.1 Desulfobulbaceae bacterium
AGGGCCGGTAAGCGCTGGATCTGTCAGCAGAACCGCCTGTATATCCTTCGATCTGATCTGGAATCATGGCGTACTGCTGATGAATCTGCTGATGGGACGCATGCAGTCGATATCCCGAGGCACTGAAATCGAAACCGAAATTCCATCCCCACAAGGTTGCCGCCATATCGGTACGGGGAAAATCCCGATGGCCGATGATCTTTGTTCGGACATTCTCAAGCTCGGTCTCTGACAGGGATTTACCCGGCAAGGCAATGGCCAGAAAGTCAGCGAGACGAACATAGCTCCTCTGATAGTAGAGATGCCTCAGGCCGACGATGTCAGTTTCAGACAGCAGGTCTATTCCATATCTAATCGCATCGTCGGCCATGTTTGCCGCATAATGTCCGCCGCCGATGTATGAATTGGTGCGCAGATACTCGTATATATGGGTAGCTTCAGGGTGTTGATAATCACCTACGATTTGACTGCTGCCCTGGGCTCCCGGACGAATCACCATAACGATTTTATAGTCGTCGGGAAGGCAGTGATTGTTGGCGACGGCCTCGAACAGCTCAAAATCTTTGATCTCTGGCTTGCCGTCTGGACCATCTGGGTAGCTGAGGCCCTGTGGTCGACCCTGATTATCGAATTCAAAGCGGCAGCTTTTTTGAGCCAGCCGGACTAGATCAGCTGCATCTGTCGAGGTCACAGCCAGACCAAGCAGCAGCGGCCGGGGCAATCTGTCGAACAAGACGGGATCGATGCGCTCTTCTTCTAAACAGCGGTGCAGTGATACCTCGGATGTTTCAGGTAACCTGATGCGAGCGTAATTGTTGGCGCTGGTGTCGGCCCAGCTTTTACTGATATAAGTGGTTCCGCGAAACGGCAGCGGGTTGGCTATTTCATAGATCCAGTCCGCATTTTCGACTTCCACGTCGCTGGACGGATAGTTTGCCTCATTGACAACCGATCTTCCCTGCCGATCATTGCCCAAATTCTCGAGCCTGGTTCGGCTGCGCAAATTGCGAGCGCTAAAAGCGGGTTTGTGGATGCCAAATTGAAATACTCCATCGGGGGTCACACAGGTTCTCATGGGGCTCTTCACTGCTGTTTGTTCCAGATTTTCAAGGCCTGCCTGTAGATGTCTGAGCGGCCGATACCCATGTCGGCAGACACTTTCCTGCAGACGTCTTTAAGCGACAGGCTAGAGTTGTCGCGATACCAGACAAGTATATCTTCGAGCGATTCAGCCTCTGGTTTCTCCTCGTCACCGGGATGAATGATCACCACCAGTTCACCTCTTATTTTCTCGGAGCCGATTCTTGAGGCCAGGAGCTCCAGCGAGGTTTCTTCAATCTCCTCATATTTTTTGCTTATTTCCCGGGCCCATAAAACGGTGCGGTCGCCAAGAACACCATAGGCGTCTCTGACAAACTGCCCTACACGGTGAGGAGATTCGTAGAATACCAGAGGATGGGCCGAGCCTGATAGCGACTCCAAAAGCTTCTTTCTCTGGGCAGATTTTGGCGGGGCAAAGCCTGCAAATAGAAACGATCCGGATTCGATACCGGCGCAGCTCAGTGCCGCGGTCAACGCCGATGCTCCGGGGACGGGGATAAGTGGGATTCCGGCCTGGCGGGCTCCCTTGACCAGGATCGCCCCCGGGTCGGAGATACCCGGTGTTCCGGCATCGCTGACCAGGGCAATGTCGGCGCCTTCCAGCAACCGCTCGATCAGCTCCTCGGCACGGCTGGCCTCTTTCTCGCGGTAGTAGCTCAGCAGCGGAGTGCGAATGTTGAAATGGGTCAGAAGCTTCCTGGTATGGCGTGTATCTTCAGCGGCAATGAGATCTACCTCACCAAGGACGCGGACGGCCCTGTAGGTCATATCTTCCAAGTTGCCGATCGGGGTTGCGACAATATAGAGGTTTCCGGGCATAGGCGTGGAGAGGAGCTGAATATCTGGTTTGCGGTCCCTGCTATTATCATCAATGGACGGGGAAAATGCATCTCCTTTGTTGCAATAAAGGACAAATCGTTTTAATATATGAGCAAATATTCATATAAGGGGCAAAAAGTGAACCAGGAACTCTGCGAACGAAGAATCATCCACGAAGACCGGCTCGAGATCGCTCGCGATTATCTGCACCAATACAAGGAGCTCGAACCAATGAGTGATCTGTTCAAGGCCATGGCCGATCCGGGCAGGCTGAAAATTCTCCTGGCCCTCGACGGCCAGGAAATGTGCGTGTGCGACCTGGCGGCGCTCCTTGGTGTAAGTGAATCGGCTGCAAGTCACCAGATACGGATACTACGCACCATGAATCTGGTAAAGAACAGAAGAGACGGGCAGGTACTCTACTACAGACTGGTTGATGATCATGTTATGCAATTGGCCCGGGTGGCCCGTGATCACGTTCTGGAACTGGCCCAAAGCAGGCAATTATGACAGCAATAACGGAAGTCGGACTGGAAATGTGGAGGATTCTCCTCGATTCCTCCCCCTATATCATCTTGGGCATAGTGGTGGCGGGCTGCATCAAGGTGTTTATCAATCAGGATTTTATCAGCCGCCACCTGCGGTACGGCCGCTATCGTTCGGTTATTAAGGCCTCCCTGTTCGGCATTCCACTGCCGCTCTGATCCTGTGGTGTGCTGCCGGCGGCAGCCTCTTTCAAGAAGCAGGGCGCAAACAAGGGGGCGCTTGCCTCATTTCTGGTTTCCACTCCGGAATCGGGCGTCGACTCCATCGCCATTACCTACGCATTGCTCGATCCCATCATGACCGTTGCCAGACCGCTCGCCGCTTTCGTGACCGGCATTTCGGCTGGTCTTCTGGAGAACACTCTAAACTGGGAAGCCGCGCCGGATGATGACGGGCCCGCATCTCTGAACGTTACCGGAGGAGGTAAGAATTCTGTGGAAGAGAAGATTCCCTTCACAGCGCGGTTCCTCCACGGTCTCAGGTATGGGTTCAAGGAAATCTGGGCAGACATTGCCCTGTGGTTTTTTGTCGGTCTTTTTCTGGCCGGGATTATCACTGTCTATATGCCCGAGAGCCTGTCGCAGATGATACTGGGCGGCGGCATTGTGGCGCTGCTGGCCATGCTGCTGATGGGTATGCCTATCTATATCTGTGCGACGGCATCCACCCCCATTGCCGCGGCATTTCTGTTGAAAGGGGCAAGTCCTGGTGCCGTTCTTGTCTTTTTGCTGGTTGGTCCGGCCACCAACATGACTTCCCTGTCGGTGCTGATCAGGATTCTCGGCAAGATGGGAACGGTTCGCTATTTATCCGTGATCGCGGTGGTTTCGATTCTGTTCGGGCTTGGTCTTGATGGGGTTTACAATTACTTCGACATCGAGGCGCACGCCGTCATATCTGAGATGCGGGAGACCCTGCCGTATTGGCTGAAGCTGGGATCCGCGATAGTTCTGATTCTGCTCTTTTGTCAACACCTGCTGGATCAGTATCGACTGCGCCGGATGAAGCGCAGAAAAAATCAGTTTATCGCCGATTTTCCAATGGTGGATTCCCAAATTAAAAGTAAACAGGGAAACCGCCAGGTGCCTGTTTTCGTTGAGCCTCATCGCAAATCCAAAGGCCAAAAAAAAGAAAAGGGTTAAGTTCCATGGCAAAAAACCGCCTGCTGATTATAGTCGCCCCGGTGGATTGAGTTCAGAGCCCTCTCTAAGGACAGCAACAAACTATGGACAGACATATAGGAATTTTGACCGCAGGTGGAGACAGCCCCGGTCTGAACGCGGCTATCAGGGCAATTGGAAAAACCGCCCTTGATACAGGACACATGGAGGTGGTCGGCTTCAAGGACGGGTTCCGCGGTCTGATGGAGAACAGAATCATGCGGCTGGAGCGCTCCACGCTTTCTTCGATTCTGACTCTGGGCGGCACGATTCTCGGCACCAGCAGGGATAAGCCCCACAAAATGCCCGTGGGCGGAGAACTCATGGATATGTCGGAGGTGATCTGTGACAATTACTTTCGGCATAATCTCGATGCGCTGGTCTGTATCGGCGGTGGCGGCACCCAGAAGAATGCCTATCGGCTGGCCCAGCGGGGGCTCAACATCCTGACACTTCCAAAGACTATCGACAATGATGTATATGGAACCGATGTGACCTTCGGATTCGATACGGCAATGGAGATCGCCACCGAGGCTATTGACCGGCTGCACTCGACAGCTCACAGCCACCATCGAATCATTGTCGTCGAGGTAATGGGGCACAACGCCGGGTGGCTGGCGCTTGGGGCAGGGCTGGCGAGCGGGGCCGATGTCATACTTATTCCGGAAATTCCCTATGACCACGAGAAAGTGGCCAGGGCCATCCGCCATCGTCAGCAGCGGGGCAACAATTTCAGCATTGTGGTGGTTGCCGAAGGGGCGCTGTCGATCGATGAAAAGAAGAAGCGCGATAAGCTGCGTACCAAAAAACTCAAAGCCAAAGAGAATGGCGATCTGAAGAAGAAGCAGGCCAGTGAAGCCTATGCACGCTTTTCCAAAAATCGTGCAGAACATACCCTCAGGCTTTCACAGCATCTCGAGGAGATGACCGGACTGGAGTCGCGACTTACTATTCTTGGTCATCTGCAACGGGGCGGCACACCGTCGGCCACCGACCGGGTCCTGGCCACAAAACTTGGCAGTGCCTGTGTTAAATATGTTGAAGAGGGACTCTCCAACGTCATGATTGCTGTCCGGGGAGACGGAACCGAACCTGTTTCCCTTGCTGATGTGATCGGCAAAAGAAAAGTCGTGCCCCTTGACCACTGCTGGTTGGAGAGTGCCCGCAACGTTGGCACCTGTCTGGGAGATTGATGAATCGGGGATCTGTACATCTCACAAACCTGAACAGTTTATCCGAGAAGGAGAAATCATGCGATTGTATCGATGTTATCAGAGGCTGGTCCATTTTCTGCTCTTTCTGGCTGCGGCGGTGCAACTGTCTTCCTGTGCGACCACTAGCCTGATTAACACCTGGCATGATAAGAGCTATTCCGGCAATAATTCGCTGCGCGACGTTCTGGTGATTGCAGTTACCGAGGAGGAGACCAGCAGACGGCTTTACGAAGACGGGTTTGTCGCCAAGCTTGCAGAATCGGGAGTGAGGGGAATACCGAGCTACAGCCTGCAGATTTCAGATATTGAACCAACCAAGCAGGCCGTACAGAGTGCAGTGGCCATGGCAGATGCGCGCTTTGTCCTGATAACCAGGCACCTCGGTACCGATAAAAAACAACATTACAGCCCGCCGCAGCCGATTTATGTCGATCCCTACTACTCCATGATGTACCGCTACTATCCGATGGCTTACCGGGAGGTTCGTTATAGTCCAGGGTACAGCTATACGGTAACTACGGTCTCGATTGAATCTAATCTCTATGACGCCCAAACCGAGAAGCTTATCTGGTCAGCCCAGTCGAAATCGGTGGACCCGAATATGAGTAAATCGTATTTTGATGGTCTGGTAAATGTCTTTGCCAAAGATTTACAGGAAAAAAAGCTATTGTAACCCATTAACAAGGCTGCACCTGGTTACCGTCACGCGAGTACCCGGTGCCTGATAATCTGGGGTGTTCTCTAAAAGCCGCTGACCCCGGGAGGCTGAGATGATCATCAGGGGAAATCGAAAGGAACTTGAGCGGCGTGCTGCTGATCTGCTGGCTGAGGCCCTTACCAATGTTCTCGCCAGAAGGCCTGTGGCCGGTTGTGGTGTGGTTGGCGGCCGCAGTGTGGGGGCTGTTTTGCAGCTTTTGGGCAGGGCACAGGTTGACTGGGAGCGGGTTCATTTCTTCATGCTGGACGAGCGCCTGGTAGCCCCAGATCACCCCGATTCCAACTACCGGCTCGTAGCTTCCTTCGTCTCATCCTTTCTGCCTCCTGCCAATCTGCACCCCTTCCTGCATGAACCCGGAGACAAGCAGGCGGCTTTGCTACGTTACCGCCGGCAACTGGAGAACGTCGCTGGGCGACTGGAAGTGTTGCTTCTGTCAAGTGGTGAGGACGGTCATATTGCCTCGCTCTTCCCCGAACATGAGACGATAGACAGCCAGGATGACTACTTTCTTGTCACCGCATCCGCCCCTAAACCGCCGCCGCAGAGGATGAGCGCCTCTCCGAAGTTGATTTCCAGAGCATCAAGCGCAGTGCTGTTGTTTTTCGGCAGCGGTAAGCAACAGGCGTTCAGAGAGTGCCTCGACGATACCGTCTCCGTAAGAAGGTGCCCGGCCGGATTAGTCAGAACCATAGATAATCATTATATTTTAACCGACAGCGACGGAGGTGCAGGTGAGTCTTGAATCACACATGGCCATCATTTTCGGGGCAACTGGGGACCTTGCCAAAAGAAAATTGATCCCCTCATTTTACCGGCTCCTGGAAAGGCAACAGATGGGGAAGGGGACGGCCATCCTCTGCCTTGGACGCAAACACTACTCCAAGAGCCACTACCTGGAGCGCCTGGAGCTCAACGACTTTATCGACCAGCCCGAGGAGCCGCTTCTCAGACAGTTGACGGAAATGATTCATTACCGGAGCTTCGATCTGAAGGATGGGACCGCCGCCGAACTGGAGTCCATTGTCAGGGAGGTCAGAAGCCAGACCAACTGCGGTGACAATACCCTGTTTTACCTGGCCCTGCCGACCACCGTTTTCGGTACCGTCTCAGCCATCATTGCGCCGCTTATCGATGAACAGGGCTGGAAGCGTGTTGTCTTTGAAAAACCTTTCGGTAGCGATCTTTCCTCGGCCCGTAAGTTGAACCGGCAGATTTCAACGGTACTCGATGAGGAGCAGATTTACCGGGTCGATCACTATCTCGGCAAGGAACTGGTCCAGAATATCCTCTTTCTGAGGTTTGCCAATGAAATTTTCTCCTGTGGCTGGAATCGCGGTGCCATCGACAGTGTGCAGATTACCGTCAGCGAGTCACTTGGGGTTGAGGAGCGCGCTGCCTATTACGACAAGAGTGGAGCCATCCGGGATATGCTGCAGAACCACCTGCTCCAGCTTCTCTGTTTTACCGCAATGGAACCTCCGGTGTCGGGGTACGGGAATGCGGTCCGCGATGAAGCGGTAAAGGTGATGACTGCCCTGCGTGCGCCGACTTTCGACGATGTGGTCACCGGCCAGTACATTTCTTCCTCGGCAGAGTCAGGACAGGTGCGACCATATCGTTCGGAGGAGGGGGTTCCCCAGGATTCAGCAACCGAAACCTACGTGGCCGTTCGGGTATTTGTTGAAACTCCCCGCTGGTACGGTACCCCCTTTTATTTACGCACAGGTAAAAGGTTGGATCGCAGATACGCAGAAATAAAGGTGATTTTCAAGGAACAGGAGATCGATGGACTGGCGACCCTGGACACCCCCAATATGATCATCATCCGGATCCAGCCGGACGAGGGGATCGCCATAGCCTTCAATGTCAGAAAGCCCGGCGAAAGCCACACATCGGAAACGGTGCTGATGGATTTCTGCCACCACTGCCATTTCGGTCCCAATACGCCGGAGGCTTATGAGGCTATTCTGGCCAGCGTAATAGGGGGAGATCCGCTGCTTTTTACCCGCTGGGATTGGCTGCAGGAGAGTTGGAGTTACATAGACCGCCTCAAGGCAGTTGCGTCTCCGGTGGTATTTTACGAGGCTGGAACTAGAGGTCCCAGGGAAGCCGATCTCCTGCTCCAACATGACGGCCGCAGCTGGTTGTGAAATCAGAAGTCAGAAGCCAGAGGACAGAGAAAAAGATCCCCCCTAAAACGCGCAAACCCCTTACCTCGGAAGAAGTAAGGGGTTTGCGGTAGAAAGGAATTCGGCGGCGACCTACTCTCCCACACAGTTGCCCATGCAGTACCATCGGCGCAGAAGAGCTTAACTTCCGTGTTCGGAATGGAAACGGGTGGAGCCTCTTCGCTATGAC
>JAHEER010000141.1 GCA_024640625.1 Desulfobulbaceae bacterium
GACCGCCTGGGAAAAACCGAACAACAGGGTCAAATTGCAGTTAATGCCTTCCTGCTCGAGCGTCTCGGCGGCTCTTATCCCTTCCCAGGTGGAGGCGATCTTAATCAGGATCCTGTCTTTTGCGATCCCTTCCTGGCCGTAAAGCCCGATAAGCTTTCTCGCTCTGAGGATGGTCTTGTCCGTGTCGAACGAGAGTCTGGCATCGACTTCGGTGGAGATTCTGCCGGGTACGATAGTGAGTATCTCTTTACCAAAATTTACCGCCAACCGGTCCAGGATAGCGTCAAGCAGTTCCTGACCCGTGCTCTTTGACTGCTTGCCGAAATTGATTGCCTCGTCGACCAGGTGGGTATACTGAGGCATCTGGGCTGCGGCAAAAATGAGAGAAGGATTGGTGGTTGCATCCTCTGGCTGGTATTGTCTGATGGAATCAATATCACCGGTATCTGCGACAACCACAGTCATTTTTTTCAATTGAGTCAGCTTGTCTTCCATGTGTCCCTCTTATCTATTTAAGCAAAGTTGAGTGGTATCTGCAGCGCTGTCTGCGTTCCTGACAGCTGCCCCATCGTCGAAGCTGCCATCAAATGGTGAATGACATTACTTGGCGCTGCACCACATTATGCTGTGCTCGGCGTCATATTGTCCAGCGTTTTATGAATCTGGTAGCTTCACCATGGCGGTCTTCTGGTTTTTACAGGTGTCGTCATGAAAAGATACATATAGCGTAACAATTTGAATTTATATTTTTTTAACCAAGTGAAAATATTAGGTAGTGCGGGCAGCGGCGATCAGGCCGGCTGACTCAACAGAAAAAATGCCCCCGCTGCACACCGATTTAGTGGTGACAGAGGGGGCGTGCGACCGTGATGAGACGAGGCTAATAGGGGTTCATCTGCCAGATGGCGCAGGGGCAGGTGTCGGCGCAGAATCCGCAACCGATGCATTTGTCATCATCTGAAACATAGTCGAAGCTGGTTTCAGCGCCGAGATGAATTTCGTTTCTGGTGATCGCCCCGGTTGGACAGATGGTTTCGCAGAGATGACAGTCCCTGCAGGTAGCACAGGACAGGCAGCGGCTGGCCTGATCCTCTTCGGTTGTTCCCTTGTTGCCCGGATTGTAGTGGGTGATGGTCAGCGCCTGCTGGGGAACCAGCTGTTTGCTGAATGGTTGCCACTCCTCACCCTTTATTTCCGCCAGGATGGCTTCGGCCGCGTTTTTGCCGGCACCCAGCGCATCGGTGGCAAGACCCGGCCGTTCGACGTCGCCGATGGCCAGAATTGTCCCGTCCGAGGTCTTGTGGGCCTGGTCGGTCTTGATCCAGTCGGCTCCACCCACCTGCATGGTCTGCACCGAATCAGGCAGAAAAGGTAAAGACGGTACGTCGCCAATGGATATAAAGACGGTCTGGGCCGGGATCAGTTCACCGTCGGCGGTCACCAGTCCTTCCGGGGTGACCTCCTTGGTCATTACCGGCCATTTGAAGGCCGCCCCGAGGGCCTCGGCCGCTTCCTTCTCTTTACCGAAGGCCAAAGGTTTCTGGATGTCGACCAGGGTGACCTTGTCGGCGCCGAGACGATACGCCTCGCAAGCCACGTCGCAGCCCACATTGCCTGCTCCGATGACCACGACTTCCTTACCCATTTTCATGGAATCCTTACCCTTTGCCTCTTTGAGAAAATCAAGCGCGGGGATCACCCGCTCGTGGCCTGGGAAAGTGAGCCGTCTCGGCTCATGGGTTCCTACCGCTATCACCACGTAGTCGAATTCTTCCTGGAGACGCTGGAAGGTAGAAGGGGTCATGTCGGTGTCAAGATGGACATGGACATTGGACAGCGAGGTGAAGCGCTTGATTTCCTCGTCCCAGATGGCCTGGGGGAGCCGCTCCCAGGGTACGACCTGGGCTAGCTTACCGCCGAGTTGCGAATCTCGCTCGAAGATATGGGCCTCGACCCCGCCGATGGCAAGTTGCCAGGCTGCATTGAGTCCGGCCGGACCGCCGCCGATGATGGCAACTTTCTTGCCCAGCGATGGGGCTTCCACAGGGGCGTCAAAATTGGCCACGGCCCTTCCCAGTACCTGCATCTCGATGGAGCCGTCGATGCCGGTGCGGGTGCAGTTTTCCATGCACAGATTGGGACAGACGGCGCCGCAGACCGAGGCCGGCAGAGGCGTGTAGCTGAGGATCAGTTCGTAGGCCTCGGCAATTTTGCCTTCGCGAATCAACCGCAGCCGCTCCACGGTGGGGATGTGAATCGGGCAATAGTAGGTACAGGGCGCCGCCTGCTCGTTGTTGGACCACCAGGGAGCCCGGCGCCGCATGTCGCCGGTGACGATGGCACCGATGGGAGAACGATCAAGCCCTGGTGCCAGGTCGCGCAGCGGGTCGCCGCCGAAGGCCTTGTTCCAGAATTCGTCCCTGAACTGGGCCATGGGCATCGGCCCGGACCACATCAGGGCCCGCTCCTGGGGAGTGACCGAATTGAGTACCTGCCATTCTTCGCGAGCCGTCAGGCTGTCGAGCAGGTCCCGGCGACCGATCTTTTCGAGGTAGGCGCCCATATTGTCCACCAGCCATTGCCACTGCTCGTCGGTTGGCACATCGAGCCGGGCATTGGTTTTGGAGTAGGAGCCGTCCTCCCGGCCGCGAAAATAAATGAGACCGCCGACCATGCCGACGCAGGGCCGGTAGCCGAGTATGTTCTCGGGATTCTTGGGATCGACCCCGCAGATCACGGCGATGCCGCCGCAATTGAATTCAGCGAACGAATCACCGGTGGAACCAAGCACCCACAACTCCGGTTTTTCGTAGTCCGGGTTCCATTTGGTCATGGTCAGACCGCGGGCCCCGATGGAGCCGCCGATGAACACTTTACCAGCGGCCATGGCGTTGCAGACGCCGTTGGTGGCATCGCCCAGGACCGTGATTTCGGCGCCAATGTTGAGGTAGCCGACGTCGTCCGACACTGAGCCTTCGCAGGTGATCGTGGTGCCGGGCATACCCATGGAGCCAAGCCGCTGGCCGCAGGGGCCCTTGATGTGCAGGTGCAGCCCCTGGTCGCGCTGCAGCCTGATGCCGATATTGTGCTGACCGTAGGATTCCAGCTTCAACTGGGAATGTTCGGTCGCCGCCTCGCGGACGATGTATTCGAAATCCATCGAACTGATGCGGTTTCCGTCCTGATCAAGACCTTTTATTACGTTCGTAGCCACTAAAGAACTCCTTATACAATATCCTTGCTGGTCACTGGTTAACAGACGTATTTGATCTGCAGCCGGTCGGCGGCATCCTTGTCGTTGATGCCGATGGCATCGGACATGCCGATGGGCAGACTCTGAGACCGTCCCAGCGGTGCCATGATCTTCTTGACGTCGGTCTGGATGGCCATAAAGGTTTCGGCCACCCGTTGGGCCACCTTGTCCGGATCGAGCCTGCGGTAGAGCTTGATATTCTGGCTGGTGATGCCTTTGGGGCAGATGCCGACGTTGCAGACGTTGCAGCGGTTCTGTTCGTTACCGAGGCAGCCGGCGGTGGCCTGCATGATATATTTGCCGATGTGCACCGCGCTGGCGCCGAGCATGACCAGGGCCATGCCGTTCTGGGCCACGTTGCCATTCTGGCCGACACCTCCGGCGGCATAGATCGGCACCTCGTTCTGCATACCCTGGGCGGCCAGGTCGAGGTAGCATTCCCGGACGTTGGAGGCCACCGGGTGTCCGGTCGCATCCATTGAAACGTTGTAGGCCGCGCCGGTGCCGCCGTCGATACCGTCAATCAGCAGTCCTCCGGCATAGGGATTGCGAACCAGGTTGTTGAGAACCGACTTGGCTGAAGTCGAAGCCGAAATTTTCGGATACACGGGCACCTTGTGATCAAAGGCCATGGACAGGGTCTGAATCATCTTCATGACGCTTTCCTCGATGGAGTAGAGCGTCTGATGAACCGGCGGCGAGGGCAGGTCCACGCCTTCAGGTACGCCTCGCAACCGGGCGATCAGCTCGGAAACCTTGTACCACATCAACAGGCCGCCGTCGCCGGGCTTGGCTCCCTGACCATATTTGATCTCGATTGCCGCAGGATTGCACTGCATCTCCGGAATCGCCCTGATGATCTCGTCCCAGCCGAAGTAACCCGAAGCGATCTGCAGGATGATGTATTTCAGGTAGGGACTCTTAAGCACCCATGGCGGACAGCCGCCCTCTCCGGTGCACATGACTACCGGAATACCCAGGACCTCGTTGCAGTAGGCGACTCCCTGAAGGAGGCCGAGCCACATGTTGGGGGACAGGGCGCCGAAGGACATTGAGCCGATAACGAAGGGAAATATTTCCCTGGTGGGAGGTATCCAACCGCCATTGGCCTTACGCTTCAGGTATTCTTCCGGCGACAGGATCCGGCCCAGGGTCGTGGATACGGTGAACTCGTGCCGGCCGGCGTCCAGGGCCGGATCGGTGAGCATCGAGATGCGGTCGAACATGATCCGGTCGAGCAGGGTGGGGCCGGAGGTATTTCTGCGTCCTCCGCGTTTATAGGCTTCGCCCTTCTGGTTGTTGAGAAACAGGGTTCGGTTTTCCACCGTGTTGAGCGTCGGGGTGATGGCCTCATTCGGGCAGACCATGGCGCACATGCCGCAGCCGATACAGGAATGGGTCATGTCGGTTTTCTGCCTGATGCCGACGAAGGTGCGGTATTCGCTGCCCCGCTTGCTGCTCAACACGTCGAGGTTGGGCATCCGCTGGCGCCTGTAGGTCAGGTGCAGGCACTCCTTGGGGCAGACACTGGTGCACTGGCCGCAGAGGGTACAGCGGTCTTCACGATGCTCAATTATCCAGGGCAGGTCGTGGTAGGTTAAGCTGCCAGGCTCAATGGGAACTGATCGAATTGGGACCATATTTCAAATTCCTTTCTATCTGGGGGAATGATGACGGTGTGTTCTCTCATGGGCTGGAAATCAAGGCTCGGGTCGCGATCGGGGATCATGGCGTCGACGCCGCACATCTCCGAGGCGATTGCCCAGACGCCCTCTCTGCCGCCGACGGTCGACGGGCGCAGCTTCTTGTGATCCATGACCAGCAGACAGGTTTCGTCCGGCAGGGTGCCGATCACCGCATTGGGGCCGTCGATGATGAGCCGTTTGCAGGCGTTGCGCAAACCTCTGAGGAAGTCGCCCTGGGGATGGGCTTCCAACTCCTTGAGGCTGAGCGGGGTGATAACATGCTTGTAGGCCTGCAGGGGCAGCTTGAGCTGCTTGAGAGTGTAGTGCAGGATATGGGTGAATACCTCCGAGTCGCTCTGGTAGCCCATATATCCTTCAAAGGGGCGGCCCAGCAGCCAGTCGCGGATGGGCACGAAGGCGGTGTTCTCGCCGTTGGTCATGGTCGAGATGCCCTGCACGAAAAAGGGATGGCAGGCGTAGAGGTTGATGCCGTAGTTGGTGTTCTGACGGCCCTGGGCCATGCAGACCCTCGACTTGATCTGGCCGTCATGGAGACTCAGCAGATTGCCGACCTGCAGCGGCCAGCCGACCTCCTTGATCATCGCCACATCGGGCCAGAAAGAGAACACGGACAGGTCGCCGCCGTGTGCTTCCCCGTCTTTACGCAGTGCCAGCCGGGTCTGCATGAGCTCGCCTTCCCGGTCCTCCATGGCTTTTCCCTGGAATTCTTCCGGCATCCGGTAGGCCCTCAGAAAATAGCGATACCGGTCCTTGCCGTCCATATGGCTGCGGTCCATGTGGAACTTGTGGTCATATTTGAGTTCGTAGCCGCGCTCTTCCATGAACTGGTCCAACCGCTTCCAGGACTTCTTGTTTTCGGCGATGCCCGAGAGGATCGGAAATCTCGGATTGTACTTAAAATCTTCGAACTCCAGGCCCCTGAGTAGAAGCCCGAGTCCAGAGCCGTCGTAGCCTTCTTTCATGGCCTCCATGGCCTCGAGCACCTCATAGGGTGAGAAGGGTTCGTTGGCTGTTTTCAGGGCTAGTCGACACATGTATTTCTCCTGGTAAAAAATTAGCCACCTTCCGGCAACTATATGAGTTGTTGGTAGAAAGCGAACCGCAGGTTGGGTACTTCCAGCCGGGTGGTTATCAACATTTTTTCGGGACTTGTACAAATACACAAAATGTGAAATATCGTCAAGTGAGGGGCCGGCCGGTGGCCCAGAGGGAAAAGTCGAACGACTGGTACTATGACCGAAATTCTCAGAAACGAGAGGGGGAAATGAGTATTACATCAGTGAACGATGATGTAATTGAAAGAACTGCTACTTTGTGAGACTGGTGATATTTTTAACCTTGTCGATCTGGTCCTTGACCTCGGCAACTTCCTTGACGCCGGGGAGGTCGTCGATAAGCCCTTTGGAACTTTCCTTCACATCACCGACTTCCTTTTTGAAGGAGCCGATCGCCTTGCCAAGACCCGAGCCGATCTCGGGAAGTTTCTTGCCTCCGAAAATGAGGACGGCAATACCAAGAATTACGATGAGTTCAGGGGCTCCGAGTCCAAACATGGGTGTGCTCCGGTGGTGTGTGGTGATCAGCTTTTGGTGGTATCTTCAGGATCCTTGGAGTTCTCGTCGAGGGACTTTTTTTCGTCCTGCTTTGTGGCTTCCTTGAAGTTTTTGATGCCCTTGCCTATGCCCGAGCCTATTTCGGGGAGCTTTCCGGCACCGAAAATGATAACGATGATCACCAGTATGACGATAAGTTCAGGCATTCCCAGTCCGAACATGTGCGTACCTCGATAATGCAGTTGTGGTTAGTATATCTGCCGCTATGTAGCGCTATGTATAGATTAGTATGTGCAGAAAGTCAAGCTGCTCGGCACCAGGGAGGGTTTTCATCTGGATGCGGCTGCTTCCTTCCTGATCCGCAGTACTTTCGAGCCTATTTCCTTCATCCTGGCCACGATCATCTGCTCGTCCATGCTCAGGAGTTTTCGCTGCTTCATAACCAGGCGGCCATTGATCATCGAATGAATCACATCTGTACCCCGGGCGGCGTAAATCAGGTGCGAGGGCAGATTGTAGAGCGGTACCAGGTGGGGTTGATCCAGATCGAGGACGATGAGGTCCGCTTTTTTACCCGGCTCCAGGGTGCCGAGCCTTGTTTCCACTCCCAGCGCTTTGGCCCCGCTGAGGGTTCCGCAGCGCAGGGTAGTCTCGGCATCCATCACGGTCGGCTCCATGGCGACGACCTTGTGGACTTTGGCGACGCTGCTCATTTCCGCGAACAGGTCGACGTCGTTGTTGGAGGCGGGACCGTCGGTGCCGATTGATACGCACACCCCTGCCTGCAGAAGGGCGGGCACCGGTGCGGTCCCGGAGGCGAGCTTCATGTTCGATTCGACGCAATGGCTGACCTTGACCTGTTGTGCCGCCAGCAGCTCGATCTCGTCCTTTGTGAGCTGCACGCAGTGGGCGGCCAGCAGTCGGCTGTTCAGCAGACCGAGTCGATGGAGATGCTCCACCGGGCGAACCCCAAAGCGCTCGATACAGGTGGCCACCTCAGATTCGGTTTCAGACAGATGCACGACATGCAGGCTCTCCATTCTAGCGGCCAGTTCCCCACTCCTTTCCAGCAGCGACGGTGAACAGGTATAGACGCTGTGCGGGTCGACGGTCACGGTGATGAGTGGATGCTCGCGGTAGGTCGAAAAGAGTTCTTCGACCAGGGCGAAACCGTTGTCAAGCGCACCGTATGAGGGCGAGTCAAAATCGTAGAGGACCTCGCCAATCCAGGCCCGGATTCCGGTTTCATCGGCAGCCCGGGCCACCTCGCCGGCGAACAGGTACATATCGCAGAAACTGGTGGTCCCCGATTTTATCATTTCGGCGATAGAGAGCAGGGTGGACAGGTAGACCATCTCCGCATCGAGTTTCTGTTCCACCGGAAAAATGTGCTCCTGCA
>JAHEER010000142.1 GCA_024640625.1 Desulfobulbaceae bacterium
AATCTGCAGTTAAAATCCTCGCACAGCTTGGCAAGCCATCATTTTCGAGTATTTCGAGATATTTTTTTGCTATTTCGTCACCATTTTCAGACGCCTTTGAATACCAATTCTTGGCACTAGCTGCATCTGGCCTCACACCTTGACCCAAGACATACATATCTCCTAATTTCTTTTGAGCATATACATATCCGCTTTCTGCCGCTTTGAGAAACCATTGACTCGCTTCATCGAAATTTTGCGGGAAGAGATCTCCTTCACCATTTAAAAAAGTTAGTGCAATGATTAATTGGCAGCCACCCTGCCCTTGTTTGGCGGCCTCAAGAAACAACTCTAGTGCTATGTCAATATTCTGCTCTGGACCATAACCAAGCATGGTCAACAGGCCTAACATAGGCATAGCTTCAGGCAATTCACCGGTTTTATAATTTTTCAGGAGTTGATATGCCGTTTTATAGTTACGATTTTCAAAAGCTTTAATACCTTTTTCATAGCCAATATCGATTATTTTTTTTTGTGAGAATATTTCATTCTTGTTAGAAATTTTAGGAGAAGAACTTGTTTTCTCTCCATGTTTTTCCTCCGGGATATCGTCTCCAGCATAGAGAGCCGCAGCAATTTCTTCGGCTTCCGTATCACCTGTTTTTGCTGATTCAAGATACAAATCTGCTGCTTTCTCTAGATCTTGTTCCACTCCCAAACCAAATAAATACATATATCCCAACAAAGGTTTAACGACGGTGAAACGATAGTTTTTCAAGAGCGCATATGCCGTGTCATAATCTTCGCTGTAGAAAGCCACAAAACCTTTGTCATAATCACTGGATTCGACAGATTTCGATGGTACAGGTGCACTGGAATATGCTCCTGGTAAGGGTTTTTCAGAAGATTGTGATTTTGATTGATTCTCCTGTTTTTCCCTGGCGATAAGAACTAAATAATAAAACGCATCATAATTTTTGTCACAGTCTGCTTCTATGTGATCTGGCGTTGCCATCAAGCAAGATCTATCACTGCAAACGCCGCTTTTAAATAATTTGTCTCTAATTTGCAGGCACAAAGCCAAGTGTTTTATGAACTCGTTCTCATTCTTATAGCCGCATGCTATAAATTCATCAGTTGTTATATGGCTGAATAAACTATCTGCATAAGAATTTGATTGTAACGCGACAAGGAAGAACAAAATTACGAAGAAAAGCTCTCGTGTCTTCAATTTTTCATTGGCACGCAGGAATCTGAATGTCATAGAAAAGCCTCCCTATTGTAAAAATAGATAGAGAATCAACAGATTTTGCCTTTTCTGACTGCTCTCTCATCATTCCATCCCCTATGGAAAGCATCAAATATTCAATCCCAATCTACACCTGGATATCAGTCAGGTAAAGATGTCCTTCTTATTTATCCTAAATTGTTTGAAGATGTGAAATCGGTTGGAATGTGGGCAACCTCAATGAGTCCTGTAAGGGAATTCCCTAAATTTTGAGTGCCACCAGCTCGTGGACAGAAAAATGTGCCACCAGCTCGTGGACAAAATAGTTCTCTGACAATCGAATAGCCACCCGTCATTCTTCTGAACATTCAATCCACTTCGGAGGTGTTCATGAAGGATGCAATTAAGCAGGAACGTATTCGTGCCGTACGACGCTTTCTTGACGGCGAAAAGGCAGAGGCTATCTGCACTTCAATCGGGCGTTCAAGCTCTTGGCTTTATAAATGGGTCTCACGCTACGACACAACAGACGCCTTCTGGTGTGAAAATCGCCCGACCGTCCTGTTCAATGCGGCAAACCGTACACCGTTTGAAATTGAAGAGATCGTCAAAATGGTTCGCCTCAATCTCTAGAATCAAGACCTCTTCTGCGGCGCTCAGGCCATCCTGTGGGAGCTTGAAGATCTTGGTGTCAAACCGTTGCCGTCATTGCGCACGATTAACCGCATTCTGAACCGCATTCTGAACCGCAATGGGTTGACACATCGCAGAACCGGCAGATACGAACCGAAGGGGACACCTTATCCAAAACTCCCGGCCCTGTTACCGAACCAGACGCACCAAATGGACATGGTCGGGCCGTGTTATCTGACGGGCCCAATCCGTTCCTACGGACTCAATGCGATTGATGCGGCAACCGCACGTTGCGGATTGCATTCATCGCTGTCCAAGTCCGGCCAGGATGTTTTGGACGGAGTGTGGTCCATTTGGTCTCGTCTTGGTCTTCCGGACAACTTTCAGATCGATAACGCGATGTCTTTCTTCGGGAGTCCGAAATATCCCCGAACAACGAGTCAGTTCATTCGCCTCTGTTTGCATTATGGTGTTGAACCCTGGTTCATCCCTATGTCGGAACCCTGGCGGAACGGCATCATCGAACAGTTCAATGACCACTATCAACAGAAGTTCCTCGGCAAGGTCTTGATGAGCACAACCGACGAGTTGAGATCGGGAACACTGGCCTTCGAGCAGCGGCATAACAGCAAGTATCGTTACAGCAAACTCGGCGGCAAAACGCCTCTTAAAGCCTTGGCGGCAACACAAACAAAACTGAAGTTTCCAAGCCAGGAGGAAAGCCCTCGTCATCGGCTGGAAAAGCCGGAGGCTGGCCGTTACCACCTGGTGCGCTTGATACGCAGTGATCTCAAGCTCAACATCTTCGGAGAACTGTTCACCGTTCCGCCGGAGCTAAAGCTTGAATACGTGGTGGCTACTATCGATATCAAAGAACAAAAACTGAAACTCTTCCTGGACAAAACCCAGGTCGATGAACATGAATACAAAATGCGTTAACTGGTGTTGATTCCACGAGCTGCTGGCACTAAAAAGTCTCCACGAGCTGCTGGCACTCAACACCTAAATCATTTAAGTCGCTGGTTTTCATAAAAAATATAAACGATCAGAGAATAAAATCCGTCGACAGAAAGTTAGACCGGTGTTCCCGAGTGATGTCGCTGATGATCTGCTTGTTGAGATCGAACTCCTTGGCAGCGACAATGGCCCTTATGGAGAAGGCCCGAAGGGCGTCGGAAACCGACAATGTCCCAACAGCTGAGTCTTTGCGACCGGTGAACGGGAACACATCGGGGCCACGTTGACACTGGCTGTTGAGGTTGATCCGCGAGACCTGATTGACCAAGTGGTCAATCAATTTTGCAATATCCTGAGGATCGCGTCCGAAGATGCTCACCTGCTGCCCATAGGCGGATTCTTCGATGTAGCGTATTGGTGTTTCGATTTCATTGAAAGGGACGATTGGGATGACAGGCCCGAACTGTTCCTCTTGATAGACGCGCATCTTATCGTTCACGGGATAAAGAAGGGCCGGGTAGAAGAAGGAGTTGTTGACTCGCCCACCTTCATCGTTCATGACTTTGGCGCCAAATTTTTTTGCATTTTCAACCAGTTCCGTCAGGTAGTTTGGTTTCTCCTGATCTGGAAGAGGCGTAATCATAACTCCGGGCTCCCAAGGCAGCCCGGCGCCTAAAGTGGCAAGTGCAGTGCTAAACAGAGCGACAAATTCTTCGGCAATGCATTCGTGGACAAAGAGGATCTTCAGGGCGGTGCAACGCTGGCCGTTGAACGACAGAGAACCGACGACACATTCTGCTACTGCCAGGTCCAGATCGGCATCCGGCAAGACAATGGCCGGATTCTTCGCTTCCAACCCCAGAACCAGCCTGAGACGGTGAGGTTTCGGGTGCTCCTTCTGCAGGGAATTGGCCGCTTTGCTGCTGCCGATAAAGGCGAGTGCATCTATTTTTCCGGAACGCATCAGGGGGGGGACCACGGTATGACCCATGCCAAAAAGGGTATTGACTACCCCTGGGGGGAAGGCGTCGCGGAATGCTTCGAGCAATGGTGAAAAAAGCAGGACACCGTGGCGCGGAGGCTTCAGCACCGTGGTGTTGCCCGTAATCAGTGCAGGAATGAGAGTGGTCAGGCACTCGTTGAGGGGATAGTTATAAGGGCCCATGCATAGAGTGACGCCGAGAGGGGCACGGCGAATCTGGCCGATGATTCCTTCAACGATGGTGAAACGAGATGAGATTCTGTCAAGATCCTTGAGCGCATCCACGGTATCTTCAATATAAGCGGTAGTCCGGTCAAATTCCTTCTGAGCATCTTTCAGGGTCTTACCTATCTCCCACATAAGCAGGCACACCACCTCCTCCCGGCACGCTTTCATCTGGGACGCAAATGCCTGCACACACCGGATTCTTTCGCTTACGGCCATGGTCGGCCATGCCCCCCGCCCGTTGTCGTATGCCGCGACAGCTGCATCGTGGACAGCCAAAGACTCAGCTTCGGTCATCAGTGGGAAACTGCCGAGCCGATGTCGTTTCAATCCATCTGCTGACTTGATGCAAACCGGTGAGAAAACTTCCTGGGTGGCCCCTTCCAGGGAGCGCAGCTCTCCGTTGATCAGGTACTCGCGCTGTTCAACTGATGTTGTCATTCTGAACTGCTCGGGAATATCATCCCATTCACAGAAGATGCTTTCGATGCGGCTCTGAATCATCATTTCCCTTGAACTCTCTAATTGGGGTTAATTCGACTGATGAGAATAGTATACCCTGCAATCTGCGAGGGATGGCCCACCCAGTGAGGACAGGCCATTTAGTGTTTTCAATGGTGAAAATTGCGAGCAGACTGGCCACATTCTGCTCTCAGTCGGGAGGGCCAGATGGTGTGGTTAGACGACTTTTCGGCCCGCGGCGCCGAACGAAACGAATTATCAATAGTAGCCCTACAATCAGGCCGACCGCGGCCAGAAACGGTACAAACAGAGCCAGCAGCGTCATTGCCACCGCTCCGCCAAACTCCAGCAACGCAATCACCAGGTTGCCGAGTCCGCCGGTCAATACAGTCGTGCTGCCGCGGGCCATCACGCTGCCTGTCTGCACCAGGCCAGCAGCACCACCGCCGGCAATGACTGCCAACGACCACCGGAGAAACGGCGATGCCTCGCCGAGCAGTGAGGCCATCAGCAGGGTTCCGGCGATGAGTGCTGCCGGAGTGGTGACAGTATCCATCAGATGATCGATGACCGGCACCGAATAGGCGCCGATTTCCAAGACTGTTGCCAGAGCGAGAGCCAAGAGTGCGGGCGTGCTGCCAAGCCAGGAAAATTCAGGGGAAAGAGGCAAATAGCCGGTATGAGCGGCAATGCTTGCACCGAGCAGGGGGACAAAAACCCTGAAGCCGCAGGCGGCACTCAAACCGATACCGATAAGCACCGCGGTCAATAGGTCCAGAGACTGAGGCTCCAAACTGGTCTCCTCTAGTTCGGATCGTAAGCTCCACTGTGAAGCAGAGAGTCTGAAAGCAGAGCTTTGGGCGTTGTTAAAGGCTTTCCTCGCGCACAGTAAGAAATCGGCGTTTCGAAAATTATATCACTGTAAATGATTGCAATCATCAGATCTGCAGGGAGGGGATCTTAAGTCTTCTATAAATAATGAGAATAACCCACCCAGAGAGGGTTGGACGTTTCGCATTGAATGTATATTGGAGGTACACGCAGCCATCTATGACCGTACAATCACCAACTTCGCTTCAGCGCTCGCTAACACTACACCCTCCAGGGTGAGCTGAGCCTCAACTTGCACTGTCCGCCGCACCTGGTTCGTCACCCGTGCGCTCACGGTCACCTCTTGCTCCACGGGCACTGGTTTGCGAAAACGGGTTTTCAGTTCACCCGTCACCACCGAGTCACTCACGGTCATACCTGCATAGACACATACCTCGTCGAGCAGGGCGGAAATAATTCCGCCATGAACCATATCCTTCCAACCTTGGTATTCCGATGGAATAACAAGCGTGCATGCCGCACTTTTCCCCTCCCGATCCACCTTCATTGTGGCTTTCAACCCAACCGGGTTCCTATGACCGCATATAAAACAGTATTGATTGTCGGAAATATTCATTTGACATCCTTATAAAGAAACCCAGCAAAAGGAAACACCGAAAAACATGCCTCTGCGGCCTGGTATTTTCCTTATACTAACAAATCAACAGAGGACACGAACAGAGCCTCGTGAAAAAGCATACCCCTTGGGCCTTTCTTCATTCTTGGCGGCTTTGCGTTAAAAAGACCCCGCAATTGATTTTGTGCATTGAATTAAAGGCTTATCCTTTGCCTGCCTGCCATCTTGTGAAATAATGGCCGCCAATTTCAACCTAAGGAGATACCTCCCATGCCCGAACAGCCCCAGCGGCTTTGTCTGATCGACGGTTCCAGCTACATCTATCGCGCCTATTACGCCATTCGCCACCTCAGCAACTCCCGGGGGATGGCAACCAACGCCATTTACGGCTTCACCAATATGCTTCTCAAGGTGATGCGGGATCTGCAGCCGGACCGGCTGGCCGTCATCTTTGACAGCAAGGGGCCGACTTTCCGCAAAGAGATCTATCCCGAATACAAGGCGAACCGGGCGGCCATGCCGGAAGACCTGGTGCCGCAGATTCCCTATATCAAGCGGGTGGTGGATGCTTTGAATCTGCCGGGGATCGAAATGAACGGGTACGAGGCAGATGACATCATCGCCACCCTCGCCAGGAAATTTGCCGCCGAGGGGGTGGAGGTCACCGTCGTCACCGGCGACAAGGACCTGATGCAGATCGTCAATGAGCATGTCCGACTGCTCGATACGATGAAGGATAAAGCTTATGGCCCGGCGGAAGTTGCCGAGCGCTTTGGCTCTGCGGAGAAGGTCGTCGAGGTCCAGGCGCTGGCGGGGGACAGCTCTGACAATGTCCCGGGAGTGCCGGGAATCGGCGAGAAGACGGCGAAGGTTCTTATCGACGAGTTCGGCGATCTTGAAACGCTGTTGGCCAATCTTGACCGGGTGAAAGGCAAGCGCAGGGAGAATCTGGAAAAATTTGCCGACCAGGCCAGGATGTCTAAACAGCTGGTCACCCTGGTCGACGACCTGCCGCTCAATCTGGACGAACATGACTTCGTACTCTCTGAGCCTGACCGCGAAGCGCTGACGGAACTCTTCAAGGAATGCGAGTTCCACAAGCTGCTGCAGGAGTTCTCCGCAGCCGAGCGTGCCAGTGCCAGCGGCGACAATTACCGCAGTGTCCTGGATGAGGCCGGGCTGCAGGAGCTGCTTGCCGCGCTGCAGAAGGAGACGCGTTTTGCGTTTGACACCGAGACGACGGGCCTGGACCCGCTGCGTGCCGACCTGGTCGGGCTCTCCTTTGCCGTCAACCCTGGATCGGCGTGGTATGTACCGGTCGCGCATCGCTATCTTGGCGTCCCCGAACAGCTGCCCCTGGAGAATGTGCTCGCAGCCATCCGGCCGCTGCTGACGTCGCCGCAGCATCTCAAGATCGGTCAGAATCTCAAATACGATATCCTGGTACTGGCAAGGGCCGGAGTCGAGGTCACCGGGCCACTCTACGACACCATGCTGGCCAGCTACCTCGCCAATCCGGCAGCCAAATCTCACGGCATGGACAATCTGGCCGCGGAACTGCTCGATTATCGGACTATCAGCTACCGTGAGGTCGCCGGCAGCGGCAAGAACCAGATCTGCTTCGACGAGGTCGAAGTCGAGAAGGCGACGGTCTACGCCGCCGAGGATGCCGACATCACCCTGCGCCTCTACGAAAAGCTCCGACCGATGGTGGCTGAACAGCAGCAGGAGAAGCTCTTCAATGATGTCGAGATGCCCCTGCTGCAGATTCTGGCCGGCATGGAACAGGCAGGCATTCGCATTAATCCCGACTTGCTCGGCAGGCTCTCTGCCGAGCTGGAGAAAAAAATGGCGGTACTCGAGAAACAGATCCATCAAATGGCAGGTGGCCCGTTCAATATCGGCTCGCCGAAGCAGCTTGGTGAAGTCCTGTTCGAGCGGTTGGGCCTGTCGAAGGGTAAAAAGACCAAGACCGGCTGGTCGACCGATGTCGAAGTT
>JAHEER010000143.1 GCA_024640625.1 Desulfobulbaceae bacterium
GAATTTACCCGGCAAAACGGTAAGATTCTTCTCGTCCTCAGGGGATCCTGGCCCGCAACCATCGTCCCCGGTCAGTCCCTCATCGTGAACACAAAAATTCAGGTGCCTGCCCGGGCGGCGGCACCAGGTGCTTTTGATTACCGTAAATACCTTGCTGGAAGATCTATTTACCTGACCGGACTGGTAGATTCACCGATCCTTATACAGCCCGTGAAAAATGTGCACTCGAGCTGGCCCGAGGTACTTTTCTATAAAATCGAGAGCTCAAGAACATCGATCTCGCGCTACATCGAAAAAAACCTCCCGCCTCACAGCGCTTCTCTTTACCAAGGACTGCTTGTCGGTGACCGTTCCTCAATTGCCCCCGAGGTACTGGAGACGCTGAAGAAAGCAGGAATTATTCATTTATGGGCCATCTCGGGAATGCACCTGGGACTGCTCTCAGTAGTAACTTATACATTGATCTATTGGCTGTTGCGCCGGTCGGAAACATTAATATTGGCAGTTAATGTAAAAAAGACAGCTGTGCTCTTGACGCTGCCGCCACTTTTCTTGTACGCGCTGCTCTCCGGTTTTCAGCCTCCTGCCGCACGGGCGCTTATCATGACTTTATGCATGGTGTTCGCGCTCTGCAGTGATCGAGTGCATTCGACCATCACCACTCTCTCGGGTGCCGCGCTTATCATTTTGCTGATCGACCCGTTAGCTGTCCAGTCCCCTTCCTTCCAGCTCTCCTTTGTGGCTGTTGCGGCAATAGTCCTGATGGTTCCCAGATTGTTCTCACTTGTCGGCCGTTCAGCTGCCAGAAACCAAAGCTTGTCGCTTAAAATACCTCATCTAGTGGCAGCCATGGCAGTAATTACCATTGCTGCCACTCTTGGAACTCTGCCGCTGCTGCTGTTTCATTTCAACAGGGTGTCCCTGGTCACCCTGCCTGCCAACCTCCTTATCCAGCCTCTTATCTGTTTCTTCAGTCTGCCTCTGGGGATGCTGAGTCTGCCGTTCATAATGGCAAATCATCCAGCTGCCGCGCTGCTGCTCAAAACAGGCGCCCTGGGCCTCTCCGCCTCCTATACCATTGCCGCGAGCGTATCAGCCCCGGATTGGACCCAGCTATGGGTGCCGACACCGCACCCGAGTGCCATACTTTTTTACTATATTCTGCTCTTTTCCATCGCCACTCAGCCAATAATTTCGCGCCCGCTGCTGCTCAAAATCGTCGGCCTCGTAGCCGCTGTCGGTATGCTTCTCCATCCCTTTCGCCTGTCGATATTGCTCGGACAGCCGCCCACCACGGTGACGATTCTTAACGTCGGGCATGGCAGTGCTAATCTCGTTGAATTCAAGAATGGCCGGGTGGCACTCATTGATGGCGGGGCCCGAAGCACACCAGGATATGACTGCGGGGCACGGATCATTGCCCCCTATCTTTGGCATAGAAGGATAGGCAAAGTAGACGATATCATAATAACCCATGACGACACTGACCATTACAATGGGATTTTCACCCTGTTAACCAGATTTAAACCCGAAAGACTCTGGCTTCCCCACCTGGATGAGAAGAAGCCGGGTTTTACCCGACTTGTTGATAAGGCCCGCATAAAAGGGATCACCATTATTACTCCGGCAGCAGGAGTGATCATCGCCGACGATGAAGAGCACATTTCAGTGCTGGGTAATCATGGGGCAGCCGGGCTGACAAGCGAAGATGACCGGGGCTTGGTAGTGAGATTTACATCCGGCGGGAAATCGGTGCTCTTTCCAGGAGATATTACCACCAGGCGGGAGCTCAAATTGGTGACAGCAAAGACGCAGTTACGCTCAACCATACTTCTGTCGCCGCACCACGGATCGGCGACCTCTAACTCACCGGCCTTGCTCGCAGCGGTCTCACCAGAATGGCTGGTAATCTCAAGCGCTCACTCGGGATATAGTCAGTTCCCCGCCAGAAAAACCCTTGAGACGGCCAGAGAACTGGAGATCCCGATCCTCAACACCGCAGTTGACGGCACCATCGTATTCGAGATACACGCCGACGGCCAAACCTCCCAATTGGTCTACGAGAAAATTCAAGAACGATACTGGAAAGCAGGATGAGCGCTTACCGGTGTCTACACCTCGGTGAAATCTGACGGCGGTTTGCGCAGATACTTAACAAACTTCGACTTATCTATTGAATTGCTATAGGCATCATCTGGACTGACCATCCGCCTCTCGAGAAGTTCCATGATGGCGTCATCCATGGTCTGCATTCCGTACTTCTTGCCGGTCTGCATAACCGATATGATCTGATAGGTTTTGGCCTCGCGAATCATGTTGCGGACCGCCGGGGTGGCGATGAGAATCTCCAGCGCGGCTACCCTGCCTTTCACATCAATACGCTTGAATAGTGTCTGGGAAACGACGGCGCGCAGTGCATCCGCCAGCGTGGAACGAACCTGGGCCTGTTGATGAGCCGGAAACATCTCGATGGCACGGTCAACGGTTTTCATGGCATTCAGGGTATGCAGGGTGCCGAACACCAGATGTCCGGTCATGGCTGCTTCCATGGCCAGAGTCATGGTCTCCAGGTCGCGCATCTCACCCACCATGATGATGTCGGGGTCCTCACGCAGGGCGCCTCTTAGTGCCTGACTGAACCCCTTGGTATGGGTGCCGACCTCGCGATGGTTAATGATGCACTTATTCGACTGATGAACAAATTCTATGGGATCCTCAATGGTGAGAATATGATCTTTTCTGGTTCTATTCGCCTCATCGACGATGGCTGCCAGGGTGGTCGACTTCCCGTGGCCGGTGGGGCCGGTCACCAGCACCAGCCCTTTGGGCAGATGGGCGAGACGGGAGATAACCTTCGGCAAGCCGAGCTGTTCCACACTGAGTATATCCGAGGGGATTTCTCTGAAAACCGCTCCAATCCCATTTTTCTGGTTGAAGAAGTTACAGCGGTAGCGGGCCAGGCCGGGTATCTCATAACCGAAGTCGATGTCGCCGGTCTCCTCGAAAACCTTAATCTTTGCTTCCGGGCATACCTCATAGAGCATGGCCTTGAGTTCATCGTGCTTCATCACTTTGAACTTGACCCGCTCCATATCGCCGCGTATTCGCAATACTGGCTGCTGATCTGCAACCATATGTAAATCGGAAGCACCTTCATCATTCATTAATTTGAAAAAGGCATCGATTTGTGCCATGCGTTCACCCCTCTTCTAACTGTTGTCTGGGAAACCGGATTCCGACTCTATTTTAAATACACTAGCTTAGTATAACTATCTCACTGAAATAATACAAATTATACTATTACTGTTTTTTTGATGTACTCTACCACTTCTTCGTGATCATCAATGATTTTAAACAGTTCCATGTCTTTTTCGCTGATGGTTCCATTTTCGATAAAACTTTCTTTCAACCATTCCACCAATCCCGACCAGAAGCTGCTCCCCACCAGAACGATGGGAAAGGGTTTGATTCTCTTGGTCTGTATGAGCGTCAGCGATTCAAATAATTCATCCATCGAGCCGAAGCCTCCCGGCATGCAGATAAAGGCCATCGAGTACTTCATAAACATTACTTTTCGGACAAAAAAATATTTGAAATGTAATGGAAAGTTGGCATACGGATTGGGGTCCTGCTCGTGAGGTAGACTTATATTCAAACCAATAGACACCGCGCCTCCCTCTGCGGCGCCCTTATTGGCGGCCTCCATGATTCCGGGACCGCCGCCGGTGATGATTGCATACCCCGATCTGGCCAGATCCCTGGCAATATCAACGGTCAATGTATACCAGGGATGGTCAACTGGTGTGCGGGCCGATCCGTAAATGGTCACAGCTGGTGATTCCACCGTCGAGAGCGCGTCAAATCCTTCGACAAATTCCCCCATTATTCTGAACATTCTCCAGGAATCACCCACCACCGTGTTGTCCAATTCATATTTTGGTTCAATGCTCATGTCGTTTCCCCTGAGGTGTTTTATCTTAGGCTCGCCTCTCTGCGAGATAGGTTTGCAGCTCTGTGGCCTGCTCGAGAATAGAAGAATCTGCGTGGGCACTTCTGAATATTTTCTGGAGATACCGTTCACACAAGCGCCACTCCCCCTGCCATTTATAAATTCTGGCAATTTCAAGCCACCCGCTCATTTTGAATTTTCTGGATCGGGCACAGGTGAAAAGAATGTCCAGAGCCTGATCGAATTTATCAGCTGCCGCCAAGGCCTGGGCATAGCGAATTCTGTATTCCGTATTCTCAGGTTCAAGTTCTACGCTTTTGGCGCACAGATTCAGGGCGATGTCGTCGCCTTCACCGGTTTTCAGGTAGACGGTGCCAAGCAGGCTGAGCGCCTCCCCGTCCGCTTGATTGGCCACCAGAGCACGCTGCAGCCAGATGGCGGAGTCCTTGAGTTCTCCAAGATGAAAATAGCTTATGCCGATATATCGATAACACCGCGTTGCACCTTGTTCCCCCACCTTTGCATCATGCCATTTTTTTAGCTCCTCTATACACTCCCGATATTTGCCGATGCGAAACTGACAGACACCCAGTTGAAACTGCAGTTCACCCAAGAACCCTGCTTCTTCTTCATCAGCACTGTTGAAGACTTTCAAGGCCCTGGTAAACGAATTGACCGCCTGACCGTACACTTGCAACTTTTTCTCGCCCAGTCCCTTGTTGAAGAGCGCCATAAAATTGTGCGGCTCAATTTCAAGAACCTGGTTGAAGGCGTCAAAAGCAGCGCTCGTCATATTCATCAAGGCATAGGCAACCCCCAGGCTGTTGAGAAGGTTGACATCGTGAGGGTCGAGTTCCAGCCCTTTGCGGTATTCCTTCACTGCGGCCGACAGGTCACTTTCGCCGAAATAGGCGTCGCCGCTTACATTGAGGCTCAGACTATCGAAAATAACGCTGCTGCCTGGGCCGAAGAACGTGCCGTGGAGTAGTGCTTTCATACAGTTGCGGGCAATTTCCGGTTTCTTGTAATCACGGAAGGGATAGGAGCTGATACCGGCTGACAGTGAAAAGCGTTCACCCTGGTCTTCAGTCACTTTACCAATCAAAATGGAAGCCCATTTCTCTGTGCTGGCAGCCTTTTTCCCCGGCCGCATGATGAAATAGCCATCTTCATCGACCACGACAATCTCCCTGTCGAGATGGGCTTTCATCAATGGGTCGAGGGTTTTCCTGTCAACAAAATCCGGCTTCATATAAACCAGGGAGAAGGTGCTGAAATCTCTCCACCGGTAGGATAATTTTCTTACGGTGGCCCGGCTGATCGTGCGCAGCGGAAACAGTTCAGGGTTTACCTGAAGTTGATAGTCACAAAATGAATATGGCCCTCTTCTGCCGGCCTGTTGCAGCGCCTTCCAGGCCTCATCGATGAGGATCCCCGCCAGGCGGTCCGGAGGTTCGCTTCGGTGTCGTTCTTCGTTGTAGGAACTAAACCCGATATGAATGCGTCTGAGCCCTGCATTTCTGGCGAAATTGGTCAGGGAATGGCACAGGGATTTAACAAATGCTTTCTCTCGGCGGCCGATTACCAGACAAAACACCGATTGTCCTAAATGGAAGAGCGGAAAAGAGAATCGATTGAATTCCTGCAGAAGCCGACCGCTTTCCGCCGTGTGGCGAAAAGACTCTTTTACCGAACGTGCAGGAGACAACGATTCAGCGAGCACCAGGTGGAGGTCTCCTTGCAGGGCGATCCGCTTTAAATAATCTTTGATTGAGTTGGCGCTTGCCAATGAGGTCAGCGGCTCGAGAAATGTGTTTCTGGTCTCAAGGAACTGCTCTGTTATTGCCGAACACGTTTCTTTGAGCCACTGTTTAGATCCTTTTTCCATCACCAACTCGTCAATCCCGTCAACGAGGATTGCGAGTTCTCCGCTATCGACACAATCAAGAGGCAGCAACAGCTTATCCGGCTTAAGCCAGACAGGGGTGTTCTGGTTGAATGCTCTCTCGAGCTCGCGGGTGCGCCTGGTTGTAGAGAGGGTTTCCTTTATTGTCGTAAGATTTTCTTTTGAGACGAGGGTAATCTTTTTCGAAGTGGGGATAGTCGAAAGTATAATCTCTTCCAAGGCGTTACCAAAGACGATGAGATCAGTTTTTCTGAGGCCGGGATATGGCGAGTTGTAAGGTGAATGTTCAAGATACATGGGCAAAGCACTCAGCTGAAATAGGTGATCAGTTCGTTACAAAGTTCGGGAATCTCGCTGTCAAGCACAGTGCGAAAGTCGATCAGGAGGCGTTCATTTTCTATTCTGCCGATCACCGGAACAGGCAATGTTCTAAAATCCTTTTCAAGTCTCGATACCGTGGTAGTCGCTGGCTGCAGTTCAACTGCCCAGCTTGTCAATCCGTATTCAGGCAGCGCCCCTCCTCCCACACGGGAAGTGGTTGAAACCAGGTTCAGGCTGCATGAGTCGCCAATAAGGGACCGCGTCCGCCGTAAAAATCTCTGGGCGCGCTTCTTGATGATCTCAGGCGGGTCGCTGATCATCCTGAGCGTCTGATTTTTCTTCAATACCGCGTCCGGGTCATAATAATCCCTGAGTACGCTTTCCAGCGAGGCAAGCGTGAATTTATCTATTCTCAGGGCTCTATTCAGCGGGTTACTCTTTATCCGTGAGATAATTTTTTCCTTGCCTACAATAATGCCCGACTGGGGCCCCCCAAGTAATTTGTCGCCGCTGAAGGTAATTACATCGATACCGGATTTGACCACCTCCTGGACCGTTGGTTCGGGAGGGAGGCCAAATTTGGATAGATCGGTAAAGCTTCCACTGCCCAAATCCTCCATCACCGGCAGATCATATTTGTTGCCTAGTCGCACCAGCTCCTCGCCGCTTACCTGGGAGGTGTAGCCGATAATCCTGAAATTTGACGTGTGTACCCTCAACAGCAGTGCAGTAGATTCACTGATCGCCCTCTCGAAATCATATAGATGAGTTCTGTTGGTCGCCCCGACCTCAACCAGCGTTGCCCCACTTTTTTTCATCACGTCGGGAATCCTGAACGAACCGCCAATTTCCACCAACTGCCCCCGGGAAATGATAACTTCACGATCACGGGCCAGAGTATCCAGGGATATGAGGACGGCTGCGGCATTGTTGTTCACCACCAGCGCAGCTTCAGCCCCGGTGAGATCGCAGATTATATCTTCGACCAGACTGTACCTGCTCCCCCGCTTCCCGGTTTCCAGATTGAACTCCAGATTGGTGTAGCAGGCCCCGGCCATGGACAGCTGCCTGATGGTATGATCCGGCAGCAGAGAGCGGCCAAGATTCGTATGGACGACGATGCCCGTCCCATTGATGACCCGTTTGAGATTCAAGTCCATCAATAGGGCAATTCTACTTTTGAAGATCTCATCCCATTCGGTCTGAGATTCAGGGATGTGCACCTGCGCTTCATTCAAGAGCTGGCTGCGCAGCTGCTCGACTGATTGCTGCACTGCGCGTTTGGCTATGCGCAGAGGAATCTCGTGTTCCTGGATAAATGGTTCAAGCCTGGTCAGACATTCATCTACCTTGGGCAACATTCTGAGCAATTTGTTCTTGTCTTTCATAGATACAGGGAAGTCTCGTGTGAGGGGTTGGCAGTGAACTTTCCAGGCACTACTCTATAACACCACATTCCTATTGATAACAATAATATATCAACATCGTCAAAAAGTGATAAACTTTTTTTCATGGCAGACCGACAAACGTATTGACAAGTGAACTGAGAGGGACTAGTTTGTCGCGGTTTTGGGGGCAGGAGCGGGAAGCGGTAAAAGTGTAGAGGGGACGACAATTTAATTGACAAGATGAGCGGGTTATATTAGATTGACGTTCTTCCGCGCTCGTCACGAGCGCACGGCCCGACGGTGGTGCCGCGACGATCCTTGACAACTGAATAACAGCAA
>JAHEER010000144.1 GCA_024640625.1 Desulfobulbaceae bacterium
AAAGGTTCCCACGGCAATTACCATTGGCTGTGAACAAGAGGACACGGCCCAGTTCCTGCAAAAGCTGTTTTCCACCGATTACTTCAGGGTCTATACAAGTTCCGATATCGTCGGTCTGGAAATAAGCGCGGCGCTGAAAAATATCATCGCCATCGCGGCGGGGATTTGTGACGGTCTGGAGTTTGGAACCAACGCCCGGGCCGCCCTGATCACCAGAGGGCTCGCCGAAATGACCCGTCTCGGAGTGATGCTGGGTGCTAGGCAGGAGACCTTTTTCGGGCTAAGCGGACTCGGAGACCTGGTGCTGACCTGCACGGGGGCTTTGAGCAGAAACCGGCATGTGGGGGTGGAGCTTGGCAGGGGTACCTCATTGGATGCTATTCTCGATTCCATGAATATGGTGGCCGAGGGCGTCAAAACGACCCACTCGGTCTACGATCTGGTCAATAAGCTCGGGGCGGATATGCCGATCCTCGAACAGGTCTATGAGGTGCTCTACCGGGGCAAAGCCTGCAGCACTGCGGTCAAGGACCTTCTCAGCAGGGATCTAAAACCGGAAAACGACTGACTAGCGGGACCAGTCGTTGCCTTCAAATTCGCTGTGGTCAGGCTGTTCGGGCATTTCTTCCAGTGCTCTCTGGTCTAGCCACTTCAGGACCTTGTCAAACTCATCACTCAGTTCCCTGAGAACTTTGCCGCGGTGACTCACCTTGTTTTTCTCTTCCATGCTGATTTCGGCAAAGGTCTTGCCATAAGGCTCGTAATAGAACAGTGGATCGTAGCCGAAGCCGTTGCTGCCGCGGGGGGCATCAAGAATCGTGCCCTCACAGGAGGCTTCATAGGTTAATGCGGGCCCGGAAGGCATCGCAATGGAAAGTACACAGACAAAGGAGGCCTTGCGGTTTGTCTCCCCTTCCATGTCGGCAAGAAGTTTACGGCAGTTATCCTGATCGCTGGCACCGTCGCCGGCGTAGCGGGCAGAGCGCACACCGGGGGCCCCGGACAACGCTTCAACAACCAGACCCGAATCATCGGCAATAGCTGGAACACCTAATACCTTTGCGTAGTGCAAGGCCTTCTTGTAGGCGTTCTCGTCAAACGTGGAACCATCTTCGATGACTTCCGGCAATGGTCCGAAATCACCTAGACTTTTCACTTCTACCGGGAATTCTGATACGAACGCCTTGAATTCTCTAACTTTATTTTGGTTGGTCGTGGCCAGAACGAGGAGGTTGAACATCGCTTTTCATTTTCCTTTTTAATTGTTTTTTCAACCGGTTGTCGTATCTTTCCTGCTCGCTGAACAGACATCCGCAATAGCTCTGCCGGTAGAGATTACAGGCTTTGGATTCGTCGATTCCCTGCTGCCATCCGACCCTGAAATCATGGTACAGAAAAGGGATCGAGTGGAGTTCCGCTGCCCTGGCGGCTTGTTTTCTAATTAACGAGTGATTCTGATAGGTGGAATAGAGCAGCGTGGTGGAAAATCCGCTGAAACCCTTTTCGACCGCCAATGTTGCCGCATTTCCGAGTCTCATCTCATAACAGAACCTGCAGCGCTGCTCCTCGTTGAACACCACCTGGCGCAGAAACATCTTCAGGCCGTAGTCTCTGTCTATGATATAGTTGTAGTTGCGCGAGTCCGCCAGATCTATAAAGGAGGTAAGCCGCTTTTTAAATTCACGGTAGGGGTGGATATTGGGGTTGAAGAAGTAACAGGTAAAATCGGTCCCCTCCCCTTCCAACACCCTCGCTGGGTAGACGAGGCAAGGGCCGCAACAGACATGGAGCAGAATTGACATCTTTTCAGATCTTGTATTTTTTTGGATCGATGCCGTACTGGTGTATCTTGTAGTTGATGATGCGTAGACTGGTATCGAGGTAGCCGGCTGTTTTCGTCTGGTTGCCGTTGTTTTTTTTCAGCGCGTCAATAATAAGTTCTTTTTCGAAATTTTCCACTGCGGTAGAAAACGATAGTGGTTTGCTGCCGGAAGAGCTCTCCGAGGCCTGCAGCGTCGGGGGCAGGTGGATACCCTTGATGGCGTCCCCGTCGCAGATCAGCACCGCACGCTCCATACAGTTCTGCAGCTCTCGTACGTTGCCGGGCCAGTGGTACTGAATGAGCAGATCGATTGCCGAGGTGGAAATGCGGTTGATCTGTTTTTTGTTTTCCCGGGCAAATTTTTCCAGAAAAAACTCGGCTAGAAGAAGAATGTCGGTTCGGCGTTTTCGCAGCGGCGGCATGTAAATGGGAAACACGTTCAGGCGGTAGTAGAGATCCTCACGGAAGGAGCCGCTGGAGACGGCATCTTCGAGATCCTTGTTGGTGGCCGCCACCAGCCTCACATCGCAGGAAATAGATCTGGTTGAGCCGAGCCGCTGGAAGCTTCTCTCCTGAACAACATTGAGCAGCTTCACCTGGACCGAATGGGATATCTCACCGATTTCATCGAGGAAGAGAGTGCCGCCTTCGGCGTGCTCGAACCTGCCTATTTTTCGCTCGTTGGCCCCGGTGAAGGCGCCCCTCTCGTGGCCAAAAAGTTCACTCTCCAGCAGCGTTTCCGGCAATGCCGAGCAATTCACCACGACAAAGGGCTTGGCCTTTCTCTTGCCGTTGTAGTGCAGAGCCTTGGCGACCAAGGTCTTCCCCGTTCCCGATTCGCCCCTGAGCAGCACCGTGGCGTTGGAGTCCACCACTCGATGGACCATTTCGAAGACATCCTGCATCCGGCTCGAGTTGCCAATTATGTCGTTAATCCGGTTTTTTTCAGAAAGTTCCCGCTTCAGCTTGAGGTTTTCTGTGCGAAGATTCTCCTTCTCCCGGTTGACGATCTGCACCCGACAGACGGTCTGGGCGATAATGCTCGACAGCACGGTGAGAAACTGCAGATCATCGTTGGCTTGGGTGCCGAATCCATCCTCATACATGCGGTCGACGCTGAGCGCGCCGATAATCTGTTTACCGTCCTTGATGGGGACGCAGAGAAAAGAACGGTCTCTATCGGCGATATCGCCCCGAGATCTGGTACGGTTGAGAAACAGCGGTTCTTCAGAGATATGGGGAACGACGATCGGTTCGCCAGAAGCGACAACCCGGCCAGTAATCCCCTCCCCTATTTTATATTTGCCTCTTTTTCTTCCCTCCGCGGTGAGACCGTGAGCAACTTCTATTTCAAGCTTGCCGGTAAGCGGATTGACAATGGTTACGGTGCCGTTCTCCATTTTCTTGTATTCGGAGAGGAGCGCCATCGCTTTTTCAAGACAATCGCTGAGAACGAAGGAGGAGGCAAGCTCTTTTGTGATTTCATAAAGACAAGTTAAATCATGTAGTTGTGATTCGGTTTCTTTCTGGTCAACCATGAGTGTCGCACTTATTCAGAAAAGTAATATTTTGCAAAAATGTTTTTGGGTTGTGTTGTTGTGTTACAAAAATGTATCATACAACAGCCGCCCGGGTATCGCAATGACATATTATTGACAGATGATTTGCGAGATGGTACAAGGAAAAACTTTCGGAGGGATGGCCGAGTGGTTTAAGGCGGCGGTCTTGAAAACCGTTGTACGAAAGTACCGTGGGTTCGAATCCTACTCCCTCCGCCAGAGATGATAAAGGAGAGATGACCGAGTTGGCCGATGGTGCTCGCCTGCTAAGCGAGTGTGGGGATAATACTCCACCGAGGGTTCGAATCCCTCTCTCTCCGCCATGGATAACCCAACCTGGCTGAGTTCTTCAGCCAGGTTTTTATTTTTGAGGATCTGCTAGAAGCCCCACAGAAGTGAGCGTTTGATCCACCCTTCCAGCCCACTGTCGTGCTTGACTTGGGCCCAGCCGTTTTGCTGTTTTATGGTCTTGAAAACGACCCCATAATATGCTTTGCCGACAATCCTGTACTTAGTCCCGGGTCCACTTCTGATATTTACCTTTTTGTTCTGGTTCTTGTGCACTTTGACGATCATGTGACCAGTTCTGGAGGTGAGCTTTTGATAGAGCCAGCCGCTGTCGCCCTCGAAATCTTCAACCTTCAGCCACCCTCCTTGTTCCTGGAGAACTTTCAACGGAAAACCACTGCCATATTTCCATTTCACGGAATATTTGGTTCCCGGGCCAGAGCGGAGATTGACGTTGTCGCCGACCACGCTGACCATTTTTGCACACAGGGCTGAAGCGGAAAAGATCAGTGAAATAAACAGGACAAAAATGAAGATAGACTTTTTCATCATAGCTTTTGGTATGTACCGATAAATAAAAAACAGGGTTATTCTCCTCCGAGCACCATCGCCATGATACGTTCGAGGTCATCATAGGAGTAATATTCTATTTCAATTTTTCCTCGACTCCCCTTCTGGTTGATATAGACCTGGGAGCTGAGACGGTTGGTCATCTGGTTCTCAAAGGCTTTTTTCACCGATTTTGAAAATTCCTTTTCCTTGGTCTTACTAGGTGCTTTAGCGGTAACTTCGCGAGTAATTGTTTTGATGAGTTTTTCGGTCTGCCGTACGGACAATTGTTTGGCAATAATCTGGTCGCGGATCTCCTTCATGGTTGCGGGACTCGACAACAGTGCAAGAAGAGCCCGAGCATGCCCTTCGGTGAGTTGCCCTGAGAGCAGATCCTCCTTGACATATTCGGGAAGTTGGAGAAGCCTGAGGGCGTTCGTTACGGTGGATCGGTTCTTACCCACCTTCTTAGCTGCCTCTTCCTGAGTAAGGCCAAATTTGTCTATCAGTTTGCGATATGCTTCTGCCTCCTCAAGGGGATTCAAGTCGGTTCTCTGAATGTTTTCAATAAGGGCGAATTCCAACAATTCATCATCACTGCTGATCTCCCGCACGATTACCGGCACGGTTTTCAAGCCGGCCATCTTTGAGGCACGGAGGCGGCGTTCGCCGGCGATCAATTCATACTTCTTCTTTGTCATCCGGGACACAATCAAAGGCTGGATTACCCCGTTATCCCTTATCGATTCAGCAAGTTCGGTGAGTTCCTCCTGGTCAAACATCAACCTGGGTTGATGTTTATTAGGGATAATCTGACTTATGTTGCATTCGAAAAATAAATCATCAGTGCTTTGTTCGCCAAAAAGAGCGCTGATTCCCTGGCCGTCAAGCCCAGTCAATTTAGCCACTGTTCACACCTGCCGTTTAAGAAATTCGAGCGCCAAGGCACGATAGGCTTGGGCGCCGGTTGACTTGATGTCATATTCCATAATCGTTTTTCCATGACTCGGGCTCTCGCTGAGTCTCACATTACGGGGTATGCGGGTGGTAAAGACCTGGTCACCAAAATGATTGTGGATTTCCGCAGCGACCTGGTGAGAGAGACGGTTCCGTTTGTCGAACATGGTGAGCAGCAACCCTTCCACGTAGAGCTTTTTGTTAAAGGATTGTTTCACCGATCGGATGGTGTTGATCAGCTGCGCGAGGCCCTCTAAAGCATAATACTCACACTGCATCGGGATGAGTACGGAATGTGCAGCGGTAAGAGCGTTCAAGGTGAGAAGACCAAGGGATGGCGGGCAGTCGACGATGATATAATCAAATTCGGGCAGAAGCGGCTTTAATGATTTTTTCAGAAACTTCTCCCTATTTTTCTGGTTGATCAATTCCAACTCCGCCGCCACCAGGTCAATTTTTGAAGGCAGTACGAAGAGCTTTTTTACATTTGTTGATTGGATCACTTCCCCCGCGCCAGCTTCCCCGCAGAGCAACTGGTACAAGTGCTTTTTCCTATCTGCCGTTTTGACCCCTACTCCGCTGGAGGCGTTTCCCTGGGGGTCTGAGTCTACCAGAAGCACCTTCTTTTTTCTCAAGGCGAGCCCGCAAGAGAGGTTGACGGCTGTGGTCGTCTTGCCCACTCCCCCCTTCTGGTTGGCAACCGCAATAACTGTTGAGTTATTTCCCATTGTGATATAATCTCTCCCCAGGTTTGTACATTCTCAGGTTCTTTATATACCAGGTACTAGGAAGGCTCAATCTTTTTTTGGTAAAATCGCCTGATCCGGTGATTTAAGCGTATCATTTCTCGATGTTTCACGTGAAACATCAAAACAGATTTTTCGATATCATTGAATGCTATGAGATTTTTAGTGATTGGCAGCGGTATCGCAGGTCTTTCCTTCGCTTTGAGAGTTGCAGATCTCGGTGAAGTCGTCGTGGTGACCAAAAAGGGTGTCATCGATAGCGCGACTAATCTTGCCCAGGGAGGAATCGCCGCCGTTCTTGATCTGGAAAATGACTCCCTCGCCTCCCATATCGATGATACCCTCACTGCCGGGGCGGGTTTGTGCGATATGGGCACCGTCCAGGAAGTGGTCAGCAAGGGGTACGACAGAGTGCACGATCTCGTTTCTTATGGTGTTGATTTTGTTAGGGATTCGGGTGGGTCGGCCCTGAGTCTCGGAAGGGAAGGGGGGCATAGCCATCGTCGGGTCGCCCATGCCTATGACCTGACTGGAAGAGCCATAGAGATGACGCTCCTGGAGCAGGTGAAAGCAAACGACTCCATCAGTCTGCTCGAGGACCACATGGTGGTTGATCTGCTGGTGTCGACCAGGGAGGGGAGCAGGAGGTGCGAAGGGGCCCTGATTCTCGATAACAATGACGAACTAAGTAGATTTGAAGCCGATCAGACAATTTTGTGCACCGGCGGAACCGGTAAGGTCTATCTTTATACCAGCAACCCTGACATTGCCACCGGTGACGGCATCGCCGCAGCCTGCAGAGCCGGTGTGCGAGTGGCAAACATGGAGTTTGTCCAGTTCCATCCGACCTGCCTGTTTCACCCACGGGCAAAGAACTTTCTCATATCCGAGGCGGTGAGGGGAGAGGGAGCGCTTCTTTTCAATCGGCAAGGAGAGCGCTTTATGAGGAAATATGATGACCGTCTCGAACTGGCCACCAGAGACATGGTGGCCCGCTCAATCGATCGGGAAATGAAGGAAAGCGGCGACGACTGTGTATTTCTCGATATCAGCCATAAAGATCCCGCCTTCATTCAAGCCCGGTTTCCCGGTATTTATAAACAGTGCCTCAACTATGGGATTGATATCACCATGGAGCCAATCCCGGTGGTGCCGGCGGCTCACTATTTGTGCGGCGGGGTGCTGGTCGACGAATTTTGCAACAGCTCGCTTCCGGGGTTGATGGCCATTGGCGAGACCGCCTGCACAGGATTGCACGGTGCCAACAGGCTGGCCAGCAACTCCCTGCTGGAAGCCGTTGTTTTCGCTGAGAAAGCGGCATCTTACTGCCGACAGAATCTAGCTCAAATTACCGATTTGGGGCAGGGGACCCATACCTTCTCTGAGCCAATTCAGCCGACCCAGGAACTGGACGAACATATCCTGATTAATCACAACTGGGATGTGCTGCGCAGAACCATGTGGAACTACGTCGGTATCGTCAGAAACAGCAAGCGGCTCGAACTGGCCAGGGAACGGATAATTTCGATCAGCAGGGAGATTGAAGCACTCTATAAGACCCACAAAATCACCCGGAATATGGTTGAGTTGAGAAATATCGCCCAGGTATCTCTGTTGATTGTCGAATCGGCGATGCTCAGGAAAGAATCTCGCGGGCTGCACTACACCACCGATTACCCTGAGATGGATGAGGAGCAGCTGTATTGGCTGGTTTTGCACCGGCACCCAGAATCCCGATCCTGGGAATTCTCGGTTGAGCACCGTCAATTCAACCGGGCAGGGTAGGAGAGGTACAACGGGGAGATGGAAACAGTCTATTGACCTCAGCAAGGTTGCTAGTAGAATTTGAATCGCTCCGGTGAGAACATGGCGATATCGACAGGGGAGGGGAGGTCGAGCAAAAGATCGGCCAGCAGCTCTCCAAGTAGCGGGGCAAATTTAAAGCCATG
>JAHEER010000043.1 GCA_024640625.1 Desulfobulbaceae bacterium
TCCGTTCAAATAAATGGCTGGTACCCACGCTCTATATCCTGTTTTTGATGCTGCCGATCTACGGACTGCTCTCCATGTCCTTCAAGACGACCAACGAGATCCTCGGCGGTTTCTCCTTTTTTCCCCAGGAATTTACCCTGGCGAATTACAAGGTCATCTTCACCGATCCGACCTGGTATAACGGTTACATCAATTCGATCATCTACGTGGTGATCAATACCCTGCTTTCGGTCACCGTGGCGTTGCCGGCAGCCTATGCCTTTTCCCGCTATCGTTTCCTGGGTGACAAACACCTGTTCTTCTGGCTGCTCACCAACCGCATGGCCCCCCCGGCGGTATTTGCTCTGCCTTTCTTCCAATTATACTCGGCCATCAACCTGTTCGACACGCACATAGCCGTCGCCCTTGCCCACTGCCTCTTCAATATCCCGCTGGCCGTCTGGATCCTCGAGGGGTTCATGTCCAGCGTGCCGAAGGAACTGGATGAGACGGCATTCCTGGACGGATATTCGTTCTGGCGGTTTTTCATTCGTATTTTCATACCCACCATTGCGGCCGGTATCGGAGTGACAATGTTCTTCTGCTTCATGTACTCGTGGGTGGAACTGCTGCTGGCCAAAACCTTGACTTCGGTTGAAGCAAAACCGATCGCTGCCACCATGACACGCACGGCGAGCAGTTCCGGGTACGAACTGGGCCTCCTGGCTGCTGCCGGTTCACTGACCATCGTGCCCGGTGCGATCGTCATCTATTTTGTACGCAATTACATCGCCAAGGGTTTTGCCCTCGGACGAGTTTAGTCGAGGAGGATAGATTATGGGTTTATCCTGGATGGCATGGACCTGGCCGACAGCCGCATTTTTCATTGTTGTTGTCTTGTCCATAGTGACCATGGGCATATGGGAACATTTCAGTCCGGGCGGCAATCCGCGGCGGGGAGTACTGGGGCTGGATACCACCCGAGGCGATCGTCTGTTTATATCCTGGCTGGGAAGCGGATTTATCAATATGGGCTGGCTGGCCTTTTACGGGGCCCCTCTGTGGGGAGGGCTGATCATCACCATTATCTGGTTCGTCTTTGTTTTCAGATATGTCTAGCACCAGCAGAGGTGATCCGGGCACTCGATCTGTCCCGGCAGCTCATGAAGGGGCAGCACAGAACTAAACTCTCCCCAATAAAGAGAACGACCTGGCCCTAGTGTCTGGATAATTTAATATGAAATTGAGAAACCAAAACATTCAAAAATTACAAACCGATTCCTTCGATGTTCTGATTATCGGCGGCGGCATGAACGGAGCCGTGTGCGCGGCTGCACTTGCTGCCCGAGGCGCCAGGGTGGCGCTCATCGATTCGCGTGATTTCGCCGGCTTTACCAGCCAGTACAGCTCCAACCTGATCTGGGGCGGGATTAAATACATGGAGAGCTATGAATTCGGCCTGGTAAACAATTTGTGTAAATCCAGAAATGAATTGCTGCGCAGCTTTCCCTCCACAGTCACCGAAATCCGCTTTTTGAGCACCCTGTCGAAAAAAACCCGTATTCCGGCCTGGCTCATGTTTATCGGCACCTGGATCTACTGGCTTTTCGGTCGGGGGCAGACACGGACGCCAGCGCTGTTTTCCACTTCCCGGATAAAGAACGCCGAGCCGCTGGTCAACGTTAGTGACAGCCGGGGCGGGGTCGAATACTCCGATGCCTATCTGCAGGACAACGACGCCCGTTTCGTCTTCAATTTTGTGCGCAGCGCGATGGCCAGGGGATGTGTAGCGGCGAACTACGTGGAGTATGTCAAGGGCGAATATGATTCGCACAAAAATTGGCTCGCGGTTGCCCGAGACAAGATCAGTGGTGAGCAGTTCGAGATTCGCGCCCATACGATAATTAACGCCGCCGGAGCCTTCGTGGACAGGCTCAACGGCCTGGCTGGCGTGGCAACCGAGTATCAACATATCTTTTCCAAGGGCATCCACCTTATTGTTCCACGCCTTGCTCGGCAGAAACGGGTGCTGGCGTTTTTCGCCGATGACGGGCGCTTGTTTTTTGCCATCCCCATGGCCAACCGCACCTGTATCGGCACCACCGACACCCCGGTGGAAGACCCCGAAACCGAGGTAACCGAAGAGGACCGTGAGTTCGTCTTGTCCAATATCAATGCCCGCCTTGACTTGAATAAGCCTCTCGGCCCCGACGATATCATTTCGGAGCGCTGCGGGGTGCGTCCCCTGGTGCTCAAAAAGGGGCAGAAATCAAAGGACGATTTTCTGCAGATGTCGCGCAAGCATGTGGTTGAAACCATTACAGAAAAAAAGCATATCAGCATCTTTGGCGGGAAACTGACCGATTGCCTTAATGTCGGTGAGGAAATCTGTGAAGAAGTCGAAAAACTGGGCGTGCAATTGGGCAGGGTGGATGGCAAATGGTACGGTGAGCCCGGCAATCAGGTGAAGAGCGCTTATTACAAGAAAGCCTATGAGCTCGGACTGGACCACCGCATCGCCAGCGATACCGGTGAAATGTTAAGCGACAGGTTATGGCGCCGCTACGGTGAGCACGCCATACCGATGCTTGAAGCTATTGCAGGAGATCCCCAACTGGCCGAGCCATTGATAGAGGGTACCGGTATCCGTCGCTGTGAGATAGATTACATAAGGGAAAACGAAATGGTGGTTACACTAGAGGACTACCTCAAGAGACGTTCGAAACTCGCCTATCTTGTCCCCTTTGAGGACCTCAAAGAACTGACAGGGATCCATGAGGCCTGCGAGCATTTGTTCGGAGACCAAGCGCAGACTAAATATGAGGAATACTTTTCTAGATAAACAGAAGGGTTATTAGAATAAGGGTTCGCCATGAGCAGACACATTCTCAGCATCGACCAGGGTACCACCTCGACCCGCTCCATCCTCTTTGACAGCAGCGGGCGTTCGGTTTTCAATTCCCAGCTGGAATTTACCCAGTATTTTCCCCAGGACGGATGGGTTGAACATGACCCCGAAGAGATCTGGTCGACGACGCTTTCTGTTGTTCAGGATGTGTTGAAGTTCGCCCGGGAAAATGACAAGGAAATTGCAGCCATAGGCATCACCAATCAGCGTGAGACGACTGTAGTCTGGGACAGAACCACCGGTGAGCCGGTATACAACGCTATCGTCTGGCAGGACCGGCGTACGGCTGCATATTGCGAAACCTTGCGCAAGCAGGGCAGGGAGCAGCTTTTTGCCGACAAGACCGGGTTGCTTCTGGATCCGTATTTCTCGGGCACCAAGCTGAACTGGATACTTGAAAATGTTGAGAACGCACGCTCCCGTGCAGAGCGGGGAGAGCTCGCCTTCGGCACCATCGACAGCTTCCTGATCTGGCGGCTTACTGGGGGCAAATCCCATACCACCGATGCCACCAACGCCTCAAGGACACTGATCTTCAATATCCACCAGCAGCGCTGGGACGATGAATTGCTTGATCTTCTGGCAATACCGGCAGCCATGCTTCCCGATGTGCTTGACAGCGCCGCCGACTTTGGTACCTCGGATCAGGATGTTATCGGCGTTGAGATCCCGATTGCCGGGGTAGCCGGGGATCAGCAGGCGGCCCTGATCGGCCAGGCCTGTTTCGAGCCGGGAATGATCAAGAGCACCTATGGTACCGGCTGTTTCATGGTATTGAATACCGGTACCTGGGCTCTTTCTTCAAAGAACAAGCTACTGACCACCGTGGGCTATCGGCTCGATGGCAAAACTACCTATGCCCTGGAGGGTTCTATTTTCGTAGCTGGTGCCGCCGTTCAGTGGTTGCGCGATGGAATCGGCATTATCGACAGCGCCGGGACCACTGAAGCGCTGGCATCCTCCCTAGATTCCAACAATGGCGTCTATATTGTGCCGGCATTCACCGGTTTGGGCGCGCCCCATTGGGACCCGGATGCGCGAGGCGCCATTTTCGGTATAACCAGAGATACCGGACCCGCCGAGTTGGTCAGGGCGACGCTGGAATCGATCTGCTACCAGACCCTCGATCTGCTCGAGGCTAAGCGTCGGGACGGAGTCCAGGCGACCAGGCTGCGCGTCGATGGCGGGATGGTCGGCAACCAGTGGTTCTGCGCGTTTCTCGCCGATATCCTCAAGATAACCGTGGAGCGGCCTGTATTTACCGAGACCACTGCCCTCGGGGCAGCCTTCCTGGCGGGGCTGAAGGTGGGGATATTCGACTCACTGGATGCCATCAAAGACGTCTGGAAGGTGGATCAGTCTTTTGAGCCGGCCATGGCCGAGGCCGAGCGCAAGAGACTCGTTGATGACTGGCATGCATGTGTGGGCAAAGTAGTAACCTCAGCCGGTTAATGCGGCGTCCCTTCGAGAGGTTACCCTGGGCAAGCGACCCGTTTGAGATAGAGATGCCCGGGGACTGGCTCAGAAGGATTAAGATCCCTGAATGTGGGGTGATTAATAGCAGATAGGTTTCAAAAGTCAGACGACAAATGCTTTTGCGCGGACCGTTCCAGCGACTCAACTTTATGGTACAGGGAGTCAAGGTCAGCGGCGAGAACAATAATCCCATCTTCTTTGATCAGCAAAGCATCAGCTCCGGTGTAGCCCTTTCTAATATCGGATCGGCAGGAACAGAGGCCGGTGAATCGGGAAGGACATTCTCGGCACTCAACTTTTATGAACTCTCTCACCGGTGCATGAGCGGGGTTTTGAGAGAGTTCATAAAGCTTTGCTTTAGCAGCAAAAAAAGTCGCACAGGGCGGATATAGATGAGCGAGCGCCGCTACATCGAGGCGATCTTCAAACACCTTGAGATAAAAATTCAGGTTACCGGGCAGTTCTTCAGGAGATGCATCTTCGGCAGTGGTGTCACCGGTCAGGCTGATCAGGTGGAGATCTTGATAATCAATAGATTTGAAATCTGATTTTGCCGCGGTAATCAGAATTAAGTCTTGTTCGCCATTACGGGCGGCAAGAACTGCCTGGCGCGACTCATTCAAACCACTCGTGTACAACAACCGCGCGGTGTTTATAAGATTTTTCTCTTCTGACAAACTGACATCCACGGCTGGCCTGCGACTTTTAAGCAAGTCCTCAAGGTCTAATTGAGCAATGGCACGAGATCTATGACCCGTGCACGCGATATCATTTTCGTGTGCATGATCAGCGCTTGAACCTATAAAACGGCAGCCCTGGACCCCGCAATCTGAAGACGCACAGCGCCCAAGATACTGCCAGCATAACTCAGGTAAAAGTCCTTAGTTCATCTTGACCACTACTTTTATAGCGTCTTCAACCCGTTCCTTGGCATAGTGGATTGCCTTTGGGGTCTCTGCAAAATCAAACGTATGGGTATGTATGATCGTGGCATCCACACGTTTCTGTTTCATAAAAGCCATGGCCCGATGGGTTGCGCTTTTACCTTCTCCTCTGATCCCATAGACATAAATGTTGTTGCGAACGAGATGGGCGAGATCCACCGGAACAGGTTCGTGCGGGAAAGCTGCCAAACAAATCCTGCCACCGCGGTTGGTCATTTTTGCGGCCTCGTTGAGCGCATTCGATGCTCCCGAACATTCGAGAACGTAATGAACGCCTTTGCCATTGGTCAGTTCCATTACCTTATCAACGGGGTTCTCCTGACGAATGTTGATTACATGATCTGCCCCTAGTTGCGTTCCCATCTCAAGACGGCTGTCCCGCGTTCCAGTCAATATAACCGGCTGTGCTCCCAGACATTTCGCCATGGCGACCCCCATCAACCCGATAGGCCCCGGGCCGGTGACGGCAATCGATTTACCGGCGATTAAGCCGCCCATGACGTCGAGCCCATACATGGCAGTGCCCGCCGTTACCACCAGGGTAGCCTCTTCGTCACTCATGTCATCGGGCACTGGAATGAGGGTATTTATATTGTTTACCGCATATTCCGCAAATGCCCCATCAGTGGTAAACCCATTAGCCCGGTGTCCCTTGTCTTTATCTCCGTAATTCAGACCGTAGTTGGAACAGGACGTGTACATGCCTTCTCTGCATCTTTCACAGCGACCGCATCCGGCATGGATTTCAGCCGTTACCCGATCACCGATCTTAAAGTCATCTACTCCCTGGCCAAGCTGCACGACCGTCCCCATGTATTCATGTCCGGGCGTGAAATTTTTATTGAAAGGCATTCCACCTTCGATAATGGCCGGTAATCCATAGGAAAGAATTTCCAGATCGGTGCCGCAGACGGCGACGGCATCAATGCGCACTAAAATTTCTGCAGGGCCAGGCTGCGGTATCGGCTTTTCAGTCAATCTCAATTGTTCTGGATCATCGAGAACCCAGGCTTTCATCTTTTTCGGTACTTCCAGGGTTCTGCCGTTCCTAAATTCCGACATGTTAGACCTCCAATTTTTAAGGCAGCAATTTTGTATTGAATATTTGTAGGGAAAAAATCGGCTCTTACACCGTTTTTTTAATAATATCCTGGTCCTCTTCAGCAGATTTTTTTCTTATCAGAGGTCCGACCAAAGGCAGTGTAAACGAAAACAGCGCAATAACCAGAAAGGTCAGGCTAATTGGGTGAGTGAAGAATATTGCATAGCTTCCCTGTGAAATTATCAAAGACATGCGCAAGTGCTCTTCCAGTGCCGGCCCCAGAATTATGGCCAGGAGCAGTGGAACAATGGGAAAGCGAAATTTGTTCATTAAGTAGCCTATGACTCCAAAAAAAAGCATAACGCCGGTATCAAAGAAAGTATTTCTCAACGAGTATGAGCCAACGATGCAGAGAATGGTGATAATCGGCAATAATATCCTGGAGGGTACCTGATGTATTCTCACCCACAATTTAATGGTGGCAAAAGTCAGAATAAGGGTGAGAACATTCGCTACCAGAAAGGCCCAGAAGACGCTGTAAACAAATTGGCCATTATTTTCAAAGAGCAGTGGTCCGGGGGTGAGGCCCTGAATCATCAGGGCGCCGAGCAGTATTGCAGTGATGGGGTCGCCAGGGATACCTAAGGTGAGCATCGGTATCATGGCCCCGCCTGCCACCCCGTTATTGGCAGACTCAGGTGCGGCAACCCCTTCGGGCGTGCCTTTACCAAATTCCCCCTTGTTTTTTGATACGCGGCTGATGTAGTCATAGCTTAAAAATACCGCTATGGGTCCTCCAGCACCGGGAATAGCCCCAACCCCGGTACCAATACAGGCTCCCAGGAGCATTGATTTTGCAAGTTTGACAAGATTGCTCAGCTTGGGGAGAACGCCGGCGACCTTTCCATGGTAGGTGGGGATTACCCGGACACCGGCTATTATGCCGTTCACCACCTGCGGAATGGCAAAAAGGCCAATCAGGGCAGGCAGGAACGATATCCCGGCCTGTAACTGGACCTGCCCAAAGGTAAATCGGGGGGTCCCTACCATTGGATCAAGACCAACCGTCATAAAAATGAGACCTATAACACCCGAGATTAATCCCTTGATGATTGATTTTTGACCGAAGCTGCAAATGAGTGTGAGCCCCAGAAGTACCAAGGCACATAATTCAGGCGCTCCAAACCTCAGAGCAAATTTGGCAATTGTGGGAGCAATCAGCACCAGACAGACCAGGCTGAACATCCCGCCGAAAAATGAGGCGGTAACCGCGGTCCCGATTGCCTCTCCGGCCCTGCCGTTTTTCGCCATTGCGTGCCCATCAATGGCTGTGGCTGCTGCTGACGGGGTTCCCGGTATATTGAGAAGTATTGCTGATATCGATCCTCCGGTGAACCCAGAAGAATAGAGTCCGAGCAATAAACAGAATGCCGTTACTGGACTCAAGGCGAAGGTGAGCGGCAGCAGAAGGACCATCCCCAAGCTGATGGTCAATCCGGGAGTGGCTCCGATGAATAGCCCGAAAAAAACACCGGCCATACTGGCCAGAATGTTCTCAATTTGAAGGACATCAAAGAGGGCGGCCAGAGCAATATCCATTGAACATAAACCTACTAAAAAAAGATTCCCGTAGGCAGCTGCACTTGAAAAAACTTATGGAAGAGCAGATACACCAAAATCGCCGTGGTTACTGAGAATGCTGCTATCTCGACGGGCTTTCTTGACCCGGCAAGCCAGGTCAAAATGGTCAGGAAAACGATGGAGACCGTGACAAACCCAAAAAATTCCATCAGCTTGATGTAGCTTGCGATCAAAATCAGCAAAAAGGTGATACCGAGCAGTTCCCTCCCCGGCAAGGAAACTTTTTGGTTCCCGTTTGCTGCGAAAATTGAGTGGATTAAGAGGATAACACTGAGGCCTGCCAAAATACCGGCGAGTACCCAGGGAACAAAGGCGGCTCCAAGGGTATTGGGCAAATCTCGGGCCGGAAGGTTGGCTATCAGGTAGGCATAGAAACTTGCAAAACCCAGCAGGATCAGGGAGATGATAATGTTTGCTTTACGCATTTCGCCAATTCCCGCTAGATTCCAGCTAATTCAAGGGCGTGAGCCGCGCTGCATCAGCGGCTCACGCTCATTGACGGTTTAGTTCTTTTTAAGACCAGTCTCCTCCATCACCATGGCTATCTTGGTATCCATGGGCTCTACATAGTTATTGAATTCATCCATCCCCATGAAGCTTATATTGAAACTGTTTTTCTTGGCGAATTCAATGAACTCAGGATCTTGCGCCCCTTTTTTAAACGCCTCTTCGATCTTGGCAACAATCGCATCAGGTGTTCCTTTGGGTACGCTGATGCCTCGAAACAGCTCAATGACGACATCGTAACCAAAGTCTTTCATTGTCGGAACATCGGGGAAGCCCGGGTCACGTTCAGCGCTGGGGATAACCAGCACCTTGGCTTTGCCGGCCTGGACCTGGCCCGCCACCTCTGGCAGGGGTACGCAGATGGCCTCTACCTCGCCACCAAGAAGACTCGGTACTCTGCGCTTTGCCCCAAGCGGTACATGGATGAACTGCAGCCCCAGTTCTTTCTCAATGAATATTGGCGTTAAATGGGTTGCGCTTCCAGTCCCCGCATTACCGATTTTGATTTTGTTCGGATTTTCCTTGGCGTAGGCGACAAATTCCTCAAAGCTGTTCCAGGGAGCATCAGCCCGCACCGCAATCGGCATGCCACTAAAGCCAACTCGTGCCACATGAGTGAATACATCATGCTTAAATGGAACATTGCCAATGTTGGTGGCGGTCAAGATGCCCGTTGATCCCCACCCGATTGTGTAACCGTCAGGTTTGGCCTCATGGAGTGCGGTTAACATTATCCCGCCTCCGGCGCCCGGTTTGTTGACGGCGACGATATTCTGACCAAGATGTTTCTCGGCGGTCTTGGCAATCATTCTTCCCATCGAATCTGCTGATCCACCCGCACCAAAGGGAATCAGCATCTGCACGGGTTTGGCCGGGTAATCCGCAGCGAAGGCGGAACCCAAGATACCGAGTGCGGCAATGATCGCGAGCGCTGCAGATATTGTTGTTCTTCTCATCATGTCTTCTACCTCCTCCTAACGAATTAATTTTTACTGGGCCTGCCAATATGATTCAGTGCATGGCGGGCACAACTTATACCAAGGCCCACGCCTCTTTGATGACACGTTTCGTGTTAGCGATGACCACTTCTGAAGACTCCGCGGCAAGAAGGGGCCGCACCTCAGCACTTACAACCGGTCTGTCCTCCGGATTTAGCAGCTCAAGATCGAGCAACAGCCTGAAATAATCACGGACTTCCGGGGTATCTATTTCTCCGCCCGGAATTCCGAATCGGGGTTGTCTGTCACCATAGGTGGGATGCCTCCTGTCCTTGAACAAACAATTGCCGATATGAAAGTGCATGGGGAAGTCTTTTACCAGAGGAATAGCATCTTCCGGCTTTTCCCTTAAGAGCGGGAAGTGTGACAGATCTGCCAAGACCCCGAAATTATCGAATTCCTTGCACACCTCTGCCGCGACTTCAGCAGCGTCCTGAAAATGGCCAATGAGGAAACATTTGTCGATATCGTAATCGAAGACTTTCATATAGAGACGGATATCTCCCTGCGACTTGGTGAATTCACAGATCTGCATCAGTGAATCAATGAGGATTTTCTTGGCCTCTTCCTTTTTCTCCTCACCAGGGTGTTTCCCTGAAAATACCCGCGCTACTGAGGCTCCGATATCATAAGCTTCGTCAATGGCGTTCTTCATCATGCCCAGCGCTTTTGCCCGTTCCCCCGCATCAAAATGATTGATATTCAACTTATTAGAGAACATACGGGGTTGGCAGGCATAACACACTTCCATATGAGAGGTGGCCAGCAACTCGCGGACCTCGTTGCGTACCTTGATATCCTTAATCCAGCCAACCTCGACAGCAGTCCAGAAGTCATCCTCCACGATGGTCCTCAAGGTTTCAACAACAGGTCCTTCACCTCTGACAATTTCTGGGAATGCCTTGAAATGGACAATACCCAATTTCATATATCGGTAGATCGAAAAGTTCTCCATGTTTGCTCCACCTGTTAATTGCTACGAGCTACACAAAATCATTGATCATAAACAAATACGGCGAGATCACCAGTGCAGCTTTCATGTTGTCCATAGTTCAATAATTTGACTGCCACACAGTATCACTCAGTATCAATCATTTTGAGAAATTCAGCAACACAAAGATCTGCAAATCCTTCGTCATTGATATGCAGATCGACCTCTCTATAAGAAATAAAATCCTGTAAATGATCTCTTAAACCCTGGAGCAGCAGCTCATAACCTTTGGGATCGTAAAGAGCCCCCCCCTCGCTGCCGTAGGTTGACCAGCCCAGTCGCGGCACCAGAACTGTAACGGGTCCGTTTGAACCATTGAGCCTCTTGGCCATCTCTTTGCCAATTGCCGCCATTTCTTTTTGCGAGACCCTGACATTGGCGTTATAGGGGTTATGCATATAGATTTTTCTTTTTCTCATTGACGCCGGTATTGATTCCCAGGGACCAAAACAAAGATATTCCAAGGCGCCGGTAGAGATTATCTGCGGTATTCCGCTCCTGGCCGCCGCTTTCATGCGGCCGGGAACCACCGGTACATATGCGCCTTTGGCAACGATTTCTTCGGCGAGTTCATGGGGGGTGAGGTCGACGAGCCCGCAGAAAATTCCTTCGCCGATCAACTCCTCCATTGCTGATCCACCCGCGCCGGAGGCATGAAATGTAACAACTTCAAATCCAGCCTTGGAGAGTAAGGTGGATATCCTCTGGGCAGATGGTTCTGTATTGCCCAAAGCGCTGAGGGCAACGCTTTTTCGGTTCGGGCTCTGGGCAATGGTTTGCCCGCAGTTGATCATGCCAACCAGCGCGCAGACGGCATTGGCCAGAATGGTCTCGGATACAGTGTTGGGTTTGTCGACCAGATCGGTCACTGAGAAAACGACCGTGATATCTTTATGCCCGACGTAGGGGCGCATGTTCCCCGATGCTACGGTAGAGACCAGATATTTGGGCAGGCCAAACGGCAAAGATCGCATAGCCATTGCTGAAATTGCCGTTCCCTGGTTTCCTCCGATGCCAAGCACTCCATCAAGTTTCTGGGCTTTCAGCAAATCAGCCAAAATCAAGGAGGCTCCATGCCCCATGGCGGCCATGATCTCATCCCGCTTACCAGCGCTGATCAAATCGTTGAGATCCTTTCCCGCTTTGCGGACTACCTCTTTATTGCTGAAATCCGATTCTACGTCGTTGCTGGTTAAGGCGCCAACATCAATAAGGATTGGCTCACATCCCCACTCTTTGATCACCCTTGTCAGGTAGCGCACTGTCTCGATTTTGGTGTCCAGCGTGCTGATAAGAGCAATAGTTCTTTCGGGCATAGCCAAATTGGTGAGTTCTCCTGCCAGTAGTGACCAGGCCTGGTACCAGAGATTTCATCTGTACCAGGCCTGAATTAGCCTCCATCAGACTCGAGCGAGGCTGGCCCGTTCTCTGCCAGCAGCGCTGACTTTGATGTCAAATTTCTTAACTTCTTCAATGAATTCCGCTAAAGCTTCTCCTGCTACCTGGAAATACTTCTCACCCTTTTCCTTTGCCCCGGCAAAGGGGTCTCCAATGGTGGCCGTGTCACTGTACTCATGATGCTCCATCGGCACCCAGGCGTTTTCTGCACCCATGAATTCGACATGTCCCGTTCCATCTTTTTTCGAGAATTTGTCTCCCATGAACCGGGGGGCATGGGTTCTATCTTTTTTCGCTTTATCCATATCCATGAGCGTCTCATCATAGGCCCATACCGTGCTGGTCTCAAGTTCACCGGCGTGCCAGCCCGGCGTATCCTCAGGCGGTCCGGTCCATATCTGACCACCTATGGCCATGGTCCGCTCCGTGGGTGTTTTGAACCAACAACAGAAACAATCTGTTTCATAGCGGAGTTTCCTGAGTACTTCGTCAACAACTTTTGAATTGCTGCCATGGTGGGTTACATACACAAGCTTATTGTAACCGTGATAAATCATCGACATACCCAGTTCGTAGACAATGCGGCGATAGGTTGCCCCCGAAAACGTCAAGGTTCCGGCTCCCTCACCTATCTTGCCCATGTGATGGGGGGAATAACCGACCGGGATTATTGGCGTATGCAAGGTGTTCGACAGCCGGGCAGCAACCTCGACAACACCCATGGCTGTTATGGTATCAGTGCCATTTATAACATGCGAACCATGCTTCTCAGTGGAGCCCATCGGGATGATGATGGTATCGTTTGTTTTCATATGCTCCGCAACTTCATCGTAGCTCATTTCAAAAGTGTTTAAACTTTTTCTGCGTGCCATTTTCAGCCTCCTTTCTGGTGTCTATCATTGGAATGTGGAATGGAAACGTTGTCCCAAAGAGAGCAAAAACAGGTTATCACCAATTGCACTCTCTCTTTGTAAACGTTTACCATTTTTTTAAACGACTTTTTACGCTTTGTCAACGCACAATAATTAGTTGATTTGAGATGATTTCCTGATAATCAGTTTGGTTTTGTGCAACTTTATTCTCGACGTGTTTTTTCCGGAAATGAGATTCATCAAGGCCCTCATGGAACTGGTGCCAAGGGAAAACTTGGGGATTTCTACAGTGGTCAGTGGCGGGACGAAGAACGAGCTGAGAGGAATGTCATCAAATCCTACCACAGCAAGATCATCAGGCACTTTGAGACCGAATTCCATGGCGGCATGAATCACTCCGAAAGCCATCTGATCATTGCCGGCAAATATAGCGGTTGGGACCTCCTTTCCCGACAGAAGCTTCTTTGCTTCGGCATATCCGCTCTCGGGGGTAAGCTTTCCTTCCCTTACGAGAGTTTTGTCAAACCGACAACGATTTTGCGCCAAAGCGCTTTTATAGCCGCTCAATCGATCAGTAGCAGTGGTAGAGTTAATTGCCCAGCCAATGAAGCCGATCTTGGTGTGTCCCAAGTCAATCAGATGCTGCACAGCCTGAGAAGCGCCAGAAATATTATCGACCATGATAGCTGGAAAGTTGACGTCATGCCGTCCGATTACAACCACCCGGTCACGAAATTCCTGGAGGACTGAGAGAGGTTCGTAGCCACTGATAATTCCGCCACTAAAGATTATCCCATCGACAACCTTTTCGCGCAGCAGATTAATGGATCGAACGATCCGTTTTGGGTTTCTGTCGGTATTTTGAAGGATGATATTGTAGCCTTCTTTATCCGCTTCTTTCTGAATGCCACGAACAATTTCGGCATAGTAGTGGTTGGCAATGTCAGGGATAATGACGCCGACAGTCATGGACTTGTTAATCTGTAACGCCCGGGCCAGAGCATTTGGACGATAGTCAAGCTCTTTTACCGCCTGGCGAACCTTTTCCGCAGTTTTAGCGCTGACTTTGTGGTCGCTTGAGTTCAAAACCCTAGAGACCGTGGCAATGGAAACATTCGCCCGTTTGGCAACATCGTGAATTTTTGACACGCTAATTCCCCGCCCAAGAAAAGTGGTAAACGTTTTCCTAAAAATTTACCGTTCTAGTGCCCTGCTGTCAATTGTTATTACACTGTCTCAACCGGCTTTTTCGCTTGACAAATTGGCTATTTATCAGAAAATTTGAAAATATAGGCCATTAATCTCATGGGTTCATGCAGGTGCCTGCACAGAGCCTCACGTCAATCACCATTTTTGCGCAGTAAAAAGATAGTGTAATATTGCGCTTGAATCCCCCTTGACTATGTCACAATGTGGCATATTTTTAATTCTGGTTTTTCAAGAAGTATCGAGGAGAAGAGGACTAGATCTCCTCAATAGAAAAAGCTTGCAGTTTATTATTTCATTTATTAGAAATGCTCGGTTTGGCTTCAGAAGAATAAAAAAATTGCATAATGATTTCAATGATTTTTCGGCAGGGAAGCAGGCTCCGGATATTCATCAAGTGATAGATATGAGAATCTACAGCACCATTTCAGAAACAGATATAGACAGCGATTTCGAATATAACTTTGCTCTCAGCCCCTTCACCCAGCTTTTGGATGGAGTGCACTGGCTGGTTACCACTCCGTTGATTATGGTCAGTTCGATCATGAAATTGTCCACAGCCCGGTTCCAAACCATACGAGAGCAGCAAAGCTATAAGCGTTCCTTCAAGGGTCCTGTCTGCATGCTGAAGTAAGTTTTCTCGCTAACAGGCTTTATCCTTCTGTGCCGATATCAAGAACTTGTCAGACCGAAAACAAGTTCACTGTCGGCACCATCAAGCTTGCTGTAAGACTTTTAAGTCCGATTATAATTATCTCATTTAGCCAGCTCGCATCGCCTGGCCGAGCTGGGAATACCAGCCTCTTCCCCTCTCAAACACAAACGAACCTCGCCCCAATACTACCGAATTTCAAAGTCTTTGGACGCTAATCAGTTGGTTGCGGCGAGCCACCTAGTAGATATTACATCAGACAAATCAAGGAAGATCTGCAGAGCTCACCCTGGCTTTTCTATTGAGCAGACCACGATTTCAATAGAGAGCCTTTACATGAGGATCGGCGCCTTGAGTTCGGTAATGTGAAAACCACACCGTGGGCACCCTGTGGTCCGCCACCAGTATGAAATCCTACGCAATTGAAAGCGCCGGGAGAAGGTGGAGGCAAGGATAAGCAGCTACATCACATAATAGAGCAGGTACAAAACGGGAAAGCTGCCAAGTGATGTGCCAATCACCATCCCACTTATTTCAGTGCTTTTGTAATTGAATCGTTCCGCATGTATTGCCAGAGAAATGGCCACGGGGACGCCTGACTGAAGGAAAAGGAATTGTCTCATATCGTATTGCACATCTAATAAAAGTAGTAAAAGATAGGTGACAACCGGCAAAGTGGTTAATCTGAAGCAAGAATAAATGAAGGATTTTTTCAGAGCTTCAAAAGAGAAGCTGTTATAAATAAACATGCCTAGAACAAAAATTGACAAAGGACCCGCGGTTCTTCCCAGCATTTGAAGTGAATTAAACAGGTATTCAATACGTATATTTAATAGTGAGCAGACACATCCCGCAGCAATGGCAATGATCAGTGGATTGGCGAAAACACGCAAAATAAATTGAGAGTATTGTGATTTGTTCGTTGCGAACTCAAATAGAAAAATACTTAACACAACACCAATTGGACCTAAGAAAGAAGAGGTAAGAATAGCAAAGTCCAGGCCGCTTTTTCCAAATGATGACTCAAAAAAAGCAATTCCGAAAAACACATGGCTACCAAAAACAATCGATAAACATAACATTACGAAAGTGTCTTTATTTATCAACTTGATAACGTACAAAATTAACAAAGAAATTGTGATGACTAAAGTAGGAAGAAGTGACACAAAAATGATTAATAGATTTTGATTGAAGTCCCACAGATTCATATTTGCAATTTTCGCAAAAAACAATGCTGGTAATGCAAAATAATAAACAAAGGAGGAAATCCCTTTTGTATGTTCTTTGGATAGAATGTCTAGCTTACGTGCCAAAAAGCCAAGCGCTATTAAAATTGCGATGGTGAGAAGTGAGAAGAGTACTGGCATGAACGTAAAATAACATAAGCTCCCCGGGAAAGCGACACTCGGAGGTGCTATTAATCACTGCCTCTTATTACCTACATTTTTGATGTTCCTTATGATCTTACCGGGAAAATTTACTACATGGCTGTGCAGCAGTTCACTACCATTTGCAGCGCTTTGAAAAAATACCGACCAAACTAGAAGAATGATCTTAAAACGCATCATTTCTTAAGCTGCATACTGTTTGCCATAATCTGAAGATGGAGATATTCTCTTTTCTGTTTAGAAACAATTAATCTTCAGTGTAGGTTATTGCTTGAGGGAGCTTGGTCGATGAAAAAGAGGCATATAGGCATTCTAGCCGTTGGTCATATGGCAACGGATATAAATCAGGGCGCCCTTCCCGCTATGCTTCCCTTCTTCATAGCGGCATACGGCCTCTCCTACACCGCAGCGGCATCAATAGTTTTTGCCGTCAACATGTCATCGAGCGTTATTCAGCCACTATTTGGCATTGCTGCAGATCGCTACGCAAAGCCCTGGCTATTACCAGGAGGTTTGATGTGTGCCGGTCTTGGAATGGGGTTGACAGGTTTCTCCGGGGGATATCAGTGGATAATGCTATTGGGGATCATGAGTGGGATAGGAATTGCCGCCTATCACCCAGGGGCAGCAAGGCTTGTAAACTTTGCCGCAGGAGATCGTAAAAGTACCGCAATGAGTGTGTTCGGTGTCGGCGGGACAATTGGTTTTACAATCGGCCCACTCATCATCTCTGCAGCAATGCTGCGGTGGGGGCTCGATGGAACGCTCATTCTAATCGTACCCGTCTCCATCATGTCCATCGTCGTCATAGCTCATTTTCCTCTATTCGAAGCTCTTGAAACACTCAACCAAAATCGCAAAAAAGTTTCCACCACTGAGGCCAGTAGAGAAAACTGGAATGCATTTGCCCGAATAGCTGTCATAGTAAGCGGCCGCTCCGTCATCTTTTTCGGGCTCAATATTTTTATTCCGATCTATTGGATACATGTGTTAGGTCAGTCAAAAATGACAGGAGCAATAGCTCTTTCTATTTTTGCAGGATCGGGAATAGTTGGAAACATTGCTGGGGGCAATCTGGCCGATCGCATTGGGCAGAAGAAAGTAACCTTGTTAGGCTTCGCGAGTTTGTCTGTTCTACTGCCGATTCTCATCGCAGTGAGCAGTGTGCCGCTTGCCACAATACTGCTGATACCGACAGGGTTCATGCTCTTTGCCACTTATAGTCCAACGATAGTCCTTGGTCAGAAATATCTGCCAACTCGTGTTGGCCTGTCCTCGGGAGTAACCCTTGGCCTTGCAGTAGCTATTGGTGGTGGTGCCGCCCCATTTATTGGTAAGCTGGCTGATGTTTATGGTGTCTGGATGGCATTGGCCTCTGTTTCATTCCTGCCCCTATTGATGTTTCTGCTATCTTTAACTTTGCCTGATCCTCCCTCTGCCAGAGTCGAAGCGGCAAGTACACGAAAAGATAGATAACACTGATGTTGGATCAAAGTTTATTAGGCCGGTGCAAATTTATCGGGAAACACCTCGGGCCTATCACTACGCTTGTTACCGTAAATCAAAGATTTCTGATTCTCTCAATGTCTGTATGGCATATCGATTTCTACTAATCGAAATAGTGAGATCAGACCTGAATTTTAAACTAGAGTTCTCGCAGGCGATCTATTCCCGGTAGGAACTTGATTATCGTCTCTGTAATCTCTATAGTTATTTCAGTCTAGTTGGCGAGTTGCTATTCGACCAGGACTGCCACATTAAAATTATTTGCAATTCACATCAGAAAAAGGAGAGCGCCATGAGCATGAGAGGAGAGAAGATTTCTGAAGAGTATCAGAGAATGGTATGGGTCAGAGACAAAGATGGTAAAGAGTATGCCTGTTATATTGATGATCTCAAAGGCATAAAGAAAAAAGAAGACCTCTCTGACGAAGAAAAAGAGAAATGCCTGGATATCAGCCAGGTTCTGGGTGACAGCTGGTAAAAGTCACATTTTAGAGCACGGTAACCTCACCCCGTTTGCCGGCCCGGTAAACGGGGTTTTTGTTATCAGCGCGCGGCACTATCCGACAAAATCTTGCAGGGAATCTCATTTCTCTCCATCATTCTGCTTTGCACACCTGAAATAGGCAAAGAAAACTCTAATTTTTCCTCCCGAGATGCTTGTCCAGGAAGGATTAACGCTTGACGGAACAAGCCTTCTTTAGTATCTAAAAATCCACGCCGGAGTGGTGAAACTGGTAGACGCACTGGACTCAAAAAGGAACGTCTTCTAATTTAATATAATTATTTCAGAAGTTTGTATTGTTGCTTGGTCGGGTGTGCAAAAGAGTGTGTCATGAAAAGTCCAAAAAAAGTTGCTGTTCGATCAAATTTTTTCCCTTAATCGAAATAATCCTATTTCTGGAATTCTTTTGACTTAATCGTACCTTGCTATGCTTTGAAAAACTCAAACCGACAAACAGTCTCAGAACTGACAGACCTCCCGAACATCGGTAAAGCCATAGCCAGTGATCTATATTCAATCGGCATTCAGCACCCTCAAGATCTAATCGGCAAAAATGCATATCAACTGCACGATGAATTATGTCGTGTAACAGGAACAAAGCATGATCCTTGCCCAACAGACGTATTCATTGCTGTTATCGACTTTATGAACGGTGGAGATCCTGTCCCTTGGTATAAATTTACGGCTGAGAGGAAGAGGCATTTGAAATCATACGAAGAGGAGTAATACAATGTTGGAAATGATCGATATTGGAGTTGAAAATGCCATTGCCTATCGTTTTGGAGGAAAGATCACTGAAGAGGAGATGACCTCGATCCTTGCCGTATTCAGAGAGAGAATCGATCAAGGTGAAAAGCTGAATGTGTATCAGGAGGTTGTAAGTATCGGAGGAGTTGAATTTGATGCCATGGTTGAGAAATTAAAATTCTTTCGTGAGGTAGGATTAAAGCATTTTGACAAGATCGCTGTTGTAACTCATAAGAAATGGTTACAAAAAATTATAGATCTGGAAGATAAACTTTTCAAGAGCATCAAAATGAAGGGATTTTCTATTGAGGAGAAGGATCAAGCTGTAGAGTTCTTGAGAAAAGCCTAACGAATGATTTCCGAATGCTACTGAGAGGTGAAGAGAGGAATTGTTATGAGTAAGACGATCTCAGATATCTATAAAGGATGGAAAATCTCAGTAACAGCCAAAGACGAAAAGTGCTCTCATTTCTCTTTTAATATCACAAGTCCTTCAGGTACTACTCAGTCTGTCTTTATGGGTGGGATTACAGCAGAAAGAGCTATCGAAAGAGCACGAGAAATGATCGATATGGAGATTGCGTTTGTTGATGGAGAGTAGAAATTGCAGGATTTTTTTCATGAGTCATCTTCATCCAAACAATTCTGGTATTAATCTGTATCTAGGATCTCTCGTATGACAAAAAAAAAGAAGCAGAAGGACTCTTGTTGGGACGATATTGAAACGTCTATAAAAAAAATCGAGAAAAATCATTTGGTGGATTTACTGCGTGATGTGTACCGTTTATGTCCTGAGAACAAGGATTTTTTCCATACAAGATTTTCGATAAATGACGACCCTCTGCCCCGATATAAAAAAATTATTCAAGACGCAATACATCCATATCTTGAAGACCATGAAACATTGGAAATTGAAAAAGCAAATGATTCTATTAATCGGTATTCAAAAGCAGTTGATAATCCTATTAGGGAAGCGGAGTTAAGAATTTTCTACGTAGAGTGTGGAAACAATTTCACATTAAGCTACGGTGATATTGACGAAGATTTTTATGATGCTTTACTGGACATGTACGAATATGCCATTGAAACTGTGCTGGAAACCCCAAAAGAAGAACAGAAGGCTTTTCAAAAACGACTAAAGGCAATCATGGACTCAGCATCTCACATTGGATGGGGTTATGGTGATGGACTTGGTGATTTGTATTATGAAGCATTTTCTGAGGATTGAGTATCAAATCCTATATCCATAAAAATTACTCAGATTTTTTGATGAATTAATGGTAGAAATAGATAAGCCAAATTTGACTCATGAGTTATTACAAGGGTTTAGCTACGACAAAGACTACAGAGGGTACGTGACCGAATTCCAGATGAATGATGTTTTGGTTCATGCCTTTGCTGGTGAAGATTGATGTAAAAGTCCCAAAAAATTTTTCTATACAGAATCTCATCTTCCGCTACTTCTAGGACATCCCCTCTATTCAATGGAAATTTAGGTATTAGGGAAGTCAAGATCGTATCTTTCACTGTATCAGCACAAATCTCATTAACCAATAATTCTATATAGATATCTTTAAGCATTGTACTAGGATCAGATGCCTCGATATAAAATGCCTTAATGGTGATCATATCGTTAATTTTCAGATCACTCAGCGACACTCCGGGATAATTATTGAAGGCTTCGGGATAGTAATTGTGTTCCTGATTCCTCTTGGTGCTGAAAATATGATACCCACCATTATCTTCAATTTCATTTCTTAGTGATTTCATGGATCATAGGATTTCTTCAAGGTTCAAGAGGAGTAGTAAATGGTTGTTCAGCCTATCTTGTCCGACTCATACACATGCACCCCGGCAATGGGTTCTTCATAAGCCACCTTCGTCATAAATCGAGCAACAGACTCAGCTTGAACGGGTCGATATTTTCTCAGAGAACCCATCATTAACGGTTTCAGCACAGGGGATAACAGTACACCTATCCTCTCACCTAAACGGAATTCTTTTCGTTCTCCTAAAAGTAGTGATGGTCGAATGATACGGAGACATGGGTATTTCAGTTTTTGTAAAGCCTGTTCCATCTCTCCTTTAACCCTGTTGTAGAATACCTTTGAGTTTTTATCGGAACCCATTGAGGAGATTACCAAGAACTGTTCGGCACCTTGCTTTCTTAGTATTTCAGCCACCGTTACCACCAGTGAGTAATCAACCTGTTTGAAGGCTTCTTGCGATCCTGCGTTCTTTATCGTTGTTCCTAAACAGCAATAGACATCATCAGCTTGTATTTTTGACAGATCGTTTTCTAGGTTGCTGAAGTTGGTGATGACGGTTTTGAGCTTTCGATGAGTGGTGAGGATTGTTTTTCTGACAAGAGCAGTTACTTCTGAATAGGCTGGATCGTGGAGTAGGTTCTGTAGGCAATATCCACCGATGAGTCCTGTTGAGCCTACTATGAGTGCTTTTCTGGTGGTCATTCTTGTTCTCTTATCCTAAAAAACAACAATCTGTGGGTATTCCTCTAGCATCCTCTCCCAAAAGCCACCACTCGAATCCATTACCACTACAAGACTCAAATCATCAGAAGTAGCGTTAACAACAGCCTCAACAATCTTTCTGCCATACCCTTTTTTTGATGATGCCAGTGAGTAAAATTGGACGGTAGAATGATCCGGGTCGATGAGTAGCTCCACACCGATTATATCTTCCCGATCCATTGCCGTTACAGGGTGCTTTTTCTTGTCTGTACTTAATAGATTGGAGGCACAGAGTCGGTCATTGTAGATCTTGATAAAGTTTAATGCGTCTATGTGGGACAGGCTTTCGGCAAGATCCAAGAAGATGGGATGAATCTTTTTGACGTTAGTAGCTTTGAAGATCCGTTTACCGTCAAGAAGAGATTCCTTCTTCACTCTTGTTCAACCTTGTACAGAATCTCTTCCTGAAAAATCTCAATCGACTCACCAGTTTTCAGGACAAATTGATCTGGAAGCTCAGTAAGTATTGCCCCGATCACGCTATTTTTGTCTACGAACTCTACTTGAAGATCGATGTAGCCACTCTCTACACGCATATTCTTGCCTTTACCGATACCGAAGAATAAACGAATGGTAAATATATCTTCTTCTTTGAGGTCTTTTAAAGCTACTCCGGGGTATTTAGGGAGTTCTGGAGGGTAGTACTTAGGCTTCTTGGCATTGTTTAGGTTGTAGATATGGTAGCCATCTTCACGTATATCTTGGAAGAAGGGAGGCTCTTGTGATGGATTCTTGGGGAAGTTGATGATTGGCATTTTTCTCCCCTAATTACAGTACATCATTAAGTAAATTCATTCTCTTTAGAATCACACCTGTGATTTCAAGACATTTTTAGATATCATCTTGATAGTATAACGTATTGCTACTATACACATTTCTATCAGTTTTCAATAAATATTAGACGTTATGACCTTATGATACCCTTATGTTTTATTAAGGTACTGGAGGATGTTTAGATGGGAAGAAAGAGACAAAGTGGTGCGGAGGATGTAATCGAAATTATCACAAAATTTCATTGGGTCAGTCTCTCCAGTACCTTTTGTGTTATCATCTGGTAGACTCCTGGTAGACCCAGGGCTAACTTTAAGGGACTTTGGGGGACTAAGAGAGACGTAAGGCACTTAACGGGTCAAGGCGCTCAACACCGCTTTCGGCTTGACTATACGAGGCTTCTGGAGTAACTAAGGGACCAATGCCGGAGTGGTGAAACTGGTAGACGCACTGGACTCAAAATCCAGCGACCTTTAGGTCATGTCGGTTCGATTCCGACCTCCGGCACCAATGCCAGCAAAGGGATTCAGCCAATCAGGTTGAGTCCCTTATTGCTTTGCCGACGTACAGGCAGGCAAATTCACATCTTCGACACCATGCGGTTACTAAATATGGTGACCCTTCTGCATCTTCCCGGCCGATCTCAATCTGATTTGCCCTATCTGACTCAAGCTGGAGCATGCATGAAGGTCGGTGGTACCCCCCACGCACAAAGGCGTTTTCAGGACACGCTTTTCGGCAGGGCATAGGGCATTGATAGCAGGGATTGAAATTCTCTAGCGGAGCATTAGGAGGCAAATGATTTTGGATCAAGACTGAGCGTAGTCGTAGGTTAGAACCCCATTTAGGATGAATGAGCAGGTTGTTTCTTCCTATCACCCCCAATCCAGCTAGGCAAGCCGCATCTTTCAAATAAGCACCACCTTTTTCCACTTGATATGGTAAAGCCTGAGCTTTGATACCATGGTTGTTGTTCAGCCATTCAACCAGTAATTTTGAAATTTTGGTCAACCAACGGTTTCCAGATGTATTGCCGCGGTCAAACCAGTCTAGCTCAGGCTTTTCCGTTGGATGGTGCATGGCAAGAATGAGCAGTGAACTTGCATTGGGAAGCCATTTGATGGCTTGTTCGGCATGATCATCTTTCCATTGCTCTCCACCAATCGCTTTGTAGGAGGGACTGTTCAACACATCAGCAACGTCGGCAATCCTTCCTTGAATTCCATCCCATTTCTCTACCTCGGCAATCAACTCTTTTACTATCTGATCTGTCATTTCAGCTTATAGAGATGGTTTTGAAACATCGGGAACCATCAAAGCTCAACACCCTGATCACTCAACATCGACTGGAGTTCGCCGACATCGACGGCTGCTGCCTCAACACCGCGGCTGACAGAAATAGACGCGGCCACACCGGCCGCTTCTCCGGTTGCCGAACAAACGGGGATCAGGCGCAACCGCCCCATGATCGCATCATCGGCTGATATGCAGCGCCCTGCGACGAGCAGGTTGTCAAATTGCTGTGGCAGAAGCGACCGGTAGGGAAGCGCGAGACGCTTGTTGCGGTAAGGTCTGGCCACCGTATCAGCAAATTCGCCATTGGTTACCTCATCCTTGGATGGAACGTATAGGCCGACGAGGTTTCGTGTCGCCCTGATGCCAACCTCAGTCGACATCTGCTCCAGGCGAGCATTCTCGAACCCGGGAATGTGTTTTTTTAGGTAACGGGCCAGCAGAAACGCCTCATCCCGGGTGACTATCTCAGCCCGGGTCTTCTCCCTCGGGTCCAGGATCCGATTCGAATAGAGCATACCGCCCCATACACCGATCTGGCCTTTGTGGATGAGCTGTGCCGCGAAGATCCCCGGGGCACCAAAATCAGGATCCGTTTTCTGGCTGAAGGCGAAATCGCCCCTCTCAATAGCCTTCCGTACCACTTGCTTCAGCGCCTGCCAACTGCCCAGGTGCTGCAAAGCCTTTTCCGTGTCTACGTCGGCCATGTTGAACATCATGGTGATCGGTCGCTCGACCGCTCGCACCGGTGCGCCAGCGAAGGCCGCGATGTCAGCATCCCCTGTGGCGTCGATTATCACCCTCGCCCTGATCGCGCTGCGTCCGCCCTTGTTTTCAACTACAACCGCCTGGATCTGGTCGTTGGAATGGAGCACGCCGGCAATATAGGTATGCAGCAGAATCTCGACCCGGTGGTCGAGCAGCATGCGTACAAACTCAAATTTAGCGGTTTCGGGGTCATACGCTTGCAGGCCGGCAAGACCATCGACCTCGTCCGAATCCGCGGCATCCTCCCAGGTCAGGTCCGGAGCGTAGCTGTTCCAGGACATAAGGCGCCTGGCGATCTCGCGATTGATGCCATTGTTCAGTGGCGGCGTGGTAATAACCAGCGCGCCGGTTGCCAATCCCCCGAGAAAACCATACTTTTCGATCAACATCGTCGACACACCGTTACGGGCGGCGGCAACGGCCGCCGCTACTCCGGCGAACCCGCCGCCGCAAATCAGAACATCGACATCGTGAGTGACAGGAATCTGGCGTTCGGGTTCGGTGACAAAATCCACGATAGTCCACCTCATGTGTTGTTCATTGGCTGGCTACCACCGCTTGGTCGGCGATCAGCCGTTCGATCTCAGTGGCGTCGTAGCCAAGTTCGGCCATAATCTCGCGAGAATGTTCGCCTAGCGCTGGGGCAGGCCGGGATTGTTGCAAAGGCGAATCGGTCAGGGTTATTGGCTCCTTGACGTAGCGATAGCGGCCGAAGGTGCTGGTTTCATGTGTGCCGATAAGCCCGGTAGCATGGATGGCCGGGTCGTGTAAAGCCTCGGTCAGACTGCGGACCGGCCCCATCCAGATTCCCGCTTCGGTAGCTGCGATTTCGATTTCAGAGATCTTCATATCCGCGAATCTTCGGGTCAATGCCTCGCCGATCTCATTACGATGGCGGCGTTGGCCGAGCTCGCTGATGAGCGGTCCGATCTTATCGTGGATACCGAGTGCTTTTGTAAATACTTTCAACTGGTCCGGATTGGCGAGGCTGAGGACGAACTCCCCATCCACAGCCTTGTAGGCGCCATATGGAACCTTCGCGTGTGGATGGCCGGCATAGGGCCGGCTCCGTTCGATTTGCGCATCGACATTTAGGACATAGGAGGCTTCCTCCATCATCATGTGCAGCGCTGACGATAGCATGTCCGCATGCACAAGCTGACCACGACCGGTAGAGTTACGGTGATGTAGTGCACTCAAGATGGCAATGACATTTATCATCGCAGTATAGGCATCGACGGCGAATACGCCGACGGGCGTCGGTCCGCACCCCTCTCGTCCGGACAAGCTGGCCATGCCGCTGGAGCCCTGCAGCAGCATGTCCTGTCCCAGGTCCATAGCTTTTGGACTGGCCGGATGGTAGCCCGAAATTGGACAGTAGATAATGTTAGGATTGACGGCCCGAACAGCCTCGTACCCGAAGCCGAGGCGCTCTAGCGCGCCTGGCTTGAAATTCTCGACCAGCACGTCGGCACCGGCGACCAACCGGCCCGCGACCGAACGACCAGACTCCGACTTGAGGTCGATCGCTATGCCCCGCTGATTTCGATTGAGGGTAACGAAAGATGGACTCTGTCCACCAAAGCGACCTTCGCCGTCACGAATAAGGGTTCTGCTGGCCTCCCCCTGCGGCGGCTCTATTTTTATGACGTCAGCGCCAAGGGCTCCGAGAAACTGGGTCACCCGGGGCCCGGCGGCAAAATGAGTGAAAGCAGCGACCTGAATCCCTTCTAGAACAGCGCGCATCGGTGATACTCCTTGTTGGTAAAAACTTAGTTAAGAATATTGAGTTGAAGCAACAACAGTATAGCCGCTCTTTTCCGTAATGACCATTGTCACATTGCGGCGGTACCCACGCGTTCAAGACGATTGATCATGCTTACCCAAGATCGCATACCATGTGAGGTACAGGTAAGATTCTTCCTGCATACACGCTGATAGACATTACACGTCTACCCGAAGATATTTGAGAGTTGCAATGGAAATCTTGGGATATCTGAGGATGGCTGCGTTGGAGATTTATAGAATAGAGTTATCAATAATTGCAGCATGTTCTGATGGCGGTGGAAGTGGTGCTGGAGTGCAACTATTGATAACCCTATTCTATTAATCCCATCCACAGAGTGAAGATGTAAAATCAAATATTACAGTCGGGAATCTTTGGTGATGATATGTTTTAATCAGGAGTAATGTGACCAGGAAACGCTACTTAAGATGGAAAGTTAAACAAGCTCTATCCCAACCCGCTGAAGGCCCTGTTCGATCAGTTCGGCAATTTCCTCAAATTTAATGTAATTTCGAATAAGCTTTCGACCGTGAGAAGGGAAGTCAGGCCTTAATTCTAAGAGTTTTTCAGCGTAGCCCCTTCCCTCTCTCTTCTGATCAAGAAGCCCCAGGGTGGAGCCCTTAATCAGAGGATCCCAGAAAAGCCACGGCCTTCTGCCATACATGGCTTCATGATAGGCATTGTTAAACTTCCCCAGACGCAAATAATTCACCCACAAGGCATTGTGCAAGACCTGTCTATGATAGGGATTATAGGTGATGGCTTTTTCGGCGAGTGCTACTCCTCGGTTCCAGTCGCCACAAAGAATCAGAATATAGGCAAGACCATCAAGGACAAACAGGGAATTGGGGTTCAGACGCAGGGCCCGGTCAACTTCATCAATGGCAATCGTCAGTTCATTGTTATGAAAACGTATGAAGGCCAGAGTACCGATGGCCCGCTGACAGCGCGGTTCAAGCAGGGCTCCTCTTTCGGCCAATTTAGTCGCTTTGTGAAGCGGTTTCTCAAAACCGGGAATCCCAAGGTTGTGAATTGTCACATATTGTAATCCCAGTAACGACCAGATGCGACCACATTCAGGGTCTTTTTTTGCCGCGGCGGTCAGCGCCTCCATTGACCGCTGAAAGCTTTCTGGAGATAAACTTTGCTCATACTCATAAAATCGCAGGACTGCTTCATAGGTACTGAGCCGTGTTGTGGCAATATGCCTTGTTTCGCCTGAAAATAATCTGGCGACAATGCCAAAATCTCCACTTACTTTTGAAGCAACAATCCTAACAATGTTCTCCTGATAGTGAGTAAGCTCTGAGGCATCCAACGGTCCTTTATAGGTATCACCCCATATGTGGCAACCAGATTTTGTGTCCTCAAGATGGATTGTTATTTTAAGTTCATCACCGTATTTATAGACGTCCCCGGTTAACTTAAATCGATGATCTCGAGGATGTTTCGTCTTATCATTATCAACTGCTCCATCTCTCGGAAACAAAACTCTCATGTTCTGAAAGTAGGATATTTCGGCGGCTAACTCTGCTGCCATTCCCATGCAGAGATAGTTATTGTCGGGATCTCCTGTTCTGTTGCTAAAGGGCAAAATAAGTAATGCCGGCCATTTCTCGGAAGTGTCCGATCCAGAAAGATCTTCAAGTTTATCAGCATCGGCAGCAACTGTATAGCGCTCGATAAATACTGGAACATATGTTCCTTTGGGAATATCAATAAGGACGGGATCTTTCTGCCCGTCGACCAGGTAGTAATGTTCCAGCGCCCGTCTAAGTTTATTGGCTTGTACGCTTACTATCGGGTCTATTTGCGGATCAAACTCCTGGTCTCTGCCAAAAACCTGAGTAGCTACCGTATAGCCCTTAATTTGATCAGCTCTGCCAGCCAGTGACTCCTTTACGACGAAAATGAGAAAGTTCTTCTGCTGTTCGGTGGCATAAAATTCGGCGCTGGACAGAATCTTCTCAAGCTGCTGCAGAATTTGACGGTGTCGATCGTCTTCCTCCACACCAACCGCAGAGGTCAAATTATTATCGGCAATCTCAGGATTTTCTTTCCGCACCATATATACTATATTATTTCATTATTACAGTAGTTTGAGGGTTTTATTATGCCGTTATATTAGCACCTATATTAACCTATTTTAGGTGTAATTTATTTTCCTGCAGGTAGTAGTACAGTTACCGGTAAACTCAACATTCTATTTCGTGTTCGTGCCGTCCCGACTGAAGTTGAAGGAGGAGGTGATCATGGCAGTAGTCCACCCGTCCATATTCGAGATTATTCAAAGATTCCCACAACAGAGGAGAATCATAATAAATTTACATAATAATAGCCATACATTCAGAGCTATAAGCTCCGATCTGAAAAAATGCAGAGACGCACACCAGTACTGGAGTCAACTGGAGTCGCCGGAAGCCAGATTACGC
>JAHEER010000007.1 GCA_024640625.1 Desulfobulbaceae bacterium
CTCCCAAAACTCGAGAATTCCTGTGCTCAAGCACTATAAAGGAGTATGTCATATTTACGTCGACGCGGAGGCAGACTTGCACAAGGCGACTCCTATAATCATGAACAGTAAAACCCAGCGGCCCGGTGTCTGCAATGCCCTTGAGGGGTTGCTGGTTCATCGAGAGGTGGCGGCCACATTTCTGCCGCAACTGGCGGATGAGTTTGAAAAATCTGGAGTTACCATGGTCGCCTGCCCTGAAACCAGAGCCCTCTGTCCCGCTGCCAAACCTGCCGAGGATGATGACTGGGGAACGGAATGGCTGGCGCTTAAACTCTGCGTTAAAGTGGTCGGCTCAGCCGACGAGGCAAAAGCTTATATTTCTCAATATGGCTCCAAACATACCGAAACGATCATTACGGAAAATTACACTACAGCCCAGGATTTTCTCGCAACGGTCGACGCTTCTGCGGTAATGGTTAACGCTTCTACCCGGTTTAATGACGGCGGCGAACTTGGTCTTGGAACGGAAATAGGAATCAGTACAACCAAGCTTCACTCCTATGGGCCGATGGGTTTGGAAGAATTGACAACCAGAAAATTTATTGTTTACGGAACCGGTCAGGTACGTCATTGATGCAAAGAATCGGTCTGCTGGGAGGGACCTTCGATCCGGTCCACAACGGGCATCTTCAACTGGGCGAAAAGGTTTTAGAAAAATACGGCTTAGACAAGATAATTTTTATTCCGGCGGCCAATCCGCCGCATAAAAACGATGCGCTGGTTTGCGAAGTAGGTCATCGGTTAGAGATGCTGAAACTGGCGCTTGCGTATAATCATCGCTTTGAGCTTTCCGAGATCGAGATCTCCCGGGCCCATCTCTCCTACACCTTCGATACCATTCAGCAACTAAAAAAGGACGGCAGTTCAGAAGTTTGCTACCATTTTATCATCGGTTTTGATGCGCTTTCTGAAATAGAAACCTGGTACCGATGGAATGATTTACTTGGGGCGACCAATTTTATTGTTGCAGTCAGGCCTGGTTTCTCCTTAAAACAAATACATCACTTGCTCGCTCGAAACGGATTCAGCCCCGACAAAGGAAACGAGGCTCGCTGGATCGGCGATCAGTCAGGAAACGAAGTATTGTTTTTGGCCGGGGACATTGCTGATGTGTCTTCAACAGAGATCAGATCCAGGATAGGTAGCCACAAGGCGTGGGATGAGTTGGTACCTCCTGGAGTGGCAGACTACATCATTCAGAATCGTCTTTATACCTCATAAAGATGCGGGTCCGCTGAACCGGATCATGGCTATATAAACGCGAGATGGAAGTGAATACCCTCAACTATTCCGTCAATAAAAGCATTCGTCTGCTGCTGGTTGACGACTCCGAACTGTTCAGGAGATTTATTACCGAAATGCTGGCCGATACCAGTGTACTTTCGATTATAGGGGAGGCATCTAACGGAAGTGAAGCAATTGATCTCATAGAAAAATTACACCCTGATGTCGTTCTTCTCGATATGGAAATGCCGGTGATGGACGGGATGGCAACGCTGCACAAGATCAGGGAGCAGAATTCCACGCCTGTCATTATGGTTTCGAGTCTTTCACGAGAAGGCTCGGCACGCTGTTTCGACACGCTAAAAAACGGTGCAGTTGATTTTCTGGGTAAAGATTCTCTCCACCCCAAGAAAGGAGTGGAGCGGCTTAGGAAAGAGCTGCTGTATCGGATACTCTGTGCCGCGAGAGTCCAGTCGAAAAACCCTTCCAAACCTTTTAAAACCGACACTTCTCCGCATGAAAACGGTAAGCTGCAGAAACGTATCGTATTCTGTGAGGAGTGCGGTACCCGAAATGTCATTGAACCGCAACCGAATGCAAAGGCCGAGGAATCGCGCTGCAGCCACTGCGGTGACTTGCTGGAAGCCATTGTCATAACTAAATATCGCCGGGTCTCTTCGATTGGTGTTATCGGAGCTGGGCGAGGAGGAGCGGGCAATCTGCTCAACATCGTTCCCCGATTGCCTGAGCACTGCACCACAACATTGATCGTGGTAATACAGGAATCGGCGGAATTCGTCGAATCATTGACCAGGTATTTGAATGCGGTCAGTGCGGTCAAGGTTATCCGCCTTGAAGAAGGAATGAATATTGAGGGGGGGAATTGTTATATTGGGTCGAGTCAGGAGAATTTCAGCATGGTCTCCCACAGCACCAACTATACGATCAGAAAAAGCACCCCGGTTTCCGGTCGCGGGGCCTTGGACCTGATGTTTGAATCCATCTCCTCCATTCTGAAAAACCGCATGTTCGCTTTGGTAGTGTCCGGCCATCAGCTCGATGGCGACAAGGGTATGCAGGAAGTGAGGAGAAATCAGGGCTATGTAGTTGTTCTCAATGCAGCGAGCTGCCTCTGCAAAGAGCTGGGTGAGAATATTCTGCGCAAGAGCGCCATCGATCGTATTGTCGATGAGCAGGACTGTGTAGAATTGCTGATGACCTATGCAAACGGTCAGGAGGCGAAAGAGTAGCAGGATGCTTATGACCGTCGAGTGGGTCGCAAGGTGAACCAATGTTATGGGAAGAAGAGGTTGAGCTGCTCAGTCGGGGGGTTCACAAGGAACTGGTTATCCAGGCATATGGAGCAGCGTCCAAAGGACTGAAGGTGTACCCACCGAGGGAGCGGGTTTTTGATGCCATGCGCCTTACCCCGTTCACCCAGGTCAAGGTGGTTATCATCGGTCAGGATCCCTATATAAATGAACACCCGCAACTTGGTCCGGAAGCACACGGATTGTGTTTTTCTGTGAAAGAGGGGATCCCAGCTCCGCCTTCCCTCAAGAATATATTTCAGGAAATAGATAACAGCCTGCACGGCGGTATAAGACGAAAGGTGAGTACCGATCTCACCAGATGGGCGAAACAGGGCGTGCTGTTGCTCAATGCTTCCTTGACAGTTATTGCCAGACAGTCCAACTCTCATGCCCATCTTGGCTGGCATGAACTCACTGACAACATCATCGAAACGATTTCCAGGCGCCGGGAGCATGTGGTGTTCATGCTGTGGGGGTCTTTTGCCCAGAAAAAGGCCGTGCTGATCGACTTGAACAAACATTTGGTGCTGCAAACCAGTCATCCTTCGCCGCTGTCTGCCCACAGGGGATTTCTAGGCTCTGGAGTGTTCGTCACATGCAACGACTATTTGCAGAAGAACAGAATGGGGCCTATCGACTGGTAAGACGAAGGAACTCCAAGATATCCCAATGGGGCTGTTCACTACAGTGCGAGACAAACTTCAAACATCAGGCACGTTCAACCGTGGCAGCATGTCTACCGGTGGTTGGCACGTGGTCGGAGCTTCCCACCATGCAAAGCGGCATGGAATTACAGGATAGTCCTGATTATATCCTTTTTGCCGATAATACCGATCATCTTGCCTGTTTCATCGAGCACCGGCAGCGTGTGTACCTGTTTTTCAGTCATCAGTGAGGCAATCTCGTCAAGGGGGGTGTCGGGGGTGATGGTGAGAGGAGGGGAGGAATAGACATCACTGACTGAAGCGGCGGCGATTTTCCGCAATTCTTTCTCCATTTTCTCCGGGGAGTCCAGAAATATAAAGGAATCGAGAATGGTCAGAACTGTGGGAACCTTGAGACGCTTGCTGTGAAATATGAGATCGCTTTCGGTCGCGATGCCGAGAACTTTACCGTCCAGGTCCACCACTGGAACCCCGCTGATGCCGTGTGTAAGGAAAATTTGGGCCAATTCGCGAATCGGGGTATCGGGCTGGACGGTGATAACATCCTGGGTCATTAAGTCACGGGCGGTTTTCATCTTCTGCCATCCCTTACGTCTGCGAGTAACGGAGACAGTTCATCGGCCAACTCCGAAGCACTGAATCCAACTCCAACCTGCTTCTGCAGTCTGTCGCCACTGCAGCCGTGCAAATATACACCATAACGGGCAGCATCGAGAGGAGACATTCCCTGACATATCAGAGAACCAATCAAACCACTGAGCACGTCGCCCATCCCTCCGGCTGCCATGGAGGGATTGCCGGTCCGATTGAGCCAGACAATAGTTCCGTCGGTGGTCAGGGTAGCGCTGCCTTTCAATACTATAATCAATTCCGAGCCGGGTGTCTTGAACTGCTTAAAACAGGTGCGTAACGCGGCCAGCCTGTCCCTTTGAACTTCAGCGGTGGTGGAATTAAGAAGACGGGCCATTTCACCGGGATGAGGAGTGAAGATTCTGGGCCCCGGAGGAACCGAGAGATGTTTTTTGCTCCGCGCCATACTATTGAGAGCGTCGGCATCGATCACCATGGGTGTCGCCAGGTGGTGATATAAGTCGAGGACGAGTTCGACGGTTTCGTTTTCCTGGCCGAGACCTGGACCGATGACCACGCAGTTTTTATCAGCCAGGTTTTCAATTATTAGATCCCGGTCGTCAATGGAAAGATAATCATCACTTTCAACAACCATGGTCATCGCTTCTGCTAGTGCTGATTCGTAAATGGTGTTGAGGCCTGCCGGAGTAAAGATCGTTACCAGTCCGCAGCCGCTGCGAATGGCGCCTCGGGCAGCGAGCAGTGCGGCGCCGGTCTTGCCGGCGGAGCCGCCGAGGATCGACAGGTGACCGAAGTTGCCTTTGTGTGAATCCTGCGGCCTCTGCAGACAGGTTCTTACTGCCGAGAGTTCATGATGATCGATGGCGGCGATATCCACCGGCACCCGTTCACGCACTTCGGGGGGGATCGCTATATCAATCACCTGGAGTTCGCCGACCAGAGTCCGACTCGATGGCAGAGCCTGGCCGAGCTTCGGATAACCATAGGTGGCGGTGGTCCAGGCCCTGATGCAGCAGCCCAGTATCTCGCCGTTGTTGGAACTGAGTCCGGATGGCGTGTCGACTGCAATAACCGGAATGTTTCGGGCACTGCTCAAGTTGTTAATGAGTTCAATGGCCTCGAAAAAGTGACCATCGATATCGCGGTCGAGTCCGGTGCCGAAAATCGAATCGATCAAGGCTGCCGGCGGACCATGCTTAAGCGACATCTGCTCAATGGTTCCCGACATATTTTTAAGGGTCTTGGAATTCGTACAGATCAGCGACGTAAGTCCGAGCTTTTCAACAATGGCCAGATTGGCCGCGCTGTCTCCCTTGAGCCGCCCTGGTTCAACCAGAAACATGAGCAGTGGCACGGCCTTTCTTTGGTGGAGATGCCTGGCAATGACAAGTCCGTCTCCGCCGTTGTTGCCTGGACCGATAAAAATGGGGAAAAGAAGGCCTTCCAGTGACCCGAGAAGTCGTTCCATCAGAACAACGGTGCCGGCCCCCGCATTTTCCATGAGGACGATGCCGGGAATTTTGAACTCATTGATAGCGCACTGATCGATCTGTCGCATCTGTTCGGAATTCGGAAGTATTGTCATTCTACCCCACCCGTTTACTCAGATTGATGTTCTTCGGCTTGCTTGTCCACCAGGATTGTTCTGCAGAACATACAGGGGTCAAAACCAGCTTTCAGGGCAACCCCGCTGTCTTTAAATTCGACTGAACAGTCCTGACTATAGTAATAGTCACATTCCGGAAAATGAAAAATCCGAGTCCTGGCGTTTCCGCGCAGTATTTTTTTCTGCTCCGCCTGTTCCGCCTTATCCTCATGGTCACTGCCGTTTTTCCTGCGAATGAGCGCGTAGCCCATGTGGAACAAATCCACCAACGCGGTAACGAATCTTTCAAGCACGTACTGGACATAGGGAGATACCAGCGGTCGTTCATGGGCGACCTTGTTGATGGATACGATGGCGAGAATACAAAATAGGGTATTGGGCATCCACATGATCAAGGGTACAGGCAGCGCTCCCCCGGTGGCCAGGTTTCTCGACATCGTGAACATGATGTAGTAGGTGATGTAGAGCGTCAGGCCAAAAGGTATCCCGATTGCACGTCTGCCGGGTCCGGCCTGCAACCCCAGCGGCATGCCCAGCAGCGAAAGAAAAAAACAGCCAACCGGCAGGACCAGTCTTTTATGGAACTCGGTATGATAGGATCTGCCTGCAGGAGTCTTCAGCCCTTTTTCCCTGGCCATGTCCATGAGTTCAGTCATGTTCATGGTCCCGCGTTTCTTGACGCTGGGAGATCGGGCGGGCAGCTTCAGAGGAATATTGATGACATAGCGATCGAAGGAGACAGTCTGGGCACTGCCTTCTTCAGGAATCTGCATGGAACCGTTTTTTAAGATGAGTGTTACCACCATGGTTTCCATGTCGGTGTTCATGGTCCCAAAGCGCGCCATGGTAATGGCTGGCGTGGTCCTGTTGCGCATATCGGACACCCAGACATTGTTCCATATGCCGGTGTCGGGATCGGTGTAATCGATATGGACGACCAGGTCTCCCAGCGCCTCGGTGAAGGTTCTCTCTCTGATGCCCTTGTCTATTTTTTCCTTGGCAAGCTGGTACATCATGTGCTGCATTGCCGTATCGCCGGCCGGGATGAGCCTGATGGAAAAATAACCGGTTATGAGTGAGATGATAAGCGCTATGGCAATCAGCGGCGGCAGAGTTTGATAGATGCCGATGCCACTGGCCTTGAAAGCGAGTATTTCGGTATCGTTGGCCAGCCTGGAGAAGCCCACTGTGATGCCCAGCATGGCGGCCATAGGCACAGAATAGAGGAACATGTTGGGGAACAGGTAGGAAAAAAGCCTGATGAAGTCCCCTAAACTGATATTGAGCTCCAGAACCAGGTTCAAAAAGGGGATGAGCTTTATCAGAAAAAAGACGCCGTTCATGATCAGAAAACTGGCGAAAAACGGTGCCAGCATTTCCGTCGCCAGATAACTGTAAAAAAGCAGGGGGAGTCTGTTTTTTATTTGGCTTATAGACATAAAGGATGGTGAAGTCGTGAGATGCTGCGCGGGCACCGGGTCATTTGTTTGGGGTCGGGCAGAACCTTACAGCGTATTTACTGAAAGCGCGACTCGGTGAGTGGGTCCTCTATGGTCACATCAATCCAATGCTGGTCCCACCACTCTATGGGGGTGACAAAAACACCGTTGACCAGCATGGAGAAGTGAAGATGGTCTCCGCCTGCCATGCCGGTGGTTCCGGTTAGGCCAATGACCGTTAATTTATCGACCTGGTCGTTCGGTGCCACGTCGATCTGGCTCAGGTGGGAGTAGAGACTGAATATCCCCTGACCGTGATCGATCATCACCATATTGCCGTATATGCCAAGATAATCAGCGTAAATGACAATTCCTTTCTCGGCGGCTTTGACTTCGGCGTTCCTGGTGGAGGCCAGGTCTATGCCCAGATGTACCTGTCTGTCTATGGGCTTGCTGCCATAAAAATAAGTTCTATGGTCGGCAAAACCTGCCCTGCTGCTTCCCGGCATGCGATGGAATTTACTCTCCCACAAGCGTTGTTTGTGGGGAGACCCGCAGAGGTCTGAAATCTTGTTGTTATTCTGGATGCGAACCTCGTTGTTGGTGAACAGATATTTGTCAACCATGGTCCCGGACATCTCCGGGTAGTACTGCATGAACTCGGGGATTTTCTTGTCGAGGAAACCATCCGAGACGTTGATCTTGTCCTGGCGGAAATTCTTCTTCTTGAAAATCACTGTAAAAGGAAGCTGGGTTTTGTTTCCTGCAGGATCGACAGCAACCACGAACGAAGTATCGAGTTGGTTGGCTGTGTAGGGCAGAGCAAAGTAACATATAAAGGTATCGTCCCTGCCGTCGCCAACCAGAAAGCCTGGATGAAACCGGTCGTTAATCTGTACTCCGCTGGTAATGTCTGGATCGGTCAAACGATAGATGGCGATGCCGCTGCCGCCGGGATTGATATACTGCTCGCTGTGCAGGATGGAGACCTTCGGCGGTGTGGTGTCAATGGAAAGCTCGCGGGTCACGGTTGTGTTGTTGCCCTTCAAAAGGCCTCGAAGGGAATAATCATAGGCTTCCAGAACTATCTGGGCAGGACCGTCCTGGAAACCAGAATCGGCTGGATTGAAGGGAATCTTGACCGTTTTCTGGGGTTGCCCTACCATGCCGGTGAAACCGTTTCTGGTAAATTCCTCGAAATAAAGTTCCTCGGCAATTTCACCCTGGGATATTCTGACCCTGAGATGCCTGAGACCGCTTTTACCATCAGCGCTGCTTATCTCTACCATGCTCTGCGCACCCAGGTAAGTCTGAGGAGAGTCGAGGGTGAGCTTCGGTTTTTCTCCTTCAAAGAAGAGAAAGAAGGCGGCAGCACCACTGCCGATGAGCAGGAGCAGGAAGAAAAGTAAGAAGGTCGATTTTGATCTGCTTGTCGAGTGTCTTAATCGTGACATGGTTGAAGTTCCCGAACCGGCACTTAGCTTTGCCAGATTATTTCGTATTTTTCGATGTGAAGATCCTTGGCCGGAGCGATTATCAATCGCTTACGAATATCCCTTTCCAATTGATTGACGGTCAGTTCCTCTTCCTTGAGGAGCATATCGGCAATACGGGGATTGACCCTGACGGTGACCGCAGACCCGTCAGCCCGGTCGGAGTTGCGGCTGATTTTACGAAAAATCTCATAGCAGATCGTCCGGCGTGATTTCAACACGCCTTCGCCAGCGCAATAATAACAAGGCTCACACATCATCTGATTGAGATTTTCACTGTGCCGTTTCCTGGTCATCTGAACCAGACCAAATTCAGAAAGCTTGAGGATATTGACCCGGCTCTTGTCTTTTTTCACCGCTTCCTTGAAGGTGGTAAACAACTCATCACGATGCAGTTCATCATCCATATCAATGAAGTCGATTATTATGATACCGCCGATATCTCTGAGCCGCAGCTGGTAGGCAATTTCCTTAGCTGCCTCCATGTTGGTTTTGAATATGGTCTCGTTCAGATCATTTTTACCAACGAACCTGCCGGTATTGACGTCGATCACCGTCAGGGCTTCAGTATTTTCTATGATGATATAACCACCAGATCTCAGCCAGACCTTTTTCTCCAGTGCTTTGCTGATTTCCACATCGATACCGTAGGCTTCAAAAAGCGGAAGCTCACCCCGGTACAGGGAAATTTTATTTTTAAGTTTGGGGGTAAAGGTATTGACGAAATTCATCAGCGAATCATAGGATTTTTCATCATCGATGATCAGGTAATCCACATCGCTGGTAAACAGATCTCGTACCGAGCGCAGCGTGATGTCGAGGTCTTCGTAAATCAGGGAGGGAATTCTGGCGGATGACGCGCGGCCCCTGATTTCATCCCAGAGCAGCATCAGAAATTCCATGTCTGCCTGGATGTCGTCTTTCGGGGCTCGTTCGGCCACGGTCCGGACGATAAAACCGACCTCTTCGGGCCGTAATTCCTCGATCATGGTACGCAGGGAACTTCTGGTATCTTCATCCTCGATTTTGCGGGAAATGCCGATATGGTCAGTCTGCGGGATGAAGACCAGATTTCTTCCGGGTAAGGTTATCTGGCAGGTCAGGCGCGCCCCTTTGGTGCCGATGGGGTCCTTGCTGATCTGAGTCATGACTTCCTGTCCTTCACTGATCAGGTCTTCAATTTTCAGTCCATGGGCGCTGGGTTTATCCACCTGCTCAGCTGTAATCGCCGAGGTGTCCCTGCCGTAACCGTTTAATCCAGCGGCGAGCTGCCGCCTCTGGGACGCCGGCACGTAGATATCATCAACGTAGAGAAACCCGGTCCGCTCAAGGCCGATATCGACGAAGGCGGCCTGCATTCCAGGAAGTACCCTGACCACGCGGCCGAGATAAATATTTCCCATCAACCCCTTTTCTGTGGGGCGCTGCAGGTGAAATTCAGTCAGATTCCCGCTCTCGACAAGAGCAATTCTTACTTCATATCTTCTTGAATTTATTAATATTTCAGTAGTCATTTCAAAAATGGTGCAGCGCTCCTCAGCACCCCAGTCCGTCAGGCAACCAGCACCTGAATCAGTTCCAATCGATGGACTCCGCGGACGGTATGAACCACCGGCAACTTATGAGGAGCGATCAGCAATTAATCATCGAGTAAGGCTACCAATATACCGCAGATGACAGTATAATTGCCACCTTTCCTTGGAGTATTCAGGAATAAAACGGTCTTATCCCAATGATTGATGTTTCGGTAATCATACCCACTTACAACAGATCGAAACGGCTACTCAAGGCCCTTGCCTCAGTTGCCCGGCAGCGTGATTTGCCGGCCGAGGTGATCGTCGTTGACGACGGCTCCAGTGACGAAACTCGGCAAGACGTGGTCCTGTTCAAGGAGGCCCACTCTCTAAACCTCCGCTATCATTTTCAACCCAACCGGGGGCCGGCCGCGGCACGGAATGCAGGCATCAGGATGGCTCGAGGGAGCTGCCTGGCGTTTCTCGATTCCGATGACGAGTGGCACCGGGATAAATTAACAGTTCAGTATGAGGCGCTGCGCACCAATCCAGACTATCTCGTGTCCCACACAATGGAGCGCTGGTTCAGAGACGGTGAGCATCTCAATCAGAAAAAATATCACCTCCCACGCCATGGCGATATATTTACACACGCACTCCAGCTATGCTGCGTGGGCATGTCGACGGTGATGGCCAGGCAAGAGCTTTTTCATCGTCATGGGGTGTTCAACGAAACCTTACGCTGCTGCGAAGATTATGAGTATTGGCTAAGAGTTGGGGCACTTGAAAAATTCTACCTGGTAGAGAAAAGATTAACCGTAAAGCATGGGGGACGGCCGGATCAGGTCTCAAACCTCTTCCGAGTCGGGATGGACCGTTTCAGGATACAGGCGCTGGCAAAATTGCTCAGCGTTTCATCTCTAGAGCGCCATCAGCGGGCAGCGGTAAGGAAGGAGTTGGTAAAGCGCTGTACCATTTATGCCAAGGGATGCAGCCGGCACGGTAAGGTGGATGAGGCTTCGTTCTATTATCAGTTGGCCGAGTTCTGCCGAACCCAGTATTGTTCAAGCTAATCTGGCGGTGATGAAATGACAAACGATTGGCGCGATCCAGCCCTCCACATCAAACGAATTTATCTGGCCAAAAATTGTCTGGACCATCCCTATGGAGAGGAAATCATCTCCCGGTCGGGATTGCCCGTGACAACGGTAGACGAGAAAGATCTGGGCACAGTGTTGAGGGAGGAATATCCAGCTACCCTGAAGGAGGGGAAAAGGTCGCTGCTGCTCTGTCGAAATCAGGGTGAATTTCTCAAAGATTGTCCGGGGACCAGGGAATATCGCTGCTGTGACTATCGTGTTTTAAATGTCGGCCTGGGCTGCCCCATGGACTGTGTCTATTGCATCCTGCAGGCCTATCTGAACACGCCCTACCTAAGTTTCTTTCTGAATACCGAAAATTTGTTTGAGGAGTTAAACGCCAAGCTTGAGGCCTACGAAGGCGGCGTGATGCGCATTGGCACAGGAGAATTCACCGATTCTATGGCGCTGGATAGTATTACCCGGTTAAGTTCCCGGCTGGTACGCTACTTTGGTCGGCAGAGTAAGGGGATACTGGAATTAAAGACAAAAAGTGCAGCAATTGAAAACCTGCAGTACCTCGAACATAACGGCAGAACCATTGTTGCCTGGTCACTGAACAGCGAGGAGATAATCGCTCACCAGGAGATTCGGGCGGCGCCACTCGAACAGCGCCTTGATGCGGCAGCCAGATGCGTCGAGTGGGGGTATGACTGTGCCTTTCATTTCGATCCAATAATCTCATATCCTGGTTGGGAAGAAGGCTACAGGAAAGTCATAACACGTTTGTTTGAGAAAGTGCCGGCCCAGCGCATCGTCTGGATCTCGCTGGGCGGCTTCCGTTACCTCCCGGCCTTGAAAAGGATTGCTTCAGAAAGATTCTCCCATACCCAAATTTTTGCCCATGAGTTCATTGATGGTCTAGACAATAAAAAACGTTACTTCAGGAACTTCAGGGCAAATCTTTACAAATTGATTTATCAAGAGCTTATGGCTCGATGTTCACCCACTACCTGTATCTACTTTTGCATGGAAAGTGATGAGATATGGCGGGAAATCATGGGCTTCGTGCCGTCAGAGAAAGGGGGAATCGGAGCCATGCTGGACCGGGCGGTTGAAATGAGATAAAAATGTCATACGTACGCGGTATACATTCACTAAAATGAGTCTTGTTCTTTGATCAAACTATCGTATAGTCTAGGCAGTAAATTAACCCCCTTCACTCAGGAGACAAGAGATGATAAATAAGGCGATAATTATAGGCAACCTCGGTGCCGACCCGGAGATTCGTTATACCCAGAGCGGCAGCCAGGTTGCCACCTTCAACGTGGCTACAACCGAAAGATGGCGGGATCAGAGTGGAACCATGCAGGAGTCGACCGAGTGGCACCGCATCGTCGCCTGGCAGCGACTTGCCGAAATTTGCGGCGAATACCTGCACAAAGGTTCTCGCGTCTATATTGAAGGGAGAATCCAGACTCGCAAGTGGCAGGACCAGAGCGGCAACGATAGGTATACCACCGAAATAGTTGCCCGGGAAATGAAGATGCTCGATCGTCGGGAGGGAGGTTCAGGCGGGACATCTACTCAGGATTCTGGGGCTTCGGAACCGCCTGCCTATGGGAGTTCCGTGGGAGAAGACGTACCCTTCTAACGGTCGGAAATCGGATTCGAGAACTCACTGCCAAAGCAGACCCACTTAATCCCTAACGGTTTACTGGGGCCTTGATCTGCCAGTCTCCCAGGTGCGGTTGAGCATTTTATTTTCCCTCCTTTTAAGTACTGCTGTTCAATGGTGGCACTGGTGCTTGACTGTGTGACTATCAATCCCTATTATGCTGCCATAAAAGAAAAGTTGACGGCTGGTTGACCGTCACCAAAACAACGGATGTTTACGGCAGAATGGATTATTATAAAATCCTGGGGGTCTCGAAAGGCGCCAATTCCGATGAGATCAAGAAGGCCTATCGGAAACTGGCCCTCAAATACCATCCGGACAAGAACAACGGCAACAAGGATTACGAGGCCAAGTTCAAGGAAATAAGTGAGGCCTATGCCGTACTTTCCGACCCGGAAAAGCGCAATCAATACGATACCTACGGTTCGTCCGGCTTTCACCAGCGCTACTCGCGGGAAGATATTTTCCGCGGCTTCGATATAAACGACATTTTGAGGCAGTTCGGTTTCGGTACTTCAGGCTTTTCTTCTGCCAATTTCAGATCGCACAACGGCGGCGGTTCGTCTCAGCATAACTTCAACTCGTTCTTTACCCAGAATTCAGCGGCGACTGGAGCCTGTGGGGGAGGCTGCAGCCAACCGGTTAAAGGACAGGATCTTACCTATCAACTGAGTGTGTCGTTAGAAGACGTGTTCAGTGGAGCTGAGCGACAATTAACCCTGCGCAAAAACGGCAAGACGGAAAACGTCTCGGTTAAGATTCCCAAGGGGATAGAAGAGGGGAAACGTCTACGGCTGAAAGGTAAAGGCGGTGAGGCGCCAATGGGAGGCATTCCCGGAGACCTCTACCTCAAGGTGCAGCTTGAGCCGCATGAACTCTTTGAACGCCGGGGGGAAGACCTCATTCTGACCAAGCAGATATCCTACAGCGAGGTCTGCCTGGGTGCCAAAATCGAGGTGGAATCGCTGGATGGTAAAAAATTTGTCGTCAACGTGCCATCGGGCACTAATGGAGACTCAAGGCTGCGCATCAAGGGCCAGGGACTGCCGAGCGGCCCCATCGGTGATCGTGGAGATCTCTATGTTAAGATCGGTGTCAAGGTTCCAAAAAAACTGACAGACCAACAGAAGGACCTGATTGAGTCGTTACAAAGAGCTGGTTTATAGCCGATTAATGCCGCAGGAAACAATGAGGGAGTGTCTGGAAAGACACTCCCTTTTTTTGTATTCAACATCTGGTGTACAACGCAGAAATGTTGAGATACCCTCCCCATTTAATACAGAAGGAGTGGATATGTTCAAGAGAGCTCTGGCTTCGCTGATCGTGGCCCTGGTATTGCTTATTGGTAGTTCAGCAGTAGAGGCTGAGCATGGGCTGGCGATTGACGGGAATCTCAAATATCCTGAAAATTTTAAGAGATTCGACTACGTGTCGGCGCAGGCCGAAAAGAAAGGCGAACTTATTCTTCATGCCCTCGGCAGTTTTGACAAGATGAATCCCTTCACCCTCAAAGGTAGCGCTCCGGAAGGTTTGCAGCGGCTGGTGTTCGAGACCCTCACTGACTCGTCGCTGGATGAACCTTTCGCTCAGTATGGGCTGCTGGCAAAGGACGTAAGTGTTGCCAAGGACGGCCTGTCGGTGACCTTTGTATTAGATGAGAAAGCTCGGTTTTCCGACGGCTCTGAAGTCACATCTGAGGATGTCAAATTCAGTGTCGAGATGATGAAAAGTGATAAGGTTCATCCACTTTATCCTTATTATTACGCTGATATTAACGATGTTGAAATCAAGGACAACCGCACGGTAACAATGAACTTCAAACAGAAGAACCGGGAACTGCCGCTCATCGCCGGACAGATTCCGGTTATGTCGAAAAAGTTCTACGAGCAGAACGGATTCGACAACCGGGAAATGCTCCCTCCTCTAGGCTCAGGACCGTATACCGTTAAATCGTTCAAACAGGGTCGCTATATCACCTATCAGCGCAATCCTGATTATTGGGCGCGTGAGCATCCGGTGCGCAGGCACATGTATAATTTCGACACCGTCACCTACAAGTATTACAAGGATCACTCTGTTGCGGTGGAGGCATTCAAGGCGGGTGAATTTGATTTGATGCTGGTCAATATCGCCAAGCAGTGGGCCAGGGATCTTTCTGGTCCCAAAGTCGATTCAGGAGCAATCATCAAACAAAAATTTCCCCATAGAAACAACGCAGGAATGCAGGGATTCGTGATGAACACCAGGCGGGATGTGTTCAAGGAAAAAGCGGTACGTAAAGCGATCGGCCTGGCTTTTGATTTCGAGTGGACCAACCAGACGCTGTTTTATGATCAATACGAGAGATCTACTTCCTACTTTTCCAATTCCTATCTGGCAGCGACAGGACTGCCCTCTGCCGCTGAACTGGAGCTGTTGCTGCCGCTAAAGGGCCTGGTACCCGAAGAGGTGTTTTCTGCCGAGCTGCAGCCCCCGACAACCGATATCCCTGGAGGAATCCGTACCAATCTCAGGCAGGCACTGCGACTGCTGACAGAGGCGGGCTGGAAACTCGAAGATGGAGTCCTCCACAAAGAGGGAGTCAAATTGAGCTTTGAGATCATCCTAGTCTCACCAACTTTTGAGCGGGTGATGGCAGCGTTTACGGACAACCTGAAAAAAATCGGCATTGAAGCCTCCTACCGGACCATCGACCCAGCACTCTACACTGATAAACTCAATAATTTCGATTTTGACATGTGTGTGTTCGTGTTCGGTCAATCGCAGTCACCCGGCAACGAACAGATAAATTTCTGGCATTCAAAGGCGGCGGACCGCAAAGGCTCCAGAAACCTGCCGGGCATCCAGGACGAAGCAGTTGACAACCTGATCGATAAAATCATCTATGCCGAGGACAGGGAAGCTCTTACCGCTGCGGCCAAGGCACTTGACCGGGTGCTCTGGTATGGCTATTACGTGGTACCCAATTGGTATCTCAGTGGTCATCGTCTTGCCTATCACAACAAGTTCAATATTCCAGCGACTCTGCCAACCTATTACGATCACATGTCTTTTGTGATGACTTGGTGGCACAAGTGAGCATCCTGGCGGGATCAATTCCAGGTGTTCGATATGAGCCTGAGGGATTGATAAATTCGTTCGTCTGATTCTCGGTTGTGCTGCTAACTTATTGTTCTGAGGTGGAAAATTTTTATTTTTTTCCTTGACGCTGTAAAAACCTGCTGCTACAGTGCATCTAGATGCTCCGCTTGTTCGTGAGTATCTGTAATTCCAAGGGGCTGGAGCCCCATGTTTGATTTGACGGTAAGGCCGTCACATTGTCGGGAGGAGAACAGAATGTCGGAACGTGTGCAAGGTAAGGTGAAGTGGTTCAACGCAAGCAAGGGGTATGGTTTTCTTGAAAGGCCTGATGGAGAAGCTGATGTCTTCGTGCATTTCAGCGCCATCCAGGGAGAGGGCTTTCGCACTCTTGAGGAAGGGGAGCCGGTCGAGTTTTCTGTGGCACAAACAGACAAAGGACTCCAGGCTGAAAATGTGGTAAAAGTCGGTTAAGTTCCACTCGGACCGTCCCTAACCCCGAGGCGTCACAACGTCTTGGGGTTTTTTTTGTGGCCATTTTGATTATAAGCTGTTCACCAATAATAGATGAGACTGATTTCACGCTCACTGGCGACCACCTTGAAGGTAGGCAGAAATCTCGGTTCGATGTGTGAACCCGGCGATGTCGTCTGTCTGGGCGGCGACCTCGGAGCCGGGAAAACCACCCTCGTACAGGCCATTGCTCAGGGTGCGGGGGTGGATGAAGATGAATATGTAAACAGCCCCACTTTCGCGATTCTGCATGAATATCGCGGCATACTGCCACTCTATCACATGGATTTCTACCGCTTGGGATCGAGCGAGGATGTGTTTGCCCTGGGATTAGAAGAATATCTTTATGGCGACGGTCTGACTTTGATCGAATGGTATGAGCGGGCCGAGGATGTAATGCCGGAATCGGCACTGGTGGTTCTTCTTTCCTATATCGATGAGACATCCAGGGAAATTTCGCTGCACAGCGATGATCCCCGCTGGCTGAACAAAATCAATGAACTGGCGGCCACGTGCGGCTAAGTTCTCCATCAATCGGCCTTTCCCGGCCCCCCGCTTGTGTAAATTTTTTTCGAGATTAGATTGATTGAGGCCTTCGGCAGCTTGTTCATTGATTCACCATTCTAATAGAAACAGCACCAGGAATATTCCATGAGAAAGAGTGTCATCAGTTTTGCAGATTGTCCCAAAACATTTACCCGGGATCAGGATAAAGCGCTTACCCCTGAACAGACGATCGACAATTTCTACCAGCGCCTTGAAGGGTTCGATATCAAGATTCTCAGCGAAGTCAAAAGAATAGACAATGGCCGGCTGGACATTCCCGTCTATTTCAGCGTCTGTACGGATGAAGCCAGATCTCTGACCGGAACCAAAAAACAGATGGGAAAAGGTGCCTCTCCGATCCAGTCAAAGGCTTCGGCCTGCATGGAGTTGGCAGAGAGGTTTTCGTTTTTTGCCTTCAAGGCCGGGGAGGAAAATTTTGTCCGGGGAGACTACACCACCCTCAGGGAGCAGGGGTATCCCTTGATGGACAGCTCCTACCTGCTCAAATCGGTGGAAGACGATTCTCTAACAGGCAAGGAACTGGAACTGCTGCTCGAAGACATCCCCATGCAATGGACCTGGGCAACCAATATCAGTCGCGGAGAACAGGTGCTCATTCCCTTCTCCTGGTTCTATGCGATCAACGAATTCAACGGACCGTCGGCAGGCAATACGGTTGAGGAGGCTGCTCTCCAAGGTATCAGTGAGATAGTAGAGAGACACGTCTGCTCGCTTATCAACCAGCATCAGATAGCGACCCCGGCGATAGACAAAACAACCATCCAAGACCCTGTTGCCCGGGAACTGCTCGACAAATTCGAACAGAACGGCATCGAGCTCTACCTCAACGATTTCAGCCTGAATACAGGCCTGTGCAGTGTCGGGGCCTTGGCCATCGACCGCTCAACTTTTCCGGAACTAAGCGAGATAGTCTATACCGCCGGCACAACTCCGGGACCGGATAAGGCGATAATACGTGCGCTCACGGAGGTGGCCCAGTTGGCCGGTGATTTTAACACGGGGGCCAATTATGTTGCCTCGGGCCTGCCCAAACCGCTGACCATGGAGGAGGTGCGTTATCTTACCGAGAGCGGCAAGAGCATCGCTGTGTCTCAGATGAACGATCTCGGCGACGACAATATGAAGGTCGAACTGGAGCGCTGTATAGAGGCTTTGCGCACCATCGACATGGAAATTTTCATGATCGATGTGACGCATCCCAGTTTGCAGATCCCCGCTCTTTACACCATCGTCCCCGGCGCCCATTTCAGAGAGCGTTCCCGGCGCTGTGACGCCGGCCTTTTCGCCGCCAAGCTGCTCAATGAACTGGTTGATGATCCATGGCTCTTTGCAGCAAAGCTCCAGGAGATGGAACATCTGCTCCCTGAGTCTTACTATCTCTCCTTCTACCGGGGTATCAGCCTTTTAAACAGGGGCAGCTGCGCAGAGGCATTGGAATTATTCGACCTGGCCTTGAACCAGGCTCCGGAAAGAGAAGACCTGCCCTACATTTATTCCTATAAAGGTAACTGCCTCAAAGATCTGCAGCGCTATGATGAGGCCATAGAAGTTTTGCAGCGTGGCTGCCAGGAAGATGACGAGCGTGAGGATCTGCACAATCTGCTGGGTTTCTGTTACTTCAAAAAAGAAGAATACCGGACAGCGATTACCCACTTTGAGCGGGCGGTGCATCTCAACCCGGCCTCGGCAATGGATTATGCCAATCTCGGGGTAAACCATAACCGGCTTGGAAATTGGGAGGAGGCCATCCGTTACTTCACCCTGGCATTGACTCTGGATCCGACAATCGACTTTGCCCGGACCCAGTTGGACGAACTTTCCCGCCAGCAGGAAAATTAACCAAGATGGGAAAAACGGCCATACTGGCAGCCACTGCCGCAGGCCGCGACTTGGCCCAGCGACTCTGCAGGGACTTGCCTGAGAGCGAGGTTGTAGACTACCGGCACGGTATAAGAAAGGCCCTGGAGCAGGCCTGGCGCTCTTACGACAGCATCATCTGTGTGATGGCGGCGGGCATAGTCGTCCGGTGCGTAAGCGGTTTGTGCCGGAGTAAACTAAGCGATCCCTGTATCGTGGTTGTCGATGAAGCAGGACGACACGCGATAAGTCTTCTCTCCGGTCATATCGGCGGAGGTAACCGTCTGGCCGAAAAAGTTGCCGAAATCTGCGGAGGAACTGCGGTAATTACCACCGCTTCAGACGTCTCGGGGCATACCGCGCTCGATCTCTGGGCAGAGGAGGAAAATCTTACGGTGGGGCATCCGGAAAGACTCGCAGAGATTTCTGCTAAACTGCTGCACAAAGGCGTTTTGCACATCCACCAGCAACGCCGGTTCATAAAAACTCTGCCCATTGATTTCCGACCATGTACAAATCGGCACGATGCTGATATAGTCATTGCCCTGACTCCGAAGCCGACGGCAGGTCTGCAGTTGATTCCGCGGATAAGATATATCGGCTTCGGCTGCAGAAGAGGGGCCACGGTCGATGAATTCAAACGTGCGGTGGTCGACCTTGCAGAAAAGGACGGACTCGATCTCAGGAGTGTAGGCGGGGCGTCCAGCATTGACCTGAAAAGTGACGAAGCAGGTCTGCTCGAGCTTGGAAATCAATTAAACTGGCCGCTGCGGTTCTTCAGCAAGGAACAGATCAGTTCAGTGGCTGGCCTATCTAAATCAGAGATTGTGCACCGGAAAATTGGTGTGTTCGGTGTCTGCGAGTCGGCGGCCATCCTGGCTGCAGCGGATCGAGGACGTAAGGGAAGGCTGATTATACAGAAAAGGAAATGGGAACGCATAACTGCAGCGGTAGCAGAAACGGAATATTGAGTGTCGTGGGCACCGGACCAGGGAACTTGGATTATCTGATACCGGCGGCCCGCAAGGAATTGGAAAAGGCAGATGTGGTGGTTGGCTACCGTACCTATCTTGACCTGATTGGCGAGCTCATAGAGGGCAAGGAAACCATTTCTTCGGCGATGATGCAGGAAGTTGATCGGGTCGGCCAGGCCATCGATATGGCTGAGCAGGGCAAGCATGTTGCCCTTGTATCAGGGGGGGATCCAGGCATCTATGCCATGGCCGGGTTGGTCTACGAGGTGGCCGGGCTGCGAGACAGCAAGGTGGAAATCAGGGTGGTGGCCGGCATCGCAGCGCTGAACAGCTGTGCCGAGCGTCTCGGGGCCCCGCTCATGCACGATTTCGCCACCATCAGCCTTTCCGATTTACTCACCCCCTGGGATCTCATAGAAAAGAGGATTCGAGCAGCGGCAGAGGCTGATTTCGTGTTGGTGATCTACAATCCGAGATCAAAAAAACGTGACTGGCAACTGGCCAGGGCCCTCGAGATAATCGGCGGTGTACGCGCCTCCACCACCCCGGTCGGCATGGTTCGAGGCGCTACCCGGGAACATGAGCTGGTCACTGTTACCACTCTCAAGTCTGTCAATCCTGCCGATGCCGATATGCAGACAACGGTGATTGTCGGTAATTCAGCAACCTTTATCAGGGACGGCAAGATGATAACGCCCCGGGGCTACGGCGATAAGTATAAGCTGACCTGAGACGGTGGAAATCTATCTTCTGAGACACGGGCACACTCCACAGCCCGGCACCTATACAGGGAGCACCGATGTCGAACTCTCCATAGAGGGTACCCAGCAAGTTTCCAGACTTTCCCCATTATTTGACCTGCTCGATTTTGATTATTGTTTCTGCAGCCCCCTCATCCGCTGCAGGCAGACTGTTTCCCTCCTGGCAATTGATGCGGAACTCTTTTTCGACGAGTGTCTCAGGGAAATCGATTTTGGCGTCTGGGAAGGGCTCAGCTTCGCTGAGGTGCGAACGAACTATCCCGAGCAGCTCGACAAATGGGAGTTTGAAGGCGAGGATTTTACATTTCCTGGAGGCGAGACGATCCGGACTTTTAATGCTCGGATCACTGGGTGGTTCGACAAATTGCTGACAAAAGAATTCAATCGTGTTTTGATCGTAGCCCACGGAGGAGTAATACGAGTTGGTATCAGTCATTTACTTGGTATCGATCATCTCCGAGCCTTCGCCTTCAACCCGAAAGAGGCAGGGGTATCGAAGATCAGCATAATAGACGGCTATGGAAATCTTGAGTTTTTTAACTGCAGTGGATGACGGGAGAGCATGGGAAAATCAATCCTGGTCACCGGGGGAACGAGAAGCGGGAAGAGCGATTTTGCTCTTCAGCGTGCTGAACAATTAAGCGGCACGCATTGTTTTATCGCCACCTGTCCGGTTGTCGACAAGGAGATGGCCGAGCGGATCGAAAAACATAGACGGGAGCGTAATGAATCACTTTGGAATACGGTCGAGGAACAGCTGGCCGTCGCAGAACTGATAGCTGGAAACGACTATGACGTCTACCTGGTTGATTGTCTCACCCTGTGGATCAACAATCTTCTGGCTGACTGCGCTGCCAAGAGGATAGACTGCGATGAACGCTTTGTTTCCTTACAGGTTGCCCGTCTCCTTCACACGGTCGGTGCCACCGATGCGACGGTCATTTTCGTAACCAACGAGGTCGGTATGGGAATCGTACCGGAAAATGCGCTGGCCAGGCGCTACCGCGACTTGGTTGGCCTCTGCAACAGGCTTATCGGGGCTGTTGCTGAAGAGGTGGTTCTGGTCAGCTGCGGCCTGCCATTGTATCTTAAAAGGTAATTTTCAAAGGAATACGCCGATGAATCTTCTTGAACAGACCTGCCGGGAGATCTTTCCCCAGGATAACGACGCCAGAAGCCAGGCCAGAGCCCGTCTGGAGCAACTCACCATGCCGCATTGGGCGCTTGGCGATGTCATGGACCTTGCAGTCGACCTGGCCGGCATGTCAAAATCCATAGAGCCTGCAGTTGAAAAAAAGATAATCGTTACCATGGCCGGTGATCATGGAGTGGTGGCCGAGGGGGTGAGCAAATTTCCCGCCGAAGTCACCCCGCAGATGGTCTACAATATTGCTTCCGGCGGAGCGGGTATCAACGCCCTGGCTCGCCAGGCCGGTGCCGATGTGATCGTTGTCGATATCGGTGTAAATGCAGATTTTTCCGATTTGTCTGGATCGGAGCGCTTCATATCCAGGAAAATAGCGCCCGGCACCAACAATATTGCGGCAGGACCGGCAATGAGTATTGCCAATGCGAGAAAAGCGGTTGAAGCTGGTATCCAGCTTGCGCTTGATCTGGCACAGTCCTACGATGTGTTCGGTACCGGTGAAATGGGTATCGGCAATACCACTCCAAGCAGCGCCATTGCCGCCGTTGTCACCGGAAAACCGGTGCGGGAATTGACTGGACGGGGGACGGGGCTCGATGATGAGCAATTGGGCAGGAAAATTGCGATCATCGAGAAGGTTCTTGAAATAAATAAGCCTGATCCACAAAATGGGCTCGATATCCTGGCGAAAATTGGCGGATATGAAATTGGCGGGATCGCCGGACTGATACTTGGCGCCGCCGCCCGCCGAAAGCCTGTGGTGGTAGATGGCTTCATCTCCACCGCCGGTGCCCTGATAGCCTTTAAGCTGGAACCATTCGTGAGAGACTATATTATCTGTTCCCATCGCTCGGTTGAGCCTGGTCACAAATACATGCAGGAGACACTGGGATGCGCCAGGCCGCTGCTGGATCTCAACTTCAGGCTCGGCGAGGGGACCGGTGCTGCCCTGGCCATGAATATTGTCGAAGCGGCACGCCGGGTGCTCACCGATGTCGCCACCTTTGCAGAGGCGGCAGTTGCCCAGGCCGATAAGTAGAAGAGAAGGCAGGTTTGATGGCAAATAAATGAGTGATTTACAAACAGCACTCCACCACCCGCTGCGCTCATTCTCTGCGGCCCTCAGGTTTCTTACCATTTTCCCCGGTTTGGCCGCAGCCGGTGATGAGCAGGACTATTTTGGCGCCGCCTGCTTTTATTTCACTGTCGTCGGTCTCGTTGTCGGCTGTTTCGTTGCCCTCTGCGCATCCATTCTTCAGGTTCTTGCCTCTCCGCTGGTCACCGCGGTGGCACTTGCCATACTACTCTCATCGCTTTCCGGTTTTCTGCACATGGATGGGCTCGCGGATACGGCTGATGGTTTTCTCAGTTCAAGAACCCGTGAACGCACCCTGGAGATCATGCAAGACAGCCGCATCGGCGTCATGGGAGCCGCCGTCGTCTGCTCACTTCTGCTGTTGAAGTCCGCAGCCATCTTTTCCCTGGCCTCACAGGACCTGACGGGTGGACTCATCTGTGCCGCAGCAGCGGGGAGAACAGCTATGGTAACAGCTATGTATTTTCTGCCCTATGCTCGGCCTGAAGGCGGCTTGGGGCAGCTCTTCACGGCCGGCAGCACCACCTATGCAGCGTCATTGATCTCCATTCTCCTGCTGCTGCTCATAGTCGTTTTCATATTGCCTGGTAAATTGCTTGTTATTATTTGTTCTTTTATCCTGGTGCTGATAATCTTCTCGGCCTGGTGCTTGAAAAAAATTGCTGGGTTTACCGGGGATACCATCGGCTGTCTCTGCGAGATAATGGAGACCGGGATTCTTCTCGCGGTGGGACTCACTTTCTAATCTTTTCCTTGCCACGGAGCCTGGTTTGACTGAGCCTAAATCCATCGCTGACTTGACGAAGTTTGAGCACGGCGGCAATGTCCACAAATTTGGGCCTGAAGCCGGCATGGACAGGGAATTTCTCGATTTCAGCGCCAACATCAACCCTCTTGGTCCTCCTCCGTGGCTCCGCTCCCTGATAAACCGGGATCTGCATCTGATTTCCCACTATCCTGATCCACATTGTGAAGCACTTGTTGAAACAATCTCAGGTTGTTATCGGGTGGATCGCGAAATGATCGTGCCGGCCAACGGTACTACAGAACTGCTCTATATGCTTCCTTCGATAGTGGCGCCCAAGAAAGTGCTGATCCCGGTGCCCTGCTACGTGGATTACATAAAGGTCTTTGAAGCGCACGGTTTTGAAGTCCAGCTTATCATGCCCGAATCTGAAGATTCGTTGTCACCGCAGATAGATCTTCTGGAAGGTGAACTTGACGGGGGAGAGACGGTAATATTCGGTAATCCGGTAAACCCGATCGGGTCGCTGATCCAAGACGATCAGGTTGTCGCCCTTGCCAATAGGAACCCGGATACACTGTTTATCGTCGATGAAGCCTTCCACGATTTTGTCTCACCTCACACCACGGTGGGGGGGAAGGCGCCCAATATCATCACCCTCAACTCGCTCACCAAATTTTTTTCCATTCCAGGCCTGCGTGCCGGATTTGGTATCTTTCCGAAGGATTACCTTCAGCGCCTCAAATTACTGCTGCCGCCCTGGTCGGTAAACGTCCTCTCCCAGAGAGTGGCGGCAAAGTGTCTCCAGGACGAGGATTATTGCCGTCGCACCATTGCAGCATGTTCTGAGCTGCGTAATGAGCTGCATCACCAACTGGCGGCATTCTCTCAACTTACGGTGTTTGACTCCCGGGCCAATTATCTGCTTGTTAAACTCGGTGATGGTCTCAGTGCGGAAAAGCTTTATCGGCAATTGTTGCAGAGGGGGATAGTAATCAGGCGCTGCGGCAACTATCAGGGGCTGGGGGACAGCTATATCAGGGTGGCCGTCAGAACACGGGCAGACAATGGTAGACTGATCGACTCACTCAACGAGGTGTTCAACTCATCGACCAGGAGTACAAAAACACCTGTTCGCAGGGCCCGGACCATCATGTTTCAGGGCACCTCCTCCAATGCCGGCAAATCGATACTGTCTGCGGCTCTGTGCCGGATACTGGTCCAGGACGGCTACCGGGTGTGTCCGTTCAAAGCCCAGAACATGTCTCTCAATTCCCATGTCACCGCGGACGGTGGTGAGATGGGAAGGGCACAGGTAGTCCAGGCTCAGGCGGCTAAAGTCGAGCCCGATTGGAGAATGAACCCGGTGCTTTTGAAACCGAACAGCGATACGGGGAGCCAGGTGATCGTCAACGGCAGACCGGTCAGGAACATGAATGTTCGCCAGTATCACGCCTTCAAGGAAGAAGCCTGGAAAGCCGCGAAGGCAAGCTTCGACGAGTTGAGGATGGAATATGAGGTACTTGTCCTCGAGGGCGCCGGATCACCCGGGGAGGTCAATCTCAAACGCCATGACTTTGTGAATATGAAGATGGCACGCCATGCGGGCGCCCCGGTGCTCCTCGTGGGAGATATCGACCGGGGAGGTGTCTATGCTTCTTTTGCCGGCATCATGGACGTGCTTGAAGAATGGGAGCGATCCCTGGTAGCCGGTTTCGTGGTCAACAAGTTCAGGGGCGACCAGTCGCTTCTCGAGGCTGCCCATCGTTTCGTTGCCGACCACACGGGCAAAGAGGTGCTGGGCGTGGTTCCCTATATGACCGACATGTCGATTCCTCAGGAGGATTCGGTTTCCCTTCGGGAAGGGTTTTACCGGGACCGGGGAACCGGTCCCGACCAGGTCGAGATTGCAGTCATCGATATTCCCCACATATCCAATTTTACCGACATCGATCCGCTTTATCACGAGGTCGATGTAAATATCCGATTCGTTTCCGACAAGCATCTTATCGGCAGACCTGATGCACTTATCCTGCCCGGCTCAAAAAATGTTGCCGGCGATCTTCACTACCTCCGGGAGCGGGGGATGGATGAGGCCATCCTTGACTACGCCCGTCGAGGAGGCACAGTGGTAGGTGTCTGCGGCGGCTACCAGATGCTTGGCAGGGAACTCAGAGACCCTCACCGCATCGAAACCAGCGCTGAAACCATGGCTGGACTTGGACTGCTCGAAGTCGATACCGTGCTGGCTCAAGAAAAAACTTTGGTTAAGCAGCAGGGAACCCACCTCGAATCCGGTGAAAGAATTGTCGGTTATGAAATCCATCATGGTAAAACCAGCACCAATCTGCGGCCGGTTCTGCAGTTCGACGACGGTAAAACCTGTGGGAGCAGCAGCGCCGACAATCGAATATGGGGGGCCTACCTGCACGGAATATTCGATAAAGACAGGTTCAGGCGCTGGTTCATAGACCGGCTTAGGGTGCATAAGAAGTTGTCCCCGAAAGGTGATGAGGGAACCAGCTACAACGTTGATAACAGCTTGGACGAACTCGCCGACCTGATCAGATCAAGCGTCGATATTGAAAAAATCTATGGGCTGATGAACCTTGAGAGCTGAGTTCACCCTCTACGTTCAGCTGCTGATTGTGCTGGTCGCCGATTATGCGCTCGGGGATCCCCGCTTCGTACCCCATCCGGTGAGGCTTATCGGCCAGCTGTGCGTTTTCTATGAGAGGTTCGCCAGAAAAAGAGTAACCTGGCTGTCCACGAAGATCAGAGGCGTCATCGCCTTTTTTTTAGTACTGCTGACGACCGTGGCGGCTTTGGCAGGATTCTTCTTGGCACTGCTGCACATAGCGGAGGGAGCCGCATTATTAGGGGCCCTGCTGGTATGTTTTTTCTGTATCGCCGCCGGTGATCTGGTCGCGCACAGCAATAGCGTCTATACTCACCTGCTATCAGGCGATATGGGTGGAGCTCGCCAGGCCGTCGGCCTGATGGTCGGCAGAGATACGGCAACACTTGATGAGGGAGGTGTCTGTCGGGCCTGCATCGAGTCGGTCAGTGAAAATATGGTTGACGGCATAACCGCCCCTCTGTTCTGGGCCTTCAGCGGAGCGATTGGTGGTGCTTATTTCCAGCTCAACCCGCTCATAGGCAGTGCCTGCGGCGCCATGGCATACAAAGCGATCAACACGATGGATTCGATGTATGGCTATAAAAACAAACAGTATCTCGAGTTCGGTTGGTGCGCCGCCCGAGTGGACGACCTTGCCAATTTTATTCCAGCTCGGCTGAGTGGGCTGTGCCTGATCGGAGCGGCGTATCTGCTCAGCTTGGACGGCAGAAATGCTGCCCGAATATATAAAAGAGACCGGTTGAGAAGCAGCAGTCCCAACAGCGGTCACAGTGAAGCAGCGGCCGCCGGGGCGCTGAACGTAGAACTTGGCGGTCCGTCTCTTTACTTCGGCCGGGTCACGTATAAGGAGTATATTGGTGAAGGGCTGGGGCGGGTACGACCGGGCGACATCAAAAAGGCGAACAGACTTGTTATTGTCGGTTCGCTTATTTTCTTTGGCCTCTGCTGCGTAATCCATCTGTTCCTGGCGACGGTTCTTCGATGAACACCATACCTGCATTTATAGTTGGCGCCCCCAGAAGCGGCAGTGGTAAAACCACTTTGACCATTGGGATCGTGGCGGCCCTGGTTAAGCGGGGCTTGAAGGTGCAATGCTTCAAATGCGGTCCCGATTTCATTGACCCGACCCTGCACCGGGCGATTACCTCGAAAGACTCATATAACCTTGATTTGAAAATGATGGGGACGGACTGTTGCCGCCGAACATTCACAGAAAAAAGCCGGGGAGCCGATGTCGTCGTGGTCGAGGGAGTCATGGGATTGTTCGATGGAGGCGATGCCAGCACCGCTGCCCTGGCTAAAGCGTTGGATCTGCCTGTTCTGCTGATTGTCGATGCGGGGTCGGCAGCTGAAAGTGCGGCCGCGATGGTGCTCGGATTTCAGAAGTATGATCCGCAACTCACCATAGGAAAGGTGATATTCAACAACATAGGTTCTCCCAGACACCGCCAGCTGATAGAGGATGCGGTTTCAACCAATTGCGACCTCGATTATGTCGGTTTTTTGGGCCGTGATCGCACCTATCATATACCGGGGCGTCATCTTGGCTTGCACATGGGCAGCGAGAAACCGCTCAGCGACGAGGGGCTCAAAGGGTTGCTCGAAGCGGTGGAGAGAGAACTTGATCTCGATACTATAATCGCGCAGAAGGCTGGATTAACAAAGTCACCCCACGAATCTGCAAGGGCAGCGGAGAAGGATCCGGCCAGGGGCCAAGGCAAGAGATTACGTTTGGGGCTCGCCCGGGATGAGGCCTTCTGTTTTTATTATCCCCAGAACCTCGAGCTTTTCGAGGAGCGGGGATTTGAGATCGTTGACTTCAGTCCCATTCATGACCAGAAGCTGCCGGAAGACCTCGATATGCTCTACTTTGGCGGCGGTTATCCGGAAAACTATGGTGCAGCCTTGAGTCTCAACCACTCCATGCGCAGAGAAATCGTTGCGGCTCATGGTTGGCATATGCCGATTTACGCCGAATGCGGGGGCTTCATGTATCTCTGCCGTTCTCTTCGGGACATGGACGGCCAGGTGTACGAGATGACAGGTGTCTTCCCCTTTGAAACGGTTATGAACACAAGACTCAGGAAATTGGGCTACCGCCAGGCGACCCTTCTCAAAGATTGTCTTTTAGGAACCAAAGGCGATCTGCTCAGAGGTCATGAATTCCACTATTCTGATATTGACTTTTCTCATAAGAATTCAGAAATGCATGATAAATTTGAGCATCTCTACGACCTTGATAATAATATTCACGAAGGCTATAGTGTTGGCTCCGCGCTGGGCAGCTACGTCCATCTGCATTTTGGAAATTCGGTCTCGGTAATCGACCATATCTATAACAAACTCGTAGAACCCGACACACTCAAAAATGGCCATTATTAAAGATGTCCCGCCTGCAGAAATAGAAGCACAGAGTTTTGCTATCATCGAGCGTGAATTTGAGATGCAGACGGGTCTGCCGGTTGGCCGAATAGATCCCGATCGCTTCCAGGTGATCAGAAGGGTGGTCCATGCAACCGGTGATTTTGAGTTCGCCCGCAGCCTCGTATTTCATGAACGGAGCATCGCCTCCGCGATTGCGTCGATACAGTCGGGCAGGGATATTTACATAGACGTTTCCATGGGTGCCGCCGGCATAAGCAATAAGATTGTTCACCGTTTTGGTGGCGCGGTCACCTGTTATATCAATGATGCCGACGTTGAAAAAAAAGCCAGAGCTGCGGGAAAGACCAGAACGGAAACCGCCATCGAGAAGCTCTCGGGCACTGACGTTGGCATTATTGCAGTGGGAAACGCGCCGACCGCCCTGGTTGCTGCCATGGCGCTGATAGAGTCAAACAAAATCAGGCCAGCTCTGGTGGTTGGTGTTCCGGTGGGATTTGTCAATGCGGTGGAATCCAAGGAGATCCTGGCCAACCAGAACTATCCTTTTATCACCAGCAAGGGGCGCAAAGGGGGTACCCCGGTTGCAGTCGCTATCGTCAATGCCCTGCTCAGGTTGGCACTGCAAGCTTCCGGACGGCAGTGACTTATCCTTGACAAGTGGTTCTGCGAAACTGAACATCCCCCATCCCATGCTTGACAAACCTGATCCGCAATGCTACAGGTTTTGTCCCACATTAACCCCTAATCAGATACATTGAGGCTAGCAATGGAGAAGACATTTGCGATTATAAAGCCTGATGCCTTTGCGGCAGGCAACGCTGGAAAGATCCTGGCACGAATCTACCAAGAAGGGTTCAAGGTTGTCGGACTGAAAAAGCTCTTGCTAAGCAAGAAGGAAGCAGAAGGCTTTTATCAAGTGCACCGTGAGAGACCTTTTTTTGATGAGCTTACCGATTTTATGAGTAGCGGTCCCTGCATCGTTATGGTGCTGGAAGCGGAGGAGGCCATTAAAAAATGGCGTGCTCTAATGGGAGCCACCGATCCTGCCGAAGCTGCGGAGGGTACCCTGAGAAAAGAATTTGGTACCTTCGTCGGTGAAAATGCGACCCACGGCTCCGATGCGCCGGAAACAGCAGCTTTTGAGATAGGCTATTTTTTCGCCGGACTGGAGTTGCTCTAAAAGGGCAACCCTGCTGGCCGCCAAGCGCTTTTTTCCACAGCAATCTGAAAGTGGGCTGGAGCTCTTGCCAGTGAACACACAGCGGTCGAGGTTATGGGCAAAATCGCACTGCTTCCCGAAGGCCTGGAGACAAAGTCAGAATACCTTGATTACCTGGGTGTTCCCGACAATTACATGGAGGATTACTCCGTTCTTGCCGTTGTCGTTGACCGCTATCAGAAATCTCTTAAAGTTTTACACAATTCTGGATTCACAGTCCAACGGCTTGGCGCAGGGTCGATAATCAGTTTCGTCGGCTCTACCGGCCTCGGCAGCATGCTGCAGGTTCTGAAAACCAACCGCATTACCTACGATTACAGGGATATTGCCGAAGCCTTCTATCAGGCCTGATGAGGTGGTGCCGTCAGGTTGACGGTGAGATCAGGATTTTTTGCGTACCACCTGGCAATCCATAGAACCCTGATGCAGTCTGACCTCCACTTCTTCCTTTTCATCCACCTGGCTTGTGCTGGTGATGATCATTGTCGAACTGCCAGCAGTTTTCCCCTTTTTTGAAATGATACCGTACCCCCTGGCCAGTGTTTTTAGTGGGCTCAGCGTGTCAAGTACGGCTGCGGACTGTTCCAGAGTGGTCTGTCGGGAACTGATACGCTGATTCGTGCTGTCGATTAGACGCTGACTGAGATAGCCGAGTCTGTCCTGATGCCTCCGGATCGCATGGTCAGGCGCTAAACGAAGAAGGCTGGAGTGCACTTCAGAAAAGCTTGAGGTTTTTTGCTCGACTGCCAGAGCCATTGCCCCATGCAGTTTGGCGAATAGGTATTCCACCGTAAACGTGTGGTGGCTGAAAGCCCTGTCGAAAGTTGACAGCTTGTCAGCTGCCAGGTTCAGCCGAGACCCGCACTCATTGAGCAGAAGTGTCATGGTCCGCAGAAGACGGGCGGAAAAATATTCAAGCTTTTCCCCAAAGCCGGCAGGGTCTGCGGTGATTAATTCTGCGGCGGCCGTAGGGGTCGCGCACCTTACATCGGCACAGAAGTCGGCAATGGTAAAATCGGTCTCGTGGCCAATACCGGTGATAAAAGGTGTTTGGGCTGCAAATATGGCTCTGGCAACAGACTCCTCATTGAATGACCAGAGATCTTCAATGGAACCGCCGCCCCGGCAGAGGATCACGACATCTGGGTCAAGGGTCTGAGCCCTTTCTATGGCTCGACAGATTTCATCAGCGGCCCCCTGACCCTGAACGCGAACGGGCAGAATCTGAATTAGCAGATCGGCGCTGCGGCCCCGGCATACTGAAATAAAGTCGTATACGGCGGCCCCGGTGGGAGAGGTAATAAGGATTGCTTTTTCGATGTGAGCCGGAAGCTCAGTTTTGCGCTCCGAGTCGAAAAGCCCCTCACTTTTGAGTTTTTGCTTGAGTTGCTCGAACAGCACCCGAAGCTGACCGGTACCGTCAAAATCAATGGTGTCGACAATGAGCTGATATTGACCTCGGGGCTCGTAGACACTGATGCGGCCGTCGCAGATAACCTGCTGCCCTTCTTCGAGCTCGCCGGCAAGCCATCGTCTCTGATTCTTGAAGAGCACTGCGGGAAGCTGGGATTGTTGATCCTTGAGAATAAAATAGGTATGGCCGGAGAAGGGCTGCCTGATGGTTGACACTTCACCACGCACACGCACAAATCGGAACTCGCTGTCGAGAAGCCGGCGAATCTCTGCATTGATCTGGGAAACTGATTTAACCTGTCCTAACAACCCTTCACTCATCTTCTCGGCTCTGACAGCTGGTATGGTTTACAGATGGACACCTAAGCGCTTTTGTACTATATATGACTCGCTGATTTCAAAAACAATAAAAATGAAGGTGAGTATTCAGGAGAATTCAGATGGCGAAGGAAGACATCTTCGAAAAGGAATACGTTGACGAAAGTGATAAAAACAATCTCGAAGTCTTGCTTGAGCAGCTCAATCTTCCGCCGGCTGCGGTTAAGTTCGTCAGAGAAAATAAAAGACTGGTCCAGGCTGCCGTTGCAGGATTGGTGATTCTGGTCGTTGGTTGGTCTCTTTACGATTCTTACCGGGACGGCAGAATTGAAAAGAGTTCGGAAGCGCTGTTCGCTGCCCAGGAATTAAGTGGGCAGGAAATGCTCGATAAACTAGCCGAAGTGGAAAAAGAATATGACGGTACGGACGCAGCGCTGTGGGCACGCATTAATACTGCTCAGGAATTCTTGGAAAACTCGCAAATGAGTGAGGCGCAGCAGAAGTTTAAAGAGCTCAGAGACGATATCAAATCTTCGTCTCCCCTCTGGCCGCTTGTTTCAGTCGGTATCGCCCAATCTGCAGAAGCCGCAGGCAATTTCCAAGAGGCAGTGAGCGAGTATGGTGCGCTCATGGAGGTGGAAGGGTATCAAGACATCGGATTCCTAGGGTCGGCCCGCGTTCTGGAGCTGCAGGGCAACCGGGAGCAGGCGCTGGAATTATACGAGCAGTACCTCACCGAACTGGACCCTTCGGACGCTTTGCAAAGGGTTATGGTTGAAGAAAAAATCGCCAGGATCAAGACGGCCCAGTGAGAATAGTCAGGTCCATAACAGAGACTCGAGAAATTGTTTCCGGGTGGCGACAGCGTGGACACATCATTGGCCTGGTACCGACCATGGGTTTTTTTCACCAGGGGCACCTGGAACTTATGCGCATGTCGGTGGGCACAACTGACAAGACGATCGTATCACTGTTCGTCAATCCCACTCAATTTGGAGCGGAAGAAGACCTCGACGTCTATCCCCGCGATTTTGAAGGTGACTGTGATAAGGCGAGAGGGTGTGGTGCCGATCTGATGTTCTGTCCAGAGCCTGGGGAAATATACCGCCCCGGTCACCAGACAGAGGTATCGGTTGCCGGATTGGCAGAGGGTATGTGCGGTCTTGACCGCCCCGGTCATTTTACTGGGGTCGCCACGGTGGTTGCCAAACTGTTCAACATCATCCACCCGGACTATGCCTTTTTTGGAGAAAAAGATTTTCAGCAGCTGCAGATCATTCGTCAGCTGACCAAGGATTTAAATTTTTCTGTATCGATCGTCGGGGTGCCCATTGTCAGAGAAGACAATGGACTTGCCATGAGTTCAAGAAATAGTTACCTGAGCGAGTCTGAACGCCAGGACGCACTGGTACTCCATCAAGCCTTGCAGTTGATCTGGCGGAGGGTACAAAAAGAAAAAGATGCTGCCGACGTCGATGATCTGCGCGCCCAGGCAGTCGCCCTGATTGAGAAGAGCAGCTTCTGTACCCTTGAGTATCTGACAATTGTCGACGAGCAGAGTCTTCACGAGGTTTCACAGGTGAGGGGGCGATGCCGTGTTCTTGGCGCAATTCGAGTAAGCCAGCGGATAAGACTTATCGACAATATCGCGCTTTACAGGTAAAATTGTTACAGATGACCAGTGACTTAAAGACATTTTCAGGTAGATAGGGGCGCACGTTGAGGAGGAAGAACAATGCCTGGTTTTGAAATATTTGGCGAAGAGGAGAAGCAGCAGGTCCTCGAGGTTCTCGATACGGGAGTTCTGTTTCGCTACGAATTTGGCGATCAGCGCCGGGGAATTTATAAGGTAAAAGAGTTTGAGGAAAAATTTGCCGCCTATACCGGGGCCGGTTATGCGCAGGCAGTGAGCTCGGGTACTGCTGCAGTGAAGGTTGCCTTGAAGGCTTTGGGAGTAGGCCCGGGAGATGAAGTCATCACCCAGGGATTTACCTTCGTTGCCACCTGGGAGGCAATCCTTGAAGTCGGAGCGCTGCCGGTATTCACTGAAATCGACGCGACGCTGAATATGGATCCTGCCGATCTCAAACGTAAAATTACTGAAAAAACAGCCTGCATCATCCCTGTGCACATGTTGGGTACTGCCGCGCGCATCCAGGAAATAGTGGAAATAGCTGATGAGGCCGGTATCCCCGTGCTTGAGGATACGGCCCAGGCGGCCGGGGGCCACATCCATGGAAAGTATCTCGGTACTTTTGGAACATGCGGAACCTTCTCTTTTGATTCGGTCAAAACCATGACCACGGGAGAGGGGGGCATGATCATCACCGATGACCAGAAGCTTCATACTGAGATGTCCGAGTATCATGATCACGGACATGATCATGCAGTCAACCCCGGCGGCCGCGGTGGTGAAGGGCGTTCTTTTATTGGCTTCAACTACAGGATGATGGAGTTACAGGGGGCTATCGGCATTGCTCAGCTGGCCAAGCTCGATTCGATGATTGCCGCCCAGAAGAAAAACAAAAATAGGCTGAAAGAGTGTATCGCGTGCATCCCCGGGGCCAGCTTTCGAGAACTTATTGATCCCGCCGGGGACAGCGCAACTTTTCTGTCCTTTACCCTGAAGGACTCAGATCATCGTAGGAGAGTCGGTCGAGTCCTGCAGGAAAACGGCGCCCCATCAATTTGTTGGGCTGAAAACAGCTGGCACTTCTATCCCAAGTGGGAGCATCTGCTGGCCGGCTCCACTCAGGCAAAAAGCGGCTGGCCCTTTGCCGAGCCCGGCGGAAAGAGAAGAGTAATTTACGATCCACAGGCCCTGCCTGCGTCAGCGGCTCTGCTGGACCGTACCCTCGTCTATCCGATTTCGATCAGGATGTCGGAAACCAGGCTGCAGGACATGGAAGAAGCCATAAAAAAAGCCGCTGAGGCCTGAGCCTTTTTTATTGCTTATAAAATTTGTGCGAGCCGTACTGGGCAATGTAGGTAAACCCTGATGCCCAGTTTGGGGTGATGGTATCGAGATGATAGTGGGTCGCCCCATTGGTAAAGTCAGGAGTCTGAAGGGCCAGATATACAGAATGCAAGCACTTCAGAAAAGCATCCGGGTCATCGGGAAGATATGAATCTTTCTGGAAGGTCCAGCTGAACTGGTAGGGCTGTTTGATAACCTCTTTTAGCGGCAACTGGGTTTCTGAGGCCCTGTTCAAGGTCACGTGGGCAACCGCCACCTGGCCTATTTGCGGTTCCGATCTCGCTTCGTGGTAGACATTAAGTGTCAACCAGAGCAATCCTTCGAGTAGTGTCATCTAACTTCTCTTGCCCCTGGCGAATCCGGGGAAAGTCCTCTTCTTGGGAGCGTGGTGATTGTTTTCTGGAGCCTTTTTAGTCCAGACCCTGCCACCACAACCCATGCATCTTAGGTACTGGAATTATTGGAAATAAATTGGCCTAGCAGGAAAGCTTCAGAGCCTGGTTAGGTCAAAGTATAAAGGCGTATGTACGATAGTCAAGAGCAAAAAATTTGTACTTTTTGTGACAAAATAAAATGGGATTTGATCTCAACAAGTTAGGGATTTGCTACGGGGAAAATTTTTCTGACGACAAAAAAGAGCAACTATCGAAATGTATTTGGGACAAAAATATATGTTGGCCTTTATTCGTTAACAATTTCTTTGCTATAATCATATCGTTGACAGACGATATGGTGAACTTAAAAGGAGTGCTCAATGCAGGCAGTTGAACAGTTTTTGATCAGAATATTTACGTTTTTTACCACCAACTATATTGCTGCCGGGATTCTGCTCTTCATAGTCGTCATTGCAGCTGTCAAGAAACCCAAGGAACTTTTCAAGGCAACTGCCCTGATCGCTCTTTTAGTCGGTGTGCTCTACATCATGATATATCTGGAGCAATCAATGTTTTCAGGGGTATCGTCAGGGCAGAAGGCCTATAACGAGGAGTTACGAACCGGTGGAAAGAGCCTCTAGTCAGTTCTGACCGCGGTTTTCAAAAAAATCCTCGACCTTTGCCTGCTGCCACAGGGCGGCGACCAGTTTCCACCCGCCACTCTCTTCTACAAGTGTGATATCAAACCAGTAAATGTCTGCCTGCATCCGGCCAAGAACCGATTTATCCATGATTGGTCGTGCCGCAAAGGCAGTGAGTACTCTGGCCTGGATAAGATCGCCTTCGAAGTAAGCTGAATCCAGATCTGAAAAAAGATACATTGACTTTGAACTTCGAATGTACGCTGCCGCGATAGCGATTACATCGCCGGCACCGCGGTTATGAGTATCTTGATAGTTCGAAGAAACAAGTTTTTTCAGTGCTCGGATGTTGCCTTCCTCAAATGCTATTTCGCTCTGCTTTATGAAGGTGGCGGCGATTTCCTCTGGAGTTGTTGTGGAACTGCAGGATATGATCATCATGGGAAGTGCCAGGAGGATAGGGAAAAAGTTTCGCAAGTAGAGAGGCATTTGCATGGAAATCGAGCGCAGGACAATCGGTCGGTAGTGCGTTACAGGGGGAAGAAGAATTGTACACCTCAGCTGGCTGGCCCGCCGAGCATCTGCTCAATTAGTCACATCGACTTTGAGCCTCAGGAGTCGGCGCTGAATTTCCAGGCAGCAGCCGATGATCTTATCCCTGTCTTCCGAGGAAATATTCTGAAAGTGATAGGCGGTTTCCCATTGATGCTCATCGATCTGCTGGCCTCTGACCTGCCTTGCCAACAACTTGATTATTTGCGCATCACGTTCGGGCAACGAAAGTTCCAGCCTTACCACTTCATCACCCGGAGGCTTCTCAGAAAAGGCGGCGAGAATGCCATTGCCGCTTATGTCAATGGTTTTGCCACGGATTGTCCAGCTGCGCCCCTGGCTGCCAAAAAATTCAGGCTGAAATGATTTTGATATCACGTCGGTGATCGCATCAACCCGAAAAAATTCGCGCATCTGTGCATGGCTGACAAGTTGTTCAGCTTTCATGCCCAGAGCGAGAGGTGTGACCGTTGCTATGCTGGCTTCCATGGAGATATTGGGGCCGCCGAAATCTACGTTCACCAGACAATTTTTCTCAATGTCAAGATAGTCCAGGGGTAAAATTCCTGGTTGAAACCGCAGCTCAAACCGGGGTGGTGAAGCGGATTTGTACACGGCCTGGGTCCGGTACCGCTGATTGTTATTCTTGATCGGCAGGTAAATCCTTACTGGTTTCAGATCGGGAATTTTACTCAATGCCGCCTTGTCGTCCATGGGTAGCGCCTGTCTAAAAAGGTTGCTATCTGTCTGCCTCGCTAGAGACAATTTCAGCATGAAATTTGATGGTAGCACGATCGACCGGCTATTTCAACCTAAGCTGGTCTCCCGCACTCTGATAATTTCCTGTAATTATCGTTTATTGCAATAGCTCTGAGAATCAACCCGGGTCCGCTTGCAGCAGCTGCTTCCAGAAAAACTGCACACTTCCCTTGGGATAACGACGGCTGGTTATCGTGACTATACGTTCGGCGAGTGCAGCGAAGGCACTGGCTATGGCGCCCTGCGGATAAAGTTCGACGATTGCCTGCTGTTTTCTTATCGCCTCAGACATCTGCCGGTCATATGGAATTGAGCCGAAATAATCAATGGAGATATCCAGGTAACGATTGGAGACGATGCTTAATTTCCGGTAGACATCGAGGGCTTCCTCCTCGTTGGCAACCATGTTGACGGCGAGATTGAAATGCTTTTCATGATATCTCGTGGAAAGCAGTTTCATCAGGGCGTAGACGTCGGTGATGGCGGTGGGATCTGGTGTTGTTACCAGCAGGATTTCCTGGGCAGCAGTATTGAAATAGGTGACATTCTCGGAAATGCCGGCTTCGGTATCGATGAGAAGGTAGTCGAAATCGATGTTCAGAGAATCGAGCCCGTCGAGCAACTTGAGCTTATGGTCGCTGTCGAGCTGAATAAAGGACTGCAGACCTGATCCTGCAGGCAGAATCCGAATATCATGGGGCCCTTTTACCATGATGGACTCAAGGTCCGTTTCTCCAGAGAAGAAGTGGTTGAGGTTGTAGGCAGGGGTGAGCCCAAACACGACGTCTACGTTTGCCAGACCAAGATCGGCATCGAGAATGAGGACCTTGTTGCCTAACCTCGCAAGGCAGATACCGATATTCGCAACCACGGCGGTTTTACCGACACCGCCCTTGCCGCTGGTGATCGATACAACCTTGGTGGCTGAATTGGAGTGAGTGTCTGCCATTATGCCACTTACGTCAGAACCATCTTGTGGTGAAGCATGGGCAATCGAATGTGCTCAGTTTATATCTCAAAGGTACGCTGGCCCGAGGAATCAGCCTTCCATTATAGAGTATCAAAGACGGGGATCAACCAAGTTTTTCGATGCGGTCACTGGTGCTGATTACATCGGTCAACTTGATGCCGAATTTATCCCCGATCATTACCGGCTTGCCCCGGGCGATCAATCTTGAATTCACATAGAGATCAAGCGGTTCATCTGTGGTTTTATCAAGCTCTATAATCTGTCCAGCACCCATTTCGAGCAGATCCTTGAGCAGGATTTTGCATCTGCCCACCTCCACGGAAACCTGAAGGGGGACATCGTAGAGAAACTGAAGGCCTCGACTTTGAGCGGTTCCTTCAGGTGCGGAGATTTCATCGAACGATCCTGAACCATTGAAGCTTTCTTCGAGAAGATCTCTCAGTTCTTCTGGGTCGGGTCGGGGATCTTTTTCTGGTGCATCGGCCGGACTCATGGTATGTCGCCCCTCTGATTATTGGTATATATTTGTTATTTTTACACTTTTTTTATGATTTTCTGGTCCTTGAAATCCTGAAAATTTAGGGATGCCTTCCACCAGAATTTCTATCGAGCCGTCAGGTTCTTGATCGATGGGGATGATATCTCCCACCTTGAGATCGACGAGCTGTTGTATGCTGAGATCAATTACACAGCTCTGGGCCATTATGGTTATCGGCATGGTATCAAGATTGTTTTTGATGACATTCGGCCAGTTCCTGCCTTCGAGACTGTTCAACTGAGCGAGTTTTGTAAGCGAAGATTTATAGGGTAAAAGCGCATCGATCGGGATGACCAGTTCAAGAATACCAGATTCCTCATCTACTTGAACTTCGAAACGATAGACTATCATCACGGAGGTCGGAGAAGCAAAAGAGTGTGCCCGTGACTCACTTACGGTTTCGATTACCGAGCTGTCGATCTGCAACAGTGGCAGAAATGCTTGATCCAAGGACTTACAGGCAGTTTCCATCATAGAGGTAAGCAGACTCAACTCCAGTCTGGTAGGTGAACGATCCGGCACATTCATGCCAGGGCTATTGACTCCCCCGAGGAGAATCTCAAGCAATAGAAACCAGAGATAGGCATCAAAGCTCAGCAGGAGACTGCTGTTCATGGGCTTCAGGCTAAGCATTCCAATGATCCGACGCTGCTCATTAACTGCCAGGTAATCACTGAATGGCACCGTGTGGTTATCAATAGTTGCCATCGAAACCGTCCGCTGCAGATGGCGGGAAAGTGATCTGCTGAAGACAGTACGGAACCGATCAATAATCAGATCGAAGTTGGGAATTTCCGTTGGTTGTAGCGTGGTCGTGGGTAAGGCAAAGAGATCGATTTCTGGATGGTCGACATCAATTCCTGTGGTCGCATCAGGTCCCTGCCTTGAGACAACCGCTCCCTCTTTCTGCAGAGTTTGCAGCAGATCGGCTATTTCCTGTTTAGAGAGGATAGGTTCCATATCCGGTTTTGCGATGATCCTCGCTACTGAACAACGAAATCATTAAAATATACCGCCACGGCTTCGCCCCTGGTCAACATCTCGTTCAGCTCGATAAGCAGTTCCGCCTTCAGCTGTTTTTTACCGTGCACATCATAGAGTTCCTCGAACGTTTTGCTGCTGGCCAACATCAGTATGGCATCCCTGATCTGCGGCATACGCATATTCATTTCATCATAGGCGTCCTTATTTGACAATTCAATGGTCATTGAGATTCTCAAGTAATGGCTGTTGTCCTCGCTGATAATATTGACGATAAACTCGCGGATATCAACCATCGGTCCGATTTCCACCCGAGAGTCGCCTTGTTGCAGGTTGGCCGCGTTGGAACTCGAGTCAGCAGCTCCGGGATCTCTGGCATAATAGAGCCAAGCGCCTGAAACAGCTATGCTCAGCAAGAGAAGAGCTGCTCCTATAGCAAGACTTTTTCGACGGGCAGCACCTCTACTGTCGTGAATGTTCTTCTTGTTGGTGGCCATTTTTGATCCCGCCGTTCAGGAAGGGCCGGTGTCAAAATTTTTACAGGGGAATTGCGCTTCTTTGTTCTTTTGCAGGAGTTGTGCCTGATGCGAAATTCGCTTTAAGAATGATATCGACGCGCCTGTTCAGCTGGCTGTCGGAGTCAGAAGGATCTTCAATGAGTGGATGTTCGGCGCCGTAGCCAACAGCGGATAACCGTTCAGTGGCAATCAGTCTGTGGCTGACAAAATAGCGTAAAACACTTACCGCACGAGCGGTAGAGAGCTCCCAACTGTTTTTATACCGGCTCGACTCCGGGTTGATTTCATCGGCGTGCCCTTCGATTCGAACCTCAATGGGATGGTCCCTGACGCTGTCGGCGATTTTATCAAGAACGGGGTGGACAGTTTTTTGCAGAGCATCACTCCCCTTAGAGAAGAGCAAGGACTCGTTCATACGCACCAGCAGGGTGTCCGATCCTATGGTTATAGTATGAATATCGCCGAAACCGCCCTCCAGATCTTCAAACTCACGTGTGAGGGAGCGTTGCAGGTTTCTTATTAGCGAACTTTGATATGGATCGGGCTCGGAGGAGGGTGCCGGGAAGACGGGAATCATCACTTCCGATCCAGGAGGGTGGGGCCGAATTCCAAAGGCGCCTTTCAAGGAATTTGAGGCCTCTGTAAACCTGACCGGATCAAGGTCGGCCATGGACATGAGCAGGATGAAAAAGGTGAGAAGCAGAGTTATCAAGTCTGAATAGGTGATCAGCCACGGCGGGAAGCGAATTCCCCAGGGATCAGTCTTGCCTTCTTTAGGCTCATATTGACTGTCGTTGCCTTTGGTCATTACCGCATCAGCCCTTAGTGATCGAACGTTGTGGCCCTCAATTTGGGAGAAATATAGGCGTGGAGCTTCTGTTCAATTATACGCGGGTTTTCGCCCGATAAAATAGACTGCATTCCTTCTATGATAAGCGTTTTGACAAGAATCTCTGACTCCGATCTGTTCTTTAGTTTTCCAGCGATCGGCAGACAGATTACATTGGCGATTACGGCTCCATAAAAGGTGGTCAGCAGGGCGACCGCCATGGCCGGACCGATTTTCGACGGATCGTTAAGATTCTGAAGCATCTGCACGAGTCCGATCAGAGTCCCCACCATACCCATGGCGGGTGCATAGGTGCCAATGGAGATAAAAATATTGGCTCCTTTGAGGTGGCGCTGCCGGATATAATCGATTTCGGTATTGAGCATGGAACCGAGTGTATTCGGTTCCTGGCCGTCGATTGCCATCTGTACGCTTCTGGCTAGAAAATCGTCCTCAATGGAGTCAAGTTCACCCTGCAGACCTAGAATTCCTTCTTTTCTGGCCTTATTTGCATATCCCATGATCTGTGTGATGTAATCTTTGATGGAGGTTTCGCGGTGAAAAACAGCTTTTTGCGCTACCTTGAATGCCTCCAGAAGGTCATTGAACGGAAAATGGATGAATGCCACTCCGGTGGTGCCGCCAAGTACGATCATCAGGGCGGGGATATTGAAGAAAATAGTGAGCGGACTTCCGTGGAGAATGGCTGCGAGCATTAACCCGAAGGCAGCGATCACTCCTAAAATCGTCGACAGATCCAAATTGTCCCTCTCAAAAGGCTTACCCCGCAGTCAATCAGGGCTTCTAATGCATCATGGGTTGCTATTTTTTATCATAGTTCATTATTAATTAAAACAAAAGCTTGCAGGCTCGGCTACCGAGTACCGGTAGGGCAGATGGATTTCACTTGGGTGATGGGAAAAGCTCGATCGCCCTGCGGGTAAGCTCTTTTGGGTGAGCTCCCAGGCAAGGCGGGAAATGAGCTGTTCTACTCTACCGGCATGGTCAAAAACAACCGGCTTATCTCAGCAGCCTCTTCTCGGCTCAGGGCGTCAAGAATCTTGGCCGCCGATCTGGGTTTCATCGTGGCCAGTAAAGCGGCAGCTACCGTCCGGTCAAGATCGGCGACAGCGTCCGCCGCCAGCAGCGGGTCCATACTTTCGTATATTTTGCCAAGATCTTTAATGCGCTGCAGTTCTTTGTTTTCTTTTTGTTTCAGCAAGATTTCAAGGGCCTGCTTCTGAGCCTCCATTTCCGCAAGTTTACGATCAATCTCAGCAAGTTTTACATCGATTTCAGATTTGAGTTTCTCCAGTCTGGCTTCCTCAAGGACAAGTGCCTTTTTTTCTTCGATCAGGCTGTCCTGATCCTCAATAATCCGGACATGAAGTCGGCGTTCTTCAACGGACGAAAACTCTTCGCTCGAGGTGGATTGCTCCTCTGCTGCACTGATAAGCGGGCAGCCTGCAATGAATATGAGCAGTGCCAAAATAGTAAAGCGGGTACCCAAAATATCATGTGATGACATGCTCATTATCCTTTTCTGCTGATAGAGAGTGTTCTTCCTGAAGTCTCATGGCGGTCTTGACAATTGCCTGCTGCATAGCCGCAACATCGGTCAGCCGGACCGGTCCCAGAGTGTCGAGGTCATCGCGAATCATTTCTACGGCACGGGGAGACATGTTTGAATAAAATCTCTGCCTGAGCTCATCTGAGGCGGTTTTAAGAGCAAGTGCGAGAGAATCGTTATTGATGCGTCGCAGGATTGATTGGAGAATACGGTCGTCCAGATCGGCCAAGGCTTCGAAGGTGAACATTTTCTTCTTCATTTCCTGGGCCAGCTCATTGTCGGTATCTTCGAGTTTCCCGAGAATGGAGGCGCTGAGGTTGTGTTTCATCTTACTCAACAGTTTTACGGCCTGGTCAAAACCGGCGATTTGTTTTTGGGAGTCGTGCACCATTTTGCCTACCTCATCATCCAGATAGATTTCAAGGGTATCGAGCACCTCCTGTGAGACATTTTCAAGTTTGGCTATTCGGTAGATGATATCAGCCTGCAGTTCTTCCGGCAGATGCGCTATTACTTCCGAGGCATAGGTGGAGTCCTGGGTCGATAGTACCAGGGCTATGGTCTGTGGGTGTTCTGTCTCTATAATAGCAGCAACGAGTTGCGGTGTGATGGCTGACAGAAAGGCAAAAGGCTTTCTTTCGATTTCAGTCTGGTGTTGATGCAGCAGCGGTTCAGTCCGTTCCCTGGGCCGGATTGCATTGATGGATTTCCTGGCAAATTCGTTTCCGCTGAAATAGAGGCCTGCTGCTTTTTGCTGGTCGTCCATAAATTGTTGGAGTACGGAATTTTTCAGGTCCATCGGTATATAATCAATGGCCGCCATCGTTGCGGTGATGCGCTGAACCTCATCATCGCTGAGTTCATCAAATACCCGGGCGGCGGTTTCCTCTCCGAGGCACATGAGCAGCACCGCAGCTTTCTGCAGGCCCGTTAATCTTTCGCTGCTCATCAATCAGGCCTCCTTCATCCATCTCTTGATTATATGGGCAGCTGCTACGGGATTACTCGCTATCTCGTTTTTCAATTCCACAGCAGCATCTTTCTGCTCATACGCTGGCCCTGAATCATCTGCTGTTTTCTCCTCTGTATCCACTGGGGCATGGTTGAATTGGTTCCTTTCTGTTCGTAAAAAATCGAACAATGGTTTGAGCAGCAAAAAGTAAAAGAGCACGAATATAACTGCTATGAGACTGATTCTGCCAACAGGGATAAGGCTCAAAATCTCATACAACGGTGATACCTCGTCCAGGTCGAATTCATCAGGCGCCAAGTCGGCAGACATACGGCTCAGATGAACGAGATCTCCTCTCTCAGGCTTGAGGGACAGCCCTGCGGTCACTAGGGATCTTAAGGCTTCGAGTTCTTCATTACCTCGCGGTTGAAACGACACACTCCCATCTTTTCCTATCAATTTCTTATCTGTAACCAATATGGTGACAGATAGCTGTTCGACCTGGCCAATGGGCTGGATCGTTGTGCTGGTGGTCTTGCTGATCTCATAGTCGACCTTGGAAGAGGTGGTGAGCGCTGAACGATTGCGCACTGCCGAGCTGCGGTCGGTGAGATTATCGGCGTCACTGCCCGATGCAAGATTGTCAACCGGGGTCCGTTGCTGATGTTCGCTTCTGACTACCGGCTCTTCAGGATCATATCGTTCTGAGGTAGTTTCGTTCCTGGCGAAATCAATTTCTGCAGCGACTCTGACCAGTGCCTGGCCTCTGCCGAGCATGGCATCGACAAGGTCCTGCGCCTTGGTCTCGAGGCTGCGCTCAACAGATGCCCGATAGGATAAAGTTGAGTCCGGAAAAAGATCGGCAGCCTGCAGAGCCGCCTCGCTTGAAAGCAAGCTTCCGGAACTGTCAAAAATCCTTATATTCTCTGGCTGCAAGCCTGAAACCGAAGCTGATAGCAGATGCATTAACCCCTGGAGTTGAGTGGAGGTAAGGATGCGTCCGGGAGTAAGAGAAAGAACTACCGTCGCAGCGGGCTTTGCGTCGGCAGAGCTGGCGCCGGAAGGAAAACTCAGGTGGACTCTGGCCGATCGAACATGATCAAGGGCCGATATTGTTTTCGATAGTTCCTGCTGTAAGGCGATGAGAGGTGACCGTCCGGTTGCCGAATCGAAGAGCCTCAAGGACCGGGTCTCGATAAGGTCGTTGTTCTGAAGGTTTGCGGGCAATAGAGTTCCAGCCATTTCCAACCTGGTCCGGTGGATACGGTCGGCGGCAACATAAATAGCGCGCTGCTCCTGGTCATATTTAAAATCGATATCTCTTAGGGCAAGCCAATCGCTGAGAGCGATATAATCTTCGGGATCGAGATTGGTGTAGAGAAGTCGATAGTCGGCTTCCCTGATGGTGTGCAGGGCGAATATTAAAAGTAGAGTTGCACCTAATAAGATCCCGCAGAACAATACTTTTTTCTTTAGCGACCACTGCATGAAAAGGTCTTTGTATTGCAGGATAGTGGACGGTTGTCGTGGAGCGGCAGCCATGTGGTTTCTGTATCCGTTTTATTGCAAAAGCGCTGGGCAATAGCTAATTTGCCTGGTCATATTCAGCACCTTTCAGAGATTAGAGAACAATACTTTTAAGCGCTCATCCAGGTCTGCAAGTCTTTGCCATTGATCGGTTTCGGCGTTGCTGGCGGCGATGGCATCGGGCGGCTGTTCCGGTAAAATTGTACCTTGTCCGTACGGCAATTGTGCGAGCCGATAGCGGGCGGATTGACGGTATCGGTCCGTTGCGGCCAGTAGTTCGAAAATCTCACTGCCTAAAGTGAAATCACCCATTTCAAAAAGACTTTCAGCCAGCATAAAAAGTTGATCATCGGAAAGCTCCCCAGCTTGCGCGCGGTAAGCCGGGAGAAGCAAGTCCGCGGTTCGTGCAAAATTGTTTTTGTGAAAGTAAAGGGAGGCGGCAAGAAGAATGAAATCGTTGCGCTGCGGAACAGGTTCCGGCAGCAGGCTAAGTGCCTCATCTATATGGCCGACCGCATATTTACAGTCAAGCCGATAAAAAAGAATATCAAGTTGATGGGTTTCTCCAGGATAGCGGTAAGAGTATTCAGTCGCCAGATCCTCCACCTGTCGATAGTCACCGAGCGCATGGGCGGCCCTCAGCGCTGCAAAGTGGGCGACTTCCTCAACCAGTGCGTTGGGCTTGTGTTTTAGATAAAGATAGAGTTGCAGCGCCTCAGGGTAGATGGCCAATCTCTCGAAGGCCTGGCCGATGAGCAATAAAATACTATCGTCCAGCCAGCCATTTTCAAACAGGGTTCGATTCTGCTGGGCCAAAGCGATGGCCTTGATATCCTGTCCGGTATCCAGGAGACGTTCAATTTCGCCCGGTAGAAGCTGGATCAGCAGGGCAAGTACCTGATCATTGAGGATGCCGCTCTGAAATTCTCTCAACATCTGCTGCAGCAGATAGATACTGGTAGCCCGTTCGCCTTCCAGGTAGTGGATAATTGCTTCTTTAAAAGAGGCTTCCTGAGCGATGTCCCTGGCGTTGGCCTGGTCGGCGATACCGCGATACCACTCAGTCACTCTTTGCCCACAATTGGCCTGCTCAAGCAAACAATTGTCAGCTAATTTCAGCTCAGCCCTGAGCGCTGCCCCTGTGCCTGGGTAGCGCTCGATTATTTTGGTGAATCTGGACTGCGTCACCGGATAGTCCAATGCCTCTTCGGCAGCGGCTTCAGACTGAGCAGCGAGGTAGCTGGCCAGGGCGATCTGCTCGTTATCATTGAAAAGAGAAGCAAGCTCCTGATAGCAGAGCTGACTTTCTTCATCTGCCTGCCGGTCCTTGAGTAGCGTGCAATAGCCGTTGAGGCTGTAGGGCTGATCGGACATTGGCCCCGTTTCGTAGTTTTCGTCATAGATTGTGAAAGCTTCCAGCAAACGCCCTGTGGCAAATGCAAGATCAGCCCGGCGCAGTTCAACTATGGCTTGCATGGGGGACGGAATATCCGGGATTTCGAGAAGTTGTTTCATCTGTTGATACTGGCCCGTGGCCAGCGAGGTTTCAGCAAGAGCCAAGCGGACGTAGGGATAGAGAGGATGAAGGCTGGGTAGACGCTCGAGCAGTCTCTGCAAAGAGGCTTGGGCCACATGGAATTCAAGATCTTGGGCATCAAGCAAGGCAGCTGCATAAAGCGCGAGGTCTCCGGCGATATCATCGGGGTAGGTGTCGGCGAGGACGTTAAACTGACTCCTGGCCGCTTCGACACTCCCCAGCCTGAATAAAACATCAGCGTGGACAATGGCGTAATACTTGCGTTCCTCTGAGCTGGTAACGGCTTTGAGCAGCTGCTGAATGTGCCGCAGCGACTCGAATCGGTCCATGCGGTTCATTTCTTCCATGACAGGAAGACTCTCAGGGGTGCCGGGCAGATCACTCGGGACCACCAGCGAGATCAGGGGAAAGGGAGGGAAAAACGGTTGGGGAGCGGGGTCCAGCTGAGGCGCACTGGCGAAATTTTCAATGAACGACCGCCAATCGTTTCTATAGGGTGAAAAAGTGAGCGGATTTATCGTGGTTTCACGCTCTGGAGATACTGGAGACAGCAGTCCGAGACTCGAACTCAGTTGCCGATATGCTCCAGTAAACCGATTTCCAGGGATCAGATCGATGATCAGCGTGGTGTTGCCCTCAGTGCTTATGATCAGGTTCTGGGGAAGGTAGCGAAAAAAGAAACTCAAAATGGTGTTTTCCTGTTCCTGAAAGACAAGTGACTTGACTATGGCAGCATCAGGGTCGGGTTGAGGGAGAATATCTGCGACACTGGTGTTGAAGAGGGTAAGATCGAGACGTCGTTTTGAGATCCGTTGCCGGTAAGATGGAAGTTCGTCAAAATAGGCATAGATCTGGGTCGAGGCGGCGGATTTGACCGAGGATATCCTGCTGAGCTGCGCAGCAGCCCCCTCGCTCACGGAAACAAGGACCAGCAGGAATGTCAAAATATGCAGTTTCATAGAGGGTAATTTATCAATATTTCAACAGATATTGCAATTAACGTTCCAATAGTATTTTAAAAATTAGCATTTAATACCGTATAGTTATAGAACTAAGCCTCAATATCAACGAGGCCTGATGTCAAAATGGTGACGCGGAGCGCTGCACCAGACGGTGCACTGGCTACAATATTGTAATGCAGCGCTGTCGCTTCCAGGCTTCAGTGATTGACCATTATTTTTACCAGTGCTATAGATGGTTATCAACTCCGAGGATCCGATATATTGGTATTTTATCAAGAGCTGGGCAAATGAGCGCGGATTAGGAAGATGCAAAGTACAATAGAACGGCTCAGCGATGAGGCGCTCCACCACGTTCAGAGTGAGCTTTATAGCCTGATCGGAGGGGAACTGGAACTCACCATGCACTCAGCGTCCCTGATAAAAAAACAGGGATACCTGGAGAATCAGAATGGCAGAAACAGTATCATCTGCTTAAGCATGAGGGGCAGTTATGAAGGAGAGGGATGTCTCACCGTCTCCGAAAACTGCGCTGTGCGGCTCGCCGGTAAAATGCTCATGCTGCCATCTTCGGAGCTCAACGATATTATTTCTGGGGCCAGGTATGGAGATGAAGAAGAACTTCGCTACGCTTTTGACGATATAGCCAAACGTACGATTCTCGCCTTTTTGGATCTCTTTCAGCGTTCCTCCACCTTTATCTCAACCATTACTTGTCATGCCCAGAAGATTGCTGACGATAGAAAGGAGATGGCAGAAATTCTTGGCCATTTGCCGGCCGAACAAACCTATTACCAGGTAAGCGGCACTCTTACTCTGGCTGGTGTCCCGGATAACTTTTTTTCATTGCTGCTGCCGGCGTTCGTTCTTGTCTGCAGTGAACCTTTCAAGCAACATACCGGTCAGCGGAAGGAACAGAACTCCTCTTTGGATAGGGCGCCGCAAAATAGCGCACAAGCAACTCTTTTTGCTGAATATCTGGGTGAAGGTTTTGACGGCGGCGAAGCGGTATCGAAAGAAACGGCTTATCTGCTTATTGCAGAACTGCTTCCGGTTCTGCAGCGGGAATTGACAGACTTGCTCGGCCCCACTGTGCAGATTGGCTGCAAGGGGAGCGCTACTGCTCCACTGGCTGGGCTGCTCAGCCAGGCCGGCGCCACCTCTCACCTGCCCACCCTTATTTCACTTTCCGGAGCCGCTCGAAACCGCGGCTGGCTGATCGCCGAAACCGCTGATGCCATGAGGCTCGGGATGCTGCTGATCGAAGGTGCTCCTGGTGTCTTTATCCCCACGGCCCTTGCCGGTCCGTTCAGTGCCGACTGTCAGGACGGCTACAATGAGATATGTGCAATTTTCGTTGAGGTGCTCAACATTGTCTTGCAGGATCTCTCGGAAGGTGAGCTCATGGCAGAAAAGCATCTCGACGATGGGAATGAAATGGGGTACCCGGAAAATGATATTCAAGAGATTGATGATGACCCGAGCTGGTGGCTTTGCTCCTTCGAGGTTGCCGCCGACAAAGTTAGCTGCGGCACCATGCATCTCATGTTGCCATTGACTGTGGTTGACGATCTTCGGGTGGACGAGACCGGCATCGAGGTGGCAGATGGGAGCACTGAGAGCCCGGAACCTGCCGTCATGGAAAAAATCAGCAGCCGGCCCGGGAGGTCGGGCCTCGATGTGCCGGTTGAGGCGGCGACGAAGATACTGCTCCTTGAAGCTGCCGCGACCTATATACCAGGAATCCTGACTGCGTTTGAAAGTGCAGGTATCGAGGTGGAGCGCATATCACCTGTTGAGGAGTTATCCAGAAGCGACTTGGCTTCCTATTTCGCCGTTCTCCTGGTGGTCGACAAACTCGATGAAATCAGTCTTGGAATGGTGATCAAGCTGAAATCGTACTCTTCTATTCCGCTGCTGGTCGCGGCCACGCAATGGACCCAGACGGACGTGATGAAAGCGCTGCGGTATGGCGTTGATGATATAGTGATGCTTCCCGCGGAGAGCGAAGAACTTGTGCAGAAGTTCGGCGGGCTGGAGCCGCTTGCGGTCTGAGGCCTCACTCCGAGAATTTTACTCCTCCCACCTACCGTCGATTTCTTTTTTCTTGATTTTTTCCAGCAACGTTGTGCGCTTGAGGCACAGCATCCGGGAGGCTTCCTTTTTGTTGCCAGCGGTGAATTTAAGTGCCTTGATGATGAGATCTGTTTCGAATTCGTTGATGAGTTCGTTGAAATTTATCGGTCCGTTCTGGAAATCAACAGAGGGAGTGGGGGGAGCTGAAAGCGCGAAAAGGGCTGCGCGCTCAGCGCTTATGTCATTTTCCGAACGGCAGGCCGGAAGAATCTGGCTGGTCACCTGTTCCTGCTTTAATTCTAAATGAGCGGTGATTTTTGATGGCAGGTGATGGGGGTAAATTCTTTTGCCGCTGTAGAGTATAGACATATGCTGGACGAGGTTCTCGAGTTCTCTGACATTGCCTCGCCACTGGTGATTGACCAGGATATCCAGAGCTTCGGGCATAAATACGATTTTTTCCCTTCCTCTGGCGGTGGAATAGCGTTCGATAAATGTTTCGAGCAGAAGAGGAATGTCCTCAGCCCTGGTCCTCAGGGGCGGCACCTCCAGAGGAATAACGCTAAGACGATAATAGAGATCCTCTCGGAAGCGACCTTCCTTCACCAATTCCTCGAGGTCGCAATGAGTGGCGGCGACAATCCTGGTGTTTACGGGGGTCGCTTTCAGCGAACCAACAGGCTCGAACTCACGCTCCTGGATGACGCGCAGCAGCTTGGCCTGAAGGTTCGGTTTCATATCGCCAATCTCATCGAGAAACAGGGTTCCGTTATCAGCATATTGGATTCTTCCGGTTTTGTTCTGACCGGCCCCGGTAAAAGAGCCTTTCAAATGTCCAAAGAGCTCGCTTTCAAGCAGTTCATCCGGTATGGCGGCGCAATTGACGGGCACGAAATTATGCTTGCGCCTGCTGCTCTTTTGGTGAATTGCTTTGGCCACCAGTTCTTTTCCGGTTCCGGACTCCCCCCTGATCAACACGGTTGAATAGTCATCTTCCGCCACCCGTTTTATAATCTCGAACAGCTCAATCATTGCCGGGCTGTCCCCTATGAAACCTGAGACTGAAACGGATTTGGTTTTCTGATTCCGGCTGGCTGCCGTATCTTTGCAGCGGAAAAAAGTGAGACAATGGTTGACGCAGAAGGCTACCTCGGCAGGTTGAATGGGAAAAGTAAGATGGAAGAATGGGTTGTTGGTTCGGTGGATGTGCTGATGAGCGACTGACTGATTGTCTACCAGAAGAACAATGGCAAGATTTTTGAATTCCGTGCAGATCTCCCTTAGCAGGTGGCTGATGGGGAATCCTGATTGAATTTTGCTGTCCAAAAAGAGTATAGAATAAGGTTTGCGGCGCAGCTCGGACAGCACGGCATCACCGTTCACCCGGTCCTGGACCACACCCGAAAACCGGTTGGCGATAGGCTCGACCAGCGAGTCAGGATTGGTTTGCTCGGCTAAAGCATGCAGTATGTGTAGTGGCCGGCTCATCGAATCAGGTTATGGACAGAATTGATAGTAATCGTGCCGGAGGATCTAATGTCAAAAAACGGACACGAAAACTTACGCCACAAACTATATCATAGTGGTTGATGTACAAACAAGTAAATAACGGCAATTGTATATAAAACTCAGGAAATTTTACGCAGCAAGGCAAAGAGGGGCAAAGAAAATTTTCGCATTTATCAAAAATATGACACTTCTTTTCCCGGTCATGAAAGGTGAGAAGTCAGCACCTACTCTCATTAAACTGGCATTATTAGGGCTGCTGGTCTGCAGTATAATCTTTTATTTCTCAGCGTGCTTCAGTGCCCCACAGCAGGAAACTGTTGCTGCTGCAGTCGACTATATCATTGACGGAGATTCTCTGGTTATCCGACGAGACACCAGGACGATGGAGGTCAGGTTGTGGGGGATCGATGCCCCCGAATATGATCAGCCTGACAGCGATTCTGCCAAGGCCGCTCTGATGAAGCTGGCCCTTGGGCGCCGGGCGAAGGTCGAGATAAAATATCGGGACCGTTATGGCCGCTATGTGGCATTGCTTTATATCGATGGCCTGAACATCAATGAGACAATGATACGATCTGGGCACAGCTGGGTCTACGAGCGATATTGTGATGAGCCATTGTGTGAGAGCTGGAAAAGATTAGAGGATGAGGCCAGGAAAGACAAACGTGGTCTCTGGGCCGGGAGCAACCCTGTAGCTCCATGGCGCTGGAAAGCCAGACGCTGAACAACCATCTTTAAACAAAATTGCAGATCTGTTAAAACGGATCCACTATTACATGATCTTATCAACAATTCCAGACCCTGGAGAGAGCATATGAACCTGAGGAGTTACTCCGGAGTAAGTGTTGTGCTGCTGGCCCTGGCAATGTCCACCACTCCTGCACTTGGCAATGAGGTCAGCCCGGCAATCCAGCAGAATATAGACAACCTTATACGTACCAACAGCTGTGTCGGTTGTGACCTGCGAGGCGCCGATCTGAATCGGATGATCCTGTCCGGAGCGGATCTTTCCAATGCTGATTTGAGTGGGGCTACGTTTTTCCTTGCCGATCTTTCTGGAGCCAATCTGACCGGTGCAAATTTACGGGAGGCCAAATTTGGTGGCGCAGACCTTGCCGACGCCGATCTCAGGGGAGCAGATCTGCGCGGAGCTCTGCTCGATGGAGCCTTTCTCAAAGGCTCCATTATGGATGGTAAACTGGTTGAGCCTGACTCGTCACGCCCTGAGCTGCCGGCCGAGACCACTGAAAAAATCTATGTTCCCGATGAGACTGAGCCTAAAGAACTAAAGCCCCAGGAACAAGTTGCCGCAGCTGATGCCCAAGATCAAGCTGAAGATGCTGAATCTGGAGATGTTGTTCAGGCCAATGAACTAGAAACGAGCAGCCTCCAAGAAGTGGAAGATCAGCATGCGTCAGTTAAAGAGGCTGAACCTGTAGAAACAGAGGCCGTTGCCCCCCAGCAACAGAGCAACGATCTAGAGGTGCCGAAAGAGCTGACTGATCAGAAAAAGACCGTGGCCGCTCCTGAGAGTCCTGAACCTGAGGGTGCTACACTCGCTCCACCATCTGCGCCAGCGCCGCCGGTCAAAACGGCAGCGCCGGTTAGGCAGGCCAAGGTTGAATCTGAAGCCCAGCAGTCTCCCGTGCCCCCGACCGAGACAGTAGAGGGTACTCCTGAAGTCGTGGAAACAGTCGCCATGACGAAAACCCAGGAAGAAGAACTGGTGCCGGAAGCAGACCAATCCGGCAGCGTCGATACGGTCCAGGAAAAAGAACTGGTGCCGGAAGTAGATCAATCTGACAGCGTCGATACGGTCCAGGAAAAAGCAGAGCTCGCTGAAAATGGTGCTGCGGCGACCCCTGTCCATAGGGAGAAAATGATCGAGAAACTACTCGATACGAATCGCTGTTATGAATGCGACCTGACAGGTGTGGATCTGTCTGGAAAAGATTTGAGTGGCGCTGATCTGGAAGGTTCTGATCTGAGCGGGGCGATCCTTAACAAAACCGATTTAGCTGGAACAAATCTGAAAGGAGTATCCTTGCGGGGTGCCCAACTAAGAGCCGCCGATCTGCGCAGAGCCGATCTCTATAAGGCAGATCTCAGCGATGCGGATCTGACCGATGCCGACTTCAGAGGAGCCCTTACAGACGAGGCCGATTTCAGCGGGGCACAGGGATATCAGCCAGCGTTGATGGTCGAGTAACGGCCCGAATTGCGGATGCAGCACACCATCGGTTCAGGAGCGAAGCTGCTCAACAGATATCGACAACGGTAAGCTCGTAGGTAAGATGGTGGCCTGCCAATGGGTGATTGTAATCGAGCACGACCACGTCGTCTCTGATCTCAATGATTGTCACCGGCACCCTCTCTTCAACCCCGTCTTTTTCCACTTTCTGGGAGAGAACCATGCCCGGTTTCGGATCTATGCGGTCAGCAAATGTGGTGCGTGGAACTTCGTGAAGTAGATCCTTGAGACGGGGACCATACCCCTCGTCCGGTGCAACACGGATCTTTTTGCTTTCTCCCTTTTTCATGCCCACAACTGCCATTTCCACGCTGGGCGGCGGCTCGCTGTCGCCCACTTTTATTTTCATGAGCCGAGCTGACGGCACCTCGATAAATACAGCTCCATTATCCAGTTTGCCAGTGAAGGTGATAGTGATCGTATCCTGGTCTTTTACAATACTCATGCCGATGTGGTTTCCTGTGCGGGGAAATTATACGCTCAAAGCAGTGCGGTTTCTCTGTCGATCAAATGAACCAGCATAATAGTGATTGACTTGATCAGTGTCAAATTGGGTGGGGTGGCGCAGCGCTTGACAAAATGGCCTTGCAATCATAATGTGAAGCGCTTCAACTGCTTAGATGAACTGGAGAATTTGAGAAGAGGGAGAAGGCGCAGTTCCCGAGGGATAATAAGGCTATGGTTACACTCGATTTCACTAAGTCCCCTGATGGTTTGATTCCGGCAATAGCCCAAGATTACCAGAGCGGTGCGGTGCTGATGCTTGCCTACGTTAACGAGGCCGCCTGGAAGAAAACCCTGGAGACGGGTTCGGCCCATTACTGGAGCAGATCGCGAAGCCAGATCTGGCTCAAGGGGGAGAGCTCTGGTAATGTACAGAAGATAAAAGAAATACTGGTCGATTGTGATGCAGACTGCATCGTCTATAAAGTCGATCAGCTCGGCGGAGCTGCCTGTCATAAAGGATACCCCACCTGCTTCTTCAGAAAGCTTGAGGGCGACAGGCTGGAAATTATAGAAACACAGGTATTTGACCCGGCAGAGGTATACGGTTCGAAAGAGTGAGTTGCGGAGCAGGTTATGAATGTATTGAAACTGGGATTACCGAAAGGCAGCCTCGAGAAGGCCACAATCGAATTGTTCGAGAAAGGCGGTTGGCTGATCAAACCAGCCGCGAGAAATTATTTTCCCAAGATAGACGACCCTGAACTTGATTGTTCGATCTGTCGCCCCCAGGAAATGTCGAGATATATCGAGAGCGGGATGCTCGATGCTGGAATAACCGGTAAGGACTGGACCCAGGAAAACGGTTCCGATGCGATAATTGTTGCCGACCTCGTCTATTCCAAGGTCAGCAATAAACCGACACGATGGGTCATTGCCGTGGCCGGAGATTCTTCCATCAAGACAATTGAGGATCTGCAGGGCAAGAAGGTGGCGACCGAACTGGTCAATGTCACCACCCGATTTTTCCAGGAAAAAAACATCGATGTCGATATAGAATTTTCCTGGGGTGCGACCGAGGCCAAAGTGGTCTCCGGTCTGGCCGACGCAGTAGTCGAGGTCACCGAGACGGAGAGCACCATCAGGGCTCACGGTCTGAGAATCATACATGAGCTGATGCAATCCAATACCCAGCTGATTGCCAACAAGGACGCCTGGGAGGATTCCTGGAAACGGAAAAAAATCGAAAATATTTCCATGCTGCTGCAGGGCGCCTTGCGGGCTGACCGGATAGTGGGTTTGAAAATGAATGTGAAAAACGAAGACCTGGATCAGGTAGTGCAGATTTTACCGAGCCTCAATGCCCCGACTATTGCAAATCTGTACCAGACCGACTGGTTTTCGGTTGAAACGGTGGTATCCGAGGACATGGTCAGGGATCTGATCCCGCGTCTGATCGAAAAGGGCGCAGAAGGTATCATCGAGTATCCGTTGAACAAGGTTATCTGAATCTGAACGAGTGCACCCATGAAACTTAATGATGCCACGTTTCAGTTAAGTGTTCACCATCTCAGGCAGCTGCCCGATGAGGATCTCCCGGAAATTGCCTTTGCCGGAAGGTCCAATGTCGGTAAGTCAAGCCTGCTCAATGCCCTGTTTAACCGAAAGAATTTCGTCAAAGTGAGTTCCCAGCCAGGCAAAACACAGGGCCTTAATTTTTTCCTTATCCCCGGAACCTGCCATTTCGTAGACCTGCCTGGATACGGGTATGCGAAGGTTTCGAAACAGATGCAGGCCCACTGGGGCGCACTCATTTCATCTTATCTCGAAAACCGCAGGCAATTGCGTCTGGTCGTGGTCATCATGGACCTGCGGCATGAAGCTAAACAGCAAGATCGGGAATTGCTGCTCTGGCTTAAGCAGCGGGAGCTACCTTCGCTTGCCGTCTACACTAAAGCCGACAAATTATCGGGGAATAAAAGAGCACAGATGGCGGCCGCACTTGATGCCGGCCACGGACTCAACCCTGAAAAAAGAGTGATCTTTTCAGCGGCCACCAAATTGGGCAGAGACCAGCTCCTCGCAAAGCTGGAACATTGCCTATCGCCTTCATAGAGTTTTTGTCGTTCTCCAAATATTTCGACATGAAAATAATTTGCTTGTGATTTTTACTGTTTATCTCCGCCTTACCCACGCATGATTTTGTCTCTGGTAAAATAATCTTGCCAGTGGGCGAGGGATACATTAGAATCCCACTGCTGCATATAAATCTTTAATGGAGTGTGAAATGTCGCCCTATTCCGAACTGCCGTGCTGGGTTATCATGAACTGTGGAGATAACAACAAGTGTCCTGCCAAGGAGCAGCCACAGCTAAACTGCTGGGATATCTTCAGTGAGGTCGATGAAAAGGTTTTTAATATTTGTCGGGATTGTCTGGTCTACCTCTCACGGCAGGAGGAATCGATTTTGAGTAGACAGGAAATGGATCAGATCATGCTGGCAAAAGGTATTGATGTCAACGCCATGAGCGCAGGTATGGCGGTCAATTCCGACAGCTGAAACACATTCTATGGCAGACTGAAACACCTCATCTGTCAATCGGCGTCACGCTTCAAAACAGCGAGAAAGGCGTTTTGGGGTATGTCGACGTTGCCCACCGTTTTCATGCGCTTCTTTCCGGCTTTCTGTTTCTCCAGCAGTTTTCGCTTTCTGGTGATATCCCCCCCGTAGCATTTCGCGGTAACGTCCTTGCGCAGTGCTGAAATGTTGGTACGGGCGATGATCGTTGAACCAATGGCTGCTTGAATGGCGATCTTGAACATCTGGCGGGGTATTTCCTCTTTCAGTCTCTCACAGGCACTTAATCCTCTTGCCCTGGCGTTGGAGCGATGAACCAGCTGGGACAGCGCATCGACCACCTCACCATTGACCAGGATATCGAGTTTGACCAAATCACTGGCACGGTAGTCGAGCAGTTCATAGTCGAATGAGCCATATCCCTGGGTAATCGACTTGAGCCTGTCGTAGAAATCGTAAATGGCCTCGGCCAATGGCAATTCGCAGGTAAACTCTATTCTCCCGGGGGTAGGGTAGTGATAATTGGTATTCTCCCCCCTGCGTTCCATACACAGAGTCATCACCGCACCCATGTAGCGCTCCGGGATAAGAATCGAGGCTCGTATGTAAGGTTCTTCCACTTTACTGATAGTCGCCGGGTCGGGGAAATGGGCGGGGTTGTCAACCATTAACTCGCTCAGGTCGCTGAGAGTGAAGCGATAGCGTACCGAGGGAACCGTGAGAATCAGTGATATGTCAAACTCACGCTCCAGCCGTTCCTGAACGACTTCGAGATGAAGGAGTCCCAGGAAGCCACAGCGAAACCCGAAGCCGAGCGCTGCGGATGAATCTTTCTGAAAGCTCAGCGCAGCATCATTGAGCTGCAGTTTTTCAAGCGCGGCGCCAAGATCTTCATAATCGTCTGAAGAGATCGGGTAAATGGATGAAAAGACGACGGGTAATACCTCTCTAAAGCCGGGCAGGGGAGCGTCACATCTATTTTCGGTGTGGGTGATGGTATCGCCGGGTTTGGCGTCGAACACTGTCTTGATTCCAGCCAGCACATATCCGACATCGCCGGCCTGAAGTCTTTTCTGCGCTTCTTTCTTTACTCTGAAATAGCCCACTTCCTCAACCCGGTAGGAAGCTCCGGTGGACATGAAGGTGATCTGATCACCCGCTTTAATGGTGCCGTTTATTACCCGGCAGGAGACTATAGTGCCACGGTATGCATCGTAGTTGGCATCGAAGATGAGTATTTGAAGCGGGGCGGCGGGGTCTCCTTCGGGCGGAGGAAGGTGATTGACGATGGCCTCGAAGATCTGTTCGACACCCTGGCCAGATTTAGCTGAACAGAGTTGAATCATATCGCTGTCAAGCCCCAGATCCTCCTCGATCTGGAGGCTCACCGTCTCAGGTTCGGCCGAAGGCAGGTCGATTTTGTTGATCACTGGGATCACTTCAAGATCGTTCTCCATGGCCAGGTAGAGATTGGCAAGCGTCTGCGCCTCCACTCCCTGGGCGGCATCGACGATCAGCAGGGCACCCTCACAGGCGGCAAGTGCTCTCGAAACTTCGTAACTGAAATCGACATGGCCGGGCGTATCGACCAGATTCAAAGCATATACCTTGCCGTTCTTGGCCTGGTAGGGCAGACAGATGGTCTGGCTTTTTATGGTGATGCCCCGTTCGCGTTCGATATCCATATTGTCAAGAAGCTGATCTTTGAACTCTCTCGCGGAGATGAGACCGCAGAGCTGAATCATGCGATCAGCGAGAGTAGATTTCCCGTGATCTATGTGAGCTATAATACTGAAGTTACGTATATGTTCTATCATGTGGGGCTGCGTTAAGATGGGGGGCTGCTGGGAAACTGAAAAAAAGAAAACGTAAATAGCATAGAATCAGAAAATTGGAAAATAAAAAATTAATCTGAAAAATGAGCACGGTAGGGTATAATTCAGGTGTAATATCCCCAGCTTTCAGGTGAAAAGCACATTATAATTGCACTTTCCTTTCATTAAGGTAGTATTCTATTCCTTTGGTCTTTTGAATATCGCCCCAAGCTTGCCTTGGAGATCACTATAGATGAGCAAAAAGAATAATTCAACAAAGTCGGAAGTCGAACCGCATGAAAACCCGCTGGTGGCGATTTCCGATGACGATAATCTGCCCGTTCTCAGCAATCCTGCACTGCACCGTTATTTGCAGGAAATAAGCCAGTACGAGCTTCTCTCCCGCGAGGAAACCGAAGATTTAGCCATCCAATTTAGAGAGACCGGTGACCCGAATGCAGCGTATCGCCTGGTGTCCTCGAATCTGCGCCTGGTAGTTAAAGTGGCGATGGATTTTCAGAAATACTGGATGCAGAACTTCATGGATCTGATTCAGGAGGGTAATGTCGGACTGGTACAGGCGACCAAGAAATTCGATCCCTACCGGGGCGTAAAATTTTCCTATTATGCCGCCTACTGGATCAGAGCCTACGTGCTGAAGTTCATTATGGACAACTGGCGTCTGGTCAAGATCGGCACCACCCAGGCTCAGCGCAAGCTGTTCTTCAGTCTCAACAAAGAGAAGAAACTGCTCGAAGCCCAGGGCTTCAAACCTGAACCCAAACTTCTGGCCGAACGCCTCAACGTCAAGGAAAAAGAAGTTGTTGAAATGAGCCAGCGCATGGACAGCTGGGATGTTTCCTTGGAAAGCCCGGTGAAGAATGATTCGGATGACGAGCAGAAAAGCTTTATACCCAGTGATGATCCGAGCATTGAATCAAAAATAGCCGGCAAGGAAATGAAGCTGCGTCTGGCCGAGTTGCTGGAGCAACTCAAGGAGCACCTAAACGATAAAGAGCGGATGATTCTCGAAGACCGACTGCTCACCGATGAACCCATGACCCTTCAGAACATCGCCGATCAATTCGACATATCCCGTGAGCGCGTACGACAGATTGAGGTAAATCTTCTGGCCAAGATGAAAAAATACCTTGAGTCAGAAATGCCTGATATCGTTGATTTTTTTGATGGTGAGAAAATCATCGTCAACGCCTCTGATTGATTTTTCTTTCTTTCGAACACCTCAACTTTATTCCACCACCTAACGAAGATGAATGTACCTTTGCTTGACCTCGGACCCACACTTGAGGAACAAAGACAGGAAATTATAGAGAAAGTCATCGAGGTCGTCGAATCGACCCGTTATATACAGGGACCTGAAGTCGAGGGACTCGAGGCAGAAATAGGAGAGTACTGTGAAGTTTCCGGTGCGATAGGCGTTTCCAGCGGAACCGACGCGCTTCTTGTATCTCTGATGGCGCTTGACATAGGACCGGGAGACCTGGTTCTTACCACACCCTATTCATTTTTCGCCACCATGGGGGTAATTATCCGTCTGGGGGCAAGTCCCGTATTTGCCGACATCGATCCTGTTACCTTCAATATCGACCCCCTCAAGGTTGAGGAAGTGCTTGCTGCAGATAGCACCGGAAAGATAAAAGCAATAATTCCCGTCCATCTTTACGGGCAGTGCGCCGCTATGAGTTCCATTATGGAGATAGCCGAGCACCGAGGAATTCCAGTGATTGAAGATGCAGCTCAGGCCATCGGTGCCGAAACTATTTATTCAGGCAATGGTGAACATGGCTGGAGGAAAGCCGGGTCGATGGGCTTGGCAGGCTGTTTCTCCTTTTTTCCCAGCAAGAACCTCGGAGCTATAGGAGACGGCGGGATGGTGGTCAGCCGTGATGAGGAATTTACCCACAGGGTCAGGCTCCTCAGAAATCATGGTGGGGAACCCAAATATTACCATAGCGTCGTAGGTGGCAATTTCAGGCTGGACCCTATTCAAGCGGCCGTTTTAAGGATAAAACTGAAACGGCTGGAGCAGTGGCATCGTCTGCGCCGCCAGAATGCTGCCCGCTACAATACCCTGTTCAGCGAGCAAATGTCCCATGGTTCTTTTCCGGTTTCAACTCCCAGAGCTGTAGGTGAAACTCAGAATACTGACACTGGCGAGGAGCGCAATTTTCATATCTATAACCAGTACGTCATTCGAGTAAAGAAGCGCGATGAATTGCGTGAATGGCTCCAGCAGCGCCGGATAGCCACTGAGATCTACTACCCGCTCGGGCTTCACCAACAGAAGTGTCTCACTGACATTCTCACTCCTCCGCCGATGGTTCAGACCGAAAAAGCGGCCGCGGAAACTCTCGCCTTGCCCGTGTATCCGGGCCTGACCTCGGAAATGCAGGAATATGTTGTAAAATCTATTGCACAATTTTATAGATAGTACCTATAGAAGCAAACTGCCGTACGGAGTTACAGAACCGCGATGAGAAAGTGGTTTTTGAAGCCCACTCCTTCGTTTCGTTCATGGCTGCGTGGGCATCAATCTTATTCGGAGACGGCTGTCCGGGCTGAACGGCTTTGTGATCCAACCTCAACCCCATCTGATTTTTAGGTATCTCTTCCTTCCTGTCAGCATAAGTCTCTGCCTTTTGGTCCTGCTGCTCCACGCTGCTCCTCCGACGCCGGAAAAATCCGTTACCATCGTTAATCAGGAAGCTGAAGACCCATCCTGGAAAAAAAGGTGGGATGAGGCCCGAACGCTTGTTCAGCAGCAGAAATTCGCACAGGCCATCGACAAATATCATGAAGTGCTCGAAGAGAAGCCGTACATCGAGGAAGTAAAATGGGAGCTCAGCAACAGCTACATCGAGATTGAGGACTATGGCCAGGCTTTGGTTATTCTTGAAAGCCTGGTGGAGGCATCCCCGGAAAGAATTGATTATTTGGCAAGTGGAGGCGAGGTCGCCCTGGCATTGGGAAAGACCGACCTCGCAGCAAGATTTTTTGGTCGAGCGCTTGCCCTGGATCCCGGCGGGCCGGCGTCGCAGGATGCCCTGCTGGGTTTGATAGCTTCTTTCACCGAACAGGGTAAAGGGGAATTGGCCATTCCATTAATGGAACAGCTTTATCAGAGGGGGGTGCTGGGACAGGAATTTATCCAGGAGCTTGGTCGTCATTATGCCCGGCAGAACGAATATCCGCAAGCAGCGCACTATTATTTAGAACTGGTGGAAACATATCAGGTGGAGCCTGCCGTCCGCTTAGAAGCGGCAGACGTTTTCGACAAATCCGGCAACGGTCCGGCGGCAGCCGAGCAGCGGGAGCTTTACCTGCAGATAGAACCAGAAGACCACGATGAAAGAATCAAGCTTGTAGATTCCTATAATGAACAGGGAGAGGTCCGTAAGGCTCTTCCACACATGCTTTTCCTGCTCGAGAAACAGGTGCAGAGAGAAGAGTATCTGCTGGCGGTTGCCCGTATCTATCTCTTCAGTCTGGGCAGGACTGACAGGGCCCTGCAATTTTTCGAACAGTACCGAAAAGAATTTCCGAACGGGACTGATGTTTCCTCCGAAATTGCTACCCTGCAGCTGATTTTAGCCAACGATCTGCTGGCCATTGTGGAGAATGACGGTGTTTGGATGTTGTGGAGAGATCTTGCCAGGTTGACGCCAGATCGAATCGGCATTTACCGGGCCATGGCTGACATGCTCGAACAAATGGGACGGGAGAAGGAGGAAGATCTCATCGAGGTTCTGCAGATAATCAACATCCACGAACCCGAGGACTTTGCAGTGGTGGCCCAGCTCTCGGACCTGTTTATGAAAAATAAGAAGTACAGCGACTGTCTAACCTTTCTGGACAACGCCCGGGAACATCATCAGGCTAACGGCGATTATGTTCTCCTGCGGGCCCGCTGTCAAGAGGGAAGCGGACTCGATCTTGAGCGTTTGCAAAGCTATGAAGAGTATTTGCAGATCAACCCCGCGGATGAGAAGGTAAGGGTCAAGGCTGTCGATCTTGCCGGCAGGCTCGGCCTGGTCGATGAGATGAGAAGGTTTTCTACCGGCACGAATCCCAAAAGCACCGTGCAGGTGACGGCGACTCAGGAGAGCCTCTTTGCCGGGCTGTTGCGCAATGGCCTGCTAGTCGAGGCTCACGATCTGTATCGGCAAGTGGTCGTCCTCAAAATCGAGGCGGAACAGGCAGCGAGGTTCTCAGAGGAGCTGGCGAACGCCTATCTGAAAAGTAACCGCCCGTTTGTCGCCGAACAGATTCTCAGAGTCTACGCAGCCGCCTACCCAACCAATGGATACGGCTACCTGTTGCTGGTCCATCATCATTTACTGAGAAGCGATACCGTCATGGCGCTAAGATGGTTGGAGGCGCTGGAGAAACAATTGCAATCATCTAAGATCGTTCTTGAACTCACGCAGAAAAGCATGCTGGTTCACCTGGACCTGCTGCTCGATCAAAAGCAGGGAAAAGTCGGAGTGCATCATAGGGCGCTGACGCATCTCAATACCCAATTGAAAGCAAATCAGATTGTTGGCCAGGATATTGAGATCCTGATTTTTGCCGCCGGCCATTACCTGCTCACCAACCGCTACGATGAGGCTCTCACCCTTATTAAGCGTTTTCAACCCAAATTCAAGGGAGAAGAAAGACTCGACAGCCTGCGCCGCGTCATTCTGCATGACAAAAATAAAAAGACCGCACTGTTTGGCCCGGCGGATCTCACTGCTCTTTCTTACCTGGAAGGGTTAGCTTTGACCGAGTCGCTTGCGAGGTTGCAACGCTTCCGCGAGGCTCAGATCCTCTCCGATATGCTCAGCAGACAATTTCCTCGATCTTTACGAGCCAAGGTACTGCTCGCTCAAAGTGCCAAATTGGCAAAGGATTACCGCATGGCGCTTGAGACTTATCGCTCCCTTGTCAATGAGTATGGTGGTGAAGTTCATTTCCGAGACCAGGTGCTGCGCCTTGAGAATATGCTTGGGCAGCCGGGCTCTATTTTTTCTCTCTATTCAGTATCCGCAGACGAGACGGGACGGAAGAACTCCATACATTCGACGATCGATGCCATGGATTATCCTGAGGCCAAACTCATGTGGGCCCGTGCCCTGTGGTCGGAAGACAAGTGGGAGGAAGCGCTCGATGTGTATGGTCTGCTCGATACCGAACTTAAACGCGATATAGACCGGCTTATCGATCTACTGCAGGATCGTCCCGAACTAGGTGGACAGGTTTCGGATTATGTTTTTGAAAAAGATATTTTTGAACTATCTGAGCAGGAATTCATCGATCTGCTGATGTCGACTGATTTTATAGCGGCCAGCCTCAACAACGAAATAAATCAGCTCAGCTCCGAGTACTACAACTACTATCGGTGGGGAAGCATCGTCGACAAGGAGATGACCGCCAAATCATCGTTGAAGGCCCGCGAATTTTATCAGGCTGAGATTAATTACCAGAAGCTCTTCGAAGAAGATGATGAGTTGATTGAACCGGCTTATCCCGATCTGGCAACTGTATACGGCCGACTCGGAAGAGACAAGGAAGAGACGGAACTGCTGGCAACCATAAAGGAAAAAGACCTTTTCTACCCTGAGCTTTCCAAAGCAGCAGAAAAGTCCATTCGCCGGCAGCAACCTTTTTTGGCTCTTGAAGGTTTTTATAATGAAGAGGAGGGGAGAGGCGGCTTCAAAAACATCACCCAGAAATACCTCGGAGTTGGACTCGAGATCAAACCTACCCTTTCTCAAGAGATAGGATTCCGGTTTGGGCGCAACGAGTACGGCAACAGTTTTTCCTCCACCCTTGCCAAGAGCAACTACCTGCTGGGAAATTACGCTATCCAGTTTGGAGAAAACCTCGAGGGGGCGCTCAAACTGGGTTTTGAGGATTTCGATACCGATGCCAGCAGCTTCCTGATCTATGACGTGCAGATTAAAAGCAGACTGGAACAGCGGGTGGAGCTTTTTGGTGCGGTAACACAGAATCCCGTCGACGATACGATAGAATCGCTGGAAGACAATATTTACCGAAAAGAAGTTCGGGTAGGTCTCAATCTCGATTATCTGTTTGGCCTGTTCTTTGGGTTTGACCTGGGTTTTTATGATTATAACGACAGTAATGAAGGTGAGAGTTACAAGTTATGGGCTGCGTACCGCTGGTTCGGAGAGCGCAGTTCTTTGGATTTTACCTACAGTTATCTTCAGCTGCAGAACAAAATAGATAACCTCTCAGCAACTGCGGCAGATTCCGACGACGATGGTGCTGGTCTGAGCTATTGGAGTCCCGGAAATTACTGGAAGAATAGAGTGGCAGCTCTTTATAAATTGGAACTCTGGCCCATGGGAAGACTGCAGAGCGGCACCAGTTCGTTCTCGGCTATGTATGCGCTTGGGTATGAAGTAGAAGATAATCTTGTGCACGAATTCGAGGCAAATATTATACTTGAAATCAGTCAACCATTTTTAGTAAAAGGAACCTTCTCGACGCTTGTTTCGGATGACTATGATAATCTCAAAGGTTATATTTCCCTAGTCTACCGCTGGTAAAGTAATATATTCGTAAGCCTGCAATAGAGTCGTTTCCCTGTTGCAGGACTTTTTTTTTCAGGAGAATGTATGGTTATACGTATTCCCATGTCTCGAACCGGCCACCAAAAATTAAGGGATGAATTGGGCCGGCTAGAACGAAAAGACAGGATAGAGGTAATGAAGGCTATCGAAGTAGCCCGAGGACACGGCGACTTGAAGGAGAATGCCGAATATCATGCCGCCAAAGAGAGACAGGGGCTTATCGAAGGGCGTATCCTCGAATTGAAAGATAAACTAAGTAGGGCTGAGGTGATCGATTGCACCAAAGTCAGCAGTGAGCGTGTGGTGTTTGGCACGGTAGTCAGTCTGTTGGACCTCGATACCGACGAGGAGATTACCTACCAACTGCTGGGCCCCGAAGAGTCGGACGTGAAAAACGGCTCAATATCCGTACTTTCTCCTCTCGGAAAGAGTTTGATCGGCAAGGAAGTGGGGGACGAGGTTCTGGCTCAGACACCAGGTGGAAAAAGAGAATTCGAGGTAATGGGCATCAGCGCCTCAGACGTATCCTGAACTTTGCTGCTCAATTCTCAGGTCGTTGTCTGCATGCCGGATAGAAAGAGGGCGATAATCTGTTCTGAGGTTTCCTCCACCGTGTACTTAACATTTCCTGGGGTAGTCCAGATCCTGGACACCTCATCCAGGGCGCCAAAGAAGGCTCGCTTGGCAATATCGGGAAGGATGTCCGTTCGGTAGATTCCCGCCTCCTGACCTTTTTTGATAATTGTCGAAATCACATCGATATACTGTTTGAACGATGTGTTCCTGTATTCCTTGACCAGTCGATCGCTCTGCCGCAGTTCAATGTGTATGACTTCAGCCAGGTTTTTATTCTGCTTCATGGCCGAAAGGTGCTTTTCTATGAAAATGGTCATCATTTTCACCGGATCGGTCTCCTGCTCGATAGCCTTCTCGATCTGATCGATGATTTTGCCGATCTCTTCTTCCAGTACCGAAATGAGAATGTCGAACTTGTTGTTGAAGTAGAGGTAGATCGTTCCATCCGCAACTTTTGCTTCTTTGGCGATGTCGGATATTCTGGCGTTGAAGAAGCCCTTCTTGGCGAAAACTTTAGTAGCGGATACGATTATTTTGTTGTGCTTGTCTACCGATTTCATAACGGAGGTGTGTCTGAGATATAAGAAGTGAATGACTATTCATTCATCTACCCGTTGAAAATTTATTTGTCAATTGGAAAATGAACTGAATTAGAGTCCTCACAAGTAATTTAGACTGACTATTTTGGATAAACTTATTAGACTGCAAGTCTGCCGATAATCTTTCCTCGAAGATTATTTTTCCAATATGTTAAGTATCCGGTATTTTAACAAAAACTCTTTAATTATTTACTCAGAAAAGAAGGGGGTCCCATGAAGGTACTGGTGGTAGGATCAGGTGGAAGGGAGCATTCTCTGGTATGGAAAATCAAGCAGAGCAAAAAGGTTGACAAAATCTATTGTGCCCCGGGAAATGCGGGGATCAAAAAGCTTGCTGAGTGTGTCGATATATCAGCTACCGATGTGAAGAAACTGGCAGCATTCGGGGTTAAAAACGGTATTGACCTGACCGTAGTCGGACCTGAGGCATCACTGGTGGAGGGAATCGTTGACCATTTCGAAAAGAAAGGACTTCGTATATTCGGACCAACCCAGAAGGCGGCGATTCTCGAGGGCAGCAAAGTCTTTACCAAGGAATTTCTGGACAAGTACGATATCCCTACTGCTAAATTCAAAGTTTTCAAGGATCCTAAAAAGGCCAAAAAGTACATCGACAAATGCGGCGCACCGATAGTTGTCAAAGCGGACGGTCTGGCAGCCGGGAAAGGAGTCATTGTTTCTGCCACCGTGGAGGAGGCCAAGACAGCCGTAGATCAGATCATGATCGATAAAGTGTTTGGCGAGGCCGGCAAGCGGGTCGTAATTGAAGAGTGTTTGATAGGTGAAGAGGCCTCGTTCATTGCTTTTACGGACGGAAAAAGTGTTCTGCCTCTGCCCACCTCACAGGATCACAAGCCCATTTTCGACAATGATCAGGGACCCAACACCGGCGGCATGGGGGCTTACAGCCCGGCACCCGTGGTCACTGATCAAATCTCGGAATATGTGATGGAAAAGGTGATGCTGCAAACGGTTAGAGGAATGGCTGCTGAGGGCAGACCTTACAAGGGGATGCTTTATGCCGGGTTGATGATCAGCGGGGACAAGATAAACGTACTCGAGTTCAATTGCCGATTTGGTGATCCTGAGGCGCAACCGCTGCTGATGAGGTTGAAAAGCGACGTGGTTGACATTTTCGAGGCGGCCATCGATGGGAAGCTTGACACCATCGATATGAAAATCGATCCGCGCCCCACCGTCTGCGTGGTGATGTCGTCGGGCGGTTACCCAGGGTCTTATGAGACGGGCAAGATGATTCGGGGGATAAGCAAGGCCAATGCAATAACAGGAGTTGAGGTGTTCCACGCTGGCACCGCCATTGAAAATCGTCGTTTGGTGACCGCCGGGGGCAGAGTGTTGGGCGTAACCGCAGTCGGAAAAGATTTACAAACGGCAATCTCGAGAGCCTATATGGGTGTTGATGAGATAAAGTGGACTGGCTGCTTTTTTCGCACCGACATAGGAGCCAAAGCGCTCAACCGCCGGGATGCGGTTGAGAAAAAACCACAAGTGGGTATCCTGATGGGCAGCGATTCCGACCTGCCGGTGATGAGGGCGGCGGCCGATTTTCTCAAGGATATGGGGGTCGAATGTGAAATGACCGTGGCTTCGGCCCATCGCACTCCGGCAAGGGTTATGGAATATACCAGCAGTGCGGCTGAACGGGGCGTGAAAATTATCATTGCAGGTGCAGGGATGGCGGCTCACCTGGCTGGAGTAATTGCCTCCCATACTGATCTTCCGGTCATTGGCGTGCCCCTCGATGCCTCTCCTCTTGGTGGCATGGATTCCTTGCTGGCGACCGTGCAGATGCCTCCCGGGATTCCCGTGGCGACCATGGGCATTGGCAAGGCCGGGGCCAGAAATGCAGCCGTTCTCGCCTGCCGTATTTTAGCTCTTGAAGACAGGGGAATTGCCAAAAAACTCGTCAGTTTTAGAGAGAAAATGGTCCAGGAAGTAAATGACAAGGCGAGAAACATCGCGTTGTAAGATAATAGTCTCAGACCAAACCGATTACAGCGGTATCGCTGCTGCTGTAATCGGTTCCGGGGGGGTTGCGGCAATTCCCACCGAAACGTCCTATGGACTGGCGGTTGATCCATTCAATAGCCGCAGCCTTGAGCGGCTGTATAAGATAAAAAAACGTCCTTCCAGCAAACCGGTTCTTGTACTGATTGACGGATATGACCGGTTGTCTTATCTAATCAGTGAAATTCCCGAGGCATATCGGCCGCTGATGCAGCGCTTCTGGCCTGGGCCCCTGACCCTGATTTTCAAGGCACAGAAAACGTTGCCTGAGCTGCTGACTGCCGGTACCGGTACTATCGGTGTGAGGATTTCTTCCAATCGGGTGGCGACTGAAATCTGCCGCCGGGCGGGCGGGGTGATCACCGCCACCAGCGCCAATATCAGCGGCGAACAACCGGCTAGATCGGCGGCTGAGATTGATCGCAGCTTCGCCTCCTCAATAGATCTTATCGTTGATGACGGAGATCTTCAGCGGCTGCCGCCATCCACCATCCTCACTTACCGGGGAAACAGAGTGACAATGGTCAGGGAGGGGATTATATCAATCGACCAGCTAGGTAGGGGGCCCATTGAGGGTTGACTTACCTGGTCAGCTGCCGGTATTTGATGCGCTGAGGCTGATCGGCCGCCGCCCCAAGCCTCTTTCTCCTGTCCTTTTCATAATCGGAGTAGTTGCCCTCGAACCACACGGTCTGAGAGTCTCCTTCGAAGGCCAGTATATGGGTGGCTATCCGGTCGAGAAACCAGCGGTCATGGCTGATGACCACCACGCAGCCCAAATAATTTTCCAGTGCCTCCTCAAGCGCCCTGAGGGTATTGACATCGAGATCGTTGGTGGGCTCGTCGAGTAAGAGGACATTTCCCCCCTCTTTGAGCATTTTGGCCAGATGAACTCGGTTTCTCTGGCCGCCGGAAATCTGTGATATTTTTTGCTGCTGGTCGGAGCCGGAAAAATTGAACCTGGCCACATAGGCCCTGCTGTTCACTTCCCGGGTACCAAGCCAGATGGTGTCCTGCCCCTCGGAGATGGCCTCGAAAATTGTTTTTTCCTGAGCCAGGGTTTCCCGATTCTGATCAACATAAGAAAGTTTCACTGAATCACCGAGACTGATGGTCCCTTCATCGGGTTCGAGTAGTCCGGTGATCATGTTGAACAGCGTTGATTTACCGGCGCCATTGGGACCTATGACCCCGACAATGCCGCCGGCCGGGAGGGTAAACTCCATGTTTTCAAACAGGACCCGGTCACCAAAACATTTTTTAACGTTATGCGCCTCGATCACCTTTTTGCCCAATCGTGGGCCCGGGGGTATATAGATTTCCAGGTCCTTTACTTTTTCGGAGGTCCCCGAATCAAGAAGTTCCTGGTAAGAGTTGATACGGGCCTTGGATTTCGAGCGTCGGCCCTTGGGGGACATGCGTATCCATTCAAGTTCCCGCTGTAGCGTTTTTTGCCGTTCGCTCTGCTGCTTTTCTTCAACGGCCAGTCGTTTCTGTTTCTGTTCCAGCCAGGAAGAGTAATTCCCTTTCCAGGGGATACCCGCGCCGCGATCAAGTTCCAGAATCCAGCCGGCGACGTTGTCGAGAAAATAGCGGTCATGGGTAACAGCGATCACCGTGCCGCTGTAGTCCTGCAGATGTCTCTCAAGCCAGGCCACCGTCTCGGCGTCCAGGTGATTGGTGGGCTCGTCCAGGAGAAGTATATCGGGTTTTTTAAGCAGAATCCGACACAGGGCTACCCGCCGCTTCTCGCCGCCGGAGAGGACTCCGCATTTGGTGTCAGAGGGCGGACAGCGAAGGGCATCCATGGCCATTTCCAACCGGCTGTCAATATCCCAGGCCGACAGTACATCGAGTTTCTCCTGTACCTCGGCCTGTTGTTCGATGAGTGCCTGCATTTCCTCATCGCTCATCGGTTCGGCGAATTGCTCGTTGATAGTGTTGAATTGAGCAATCAACCCCAAGGTATCTTCGACCCCTTCCTCAACAATCTCTTTGACGGTCTTGTCGGGGTCGAGCTGCGGTTCCTGCTCAAGGTAATCGATGGTATAGCCGGGGGCGAGTACGGTTCTGCCGTCAATTTCAGTGTCCAGGCCTGCCAGGATGCGCAGAAGGGTCGATTTCCCTGATCCGTTCAAGCCCAGTACGCCTATTTTGGCGCCGTAAAAATAGGAGAGGGAAATGTTTTTGAGAACAGGCCTGTTATTATAACTTTTGCTTACCTTGATCATCGAATAGATGATCTTCTGGTCGTCATTGCTCATGAGTAGCCCGATAGCTGAATTTAATTCATGTTTTATTGCACAGGAGGGAAAATTACACTGGAACACGAAAAAAGGGAACCGCCGGATGATGCCGGTGGTTCCCTTCAGGTCGATACTGCTTCGCTGCTGGCTATTCAGGCATGATGATCGGGCAATCACATTCGGGATCGCTGATATTGAGCAGCAGAAATTTGACGTCGTAATCGTTTTTGATCAATTCACGATAGGCGAGATCGGCCCGGGCGCCAGTGGAACAGTGAATAAATATTCGCTTGTCTTTGGGAATCTCGTTCATCCGCTTGGGTATTTCGTCGAGCGGTATATTGGCCGTATTGGTGAAAATTCCGAGTTCCTTGATCTCTTCGGGAGTTCGGGCATCGATCACGAAGGTATCGGGAAGATCACCCATGACAGCTTTTTTGAACTCGGCCACGGATACTTCACCTTTGCCAAGTTTGCGCACCCATTTTATCTCGTTCGAGTAGATCGGCCCTGTCTCTATAGCTCCACCGGATTCTACCCAGCCCTGATAGTTGCCTTTGACCAGAGCCACCGTTTTGAAGCCCTCTTCTTTCATATCCTCATAGGCGTCCTGGGCTTCCCCCATATTGTCGCTATAGAGGACGACTGGGGCATTGCGCGGGATGTCATCCATCCTTTCTTCGAGTTGCTCGTAATGGATCTGCACCGAACGCGGTATTCGCCCCTTGACTGGGGCGTCGCCTTTACGCAAATCGATAAGGACGATGTTGCCTTTTTCTACAAAACCCTTGGAGGCATACACGGGATATCCCTCTTCGCTCCAGGCAGGCTCTCCTGCGAGAAATACTCTTACGTTGGTGTACCCTAGTTTTTTCGCCAGACCGGCGTTTGAAGTTGACATGCCTCAGGTATAACCGCCGCAGTAGAAGATCAGCAGTTTGTCTTTATCTTCGGGCAGAACCTCTGCCTTCTTCTCTTTCAACAATGGCACAGGAATAGATATGGCGGTGGGCAGGTGCCCCTGATTATAACGTAAAGCGGGACGGGCATCGACGAGGGTCATGGGTACCTGGTCTTCGAGAAGCTGGTATAATTCGTCAACCTTGATTTCGGTAACACCTTCGGGCAATTTAGCGAGTTTGGGTTTGATAACGGTGGCAAATTTATCATCGCCCCGCTGCTCCCAATTAATTATTGCCGCCTCTCCCTTTTTGGCGAATTCGACACCTTCGGTCTGGTCATCGAACTTCACCATCATGGTTTGAGCTTCGGCTCCTTTACCAACCGTGATAGAAATGGTTTTTGCTTTGTTCGATTTGCCGACAATAGGGCCTGTGTAAACATCGGCCTCGGTTTTCTTTTCCATTGTTTTTGCTGCCGGGGCTTGAACACTTGAGTCAGTGTCCCTGGCGCAACCTGCTGCCAGGAAGGCTAGCATAACGGCAACTGGAATAAATTTGATGATGGATTTCACTTTCATCTTCTCGTCTCCTTTTTATTCAGGTGTATAGTTTAGGTGGTATCGGCCAGAGATTAAACAATATACTAAATAATAAAACAATGAACTACTTTAATTGATTGCGCTCTATTTTCCAACAAATTTATGGAGCGGCTGCTATCTAGTTAAAACAAAAAGCCCGCAGAGAACTGATCATGCGGGCTTTTTGCATAATGACCGGGAGTTGACTTCTTACCTCCAGATCCATTCTGTTTTAAGATCGATGGTTTTCTCGTCTTCGAAAAAGACGACTTCGTTACCATCAAACTCACCAAAGGGAACGTAATACAAAGTCACAGTCACCTTCAGTTCATCATTGACAAGTTCACGCCTGGTTTTCCCATCCTTTTCAACATCTTCGAAAGGGTAGGCTATTTCGAATGTTTCATGGGTAGTCTTCAGCGGAGCCAGGCTCGTTTCACGCAGAATGCCGCTCTTTTCGTACGGACCGCGGCCCATTTCCTTACCCCTGCCAAATCTTCCAGGAAATGGCATATAGATACGTTGTTCATTGTAAACTACGGTTTCATCACTTGTTTCAGCGGTCACATCCAGGACCAGCCTATTGGGAGTCGGTCAGCCGTCTGGAATGGCATGCCCCGTTTTGTTGTACATCGAAACATCGATGACACCAATGGGGACGACGCCATCGGCCTTGTTCTTGCGCCAGAAAAGTGACTGGGATTCGACCTTGACGTCAAGAGCCATTTCGATCATGGCCTCGTCACGGTAGGACTGCATATTGTGCCCCAGTTCCGATTTCTCCATATGGCACTCCTGACAGGATTCGCTGCCGCCATGGGCGACATAAGCGAACAGGTAGCTGCCGTAGGCAGTCGCGCACTGGGAGGGGTGTTCCAGCTCGAAATTGGGACCCTGCCCGTGACACTGACCGCAGAAGATCGATTCTCCAAGTGCGGGAGCTTCCGCCATGAGGGCGTATTCTTCGTCTTCGTGGTCACCTTCCTGACCACCATATACCGTGTCGGGTTGGGGGTAACCGTCCGCCCATTTGTGAATGAAGGCCACCTTGTTGTGACAGACCATACAGCCAATGTTGAGGCTTTCGATGGTTTCCTCGAGTTCTTCAGCCTTATCGTCGTCACCGTCCCTGTAAGCCTGCTGCCAACCCCGGATTGTCGCCACGATCTCTCGAGCGACGTCGTCGGTGGCTTCGTCGAGTTGCGGCAGATGACATTTCGTACATATCATCAGATGTTCGACGGTGATATCATCATCCGATTTTACGCCTGAGTAGGGGAACAGCTTGAGTCCTTTTTCAATGGCGGTGATGATGGTTGGAGCCGTACGGGGACTGCCGAGAATCGAGCGGGCGTGCAGAGAATTTTCCCATTCGTCGTAAATCTCCTCGTGACAGTCCGCGCACCTGCTGGAATCGAAACGTTCTGCCAGTTCTGCAATGGTCGTCGCTTTGGCCGGCGGTTCCGGTTTCGGCCCTCCAGCCCCCGAGGCATTAAAGGCCAGCAGAGCGCACCCGGCAAAACCGATCAGCCCGAAAACAAAAGCTCTTTTCATGGTTCCTCCTTGGTTGAGAATTGTCGGTTTACAAGTCTATAAGACCACAAGCGGAGAAAAAGAGTAATGGTACCTCTGTCCGCTCAGATGGACGCTGTATTGGGTACAACCATGGGGACTGTGAATCTGACAGCAAAGCAGCTCCGGGAAAAAGAGAATTGAGCAAATTCAGCCTTCTGTTTGGGTACCGTAATAGCAATGGAAAGTCAATTGCTACAATGTGTCACAAAAAGGTCTAAATGTCTGATATTACAACTAAGTCGTCTCTGTTAAAAAAATGATGAGAAACTTGATAGAGAAGCTCCGGATCCATGGCGCCGGTTACCTCCCGAATGGAGTGCATGGCCCAGGTCGGAACCCCAACGTCGACTCCTTCGACCCCGAGTTCGGCACTGGTAAGCGGACCAATTGTCGAGCCGCATGCCATATCGCTACGCATTATAAAATTTTGGGGTGACACACCGGCCTCTCTACAGAGCAGTCTGAAAATTGCCCCGCTTCTTGAATTGGAGCAGTAACGCTGTGAGCTGTTGATTTTTATAACAGGACCATGATTCAGAATCACTTGATGATCGGTGTCGGCCTTGTCGATGTAGTTGGGGTGACTGGCGTGGGCGTTATCAAGTGAAATAAAAAACGAGCGATTCATTGAAATGGCATGATTTTCCAGACTTCCACATATTCTGGAGAGAACTGAAACAGCGAAATTGCTCAGGGCGCCGCTGCTGCTGGTGGAGCCGATTTCTTCGTGGTTGGTAAAGATGAGCATGCAGTTGGCCGTGTTGTCCTTATCGAGAAGAGCTTGTAGGCCGATGAAGCAGCTCAGCAAATTATCGAGCCGGGGCCCGCAGATGAATTTTTTGTCCAAGCCGAAAAATCGAGGAGGGGAGCAGTCGTAGCAGAACAGATCATAGCCCAGCACAGAGCGGGCCGTGAGGTCTTCGTTGAGGGTGTTGATACGTTCGAGCAGCAGGGCATGCCATTGCTCTTCCGATGAGACGCTTTGCGCAAGTACCGGGCTGAGATCGTTCTGGACATTTATTTCACGCCCTTCGTTGGCCTTCCGGTCAAGGTGTATGGCGAGACTCGGAACATAGAGAACCGGTTCCTGAAAATCGATGAGACAGGAGCAGGCCAAACCGCTGTCGGCGAGAACCGTTACCCTTCCGGCCAGAGAAAGTTCACGGTCAAACCAGGTATTCAACAGGGCACCACCATATTTTTCAACACTGAATTGTAAATAAGGTGAAGAGGGTGCCCGCGGATGTGGTTTAAGCTGGAGACTGGGGCTGTCGGTATGGGCTCCGAGCAGTCTGAACCCTTCTCTGTGGAAATCACCGGAACCAGTGGTAAAGGCTATCAATGAGCCGTTTCTGACCAAGGCGTAACGACCTTCCGGTTCGATCTGCCACTCCTGATTTTCGTGAAGAATAGTGAAGCCGGCACTTTGGAGAATACTGCCAAGGTTAGCGACGGCATGGAAAGGTGTGGGAGTGGCACCAATAAAATTGAAGAGGGCGTCGTTTAACATTGGCGGAGGCATGAGTTTTTCACCTCGACTGGTATTTGACCTTCAAATCATAGAGGGTATCCAGGTAGAAGTCCCGCATCTGCAATTTTATTCTGCTCGATTCAATCTCAATGATCAGATTGTCAATCGCATCTTTGATGTCTATCCCGTACTTGTTTCTTCCTTCTTCGTTAGCCTGCTCGATGATCAAAATGGCGTAAAAATTGACCACCATTCGTGACATGGAATCTCTGCGGAATAAATATAACCTGCCGCCCATGGTATTGAGGAAAAATCCGGCGTATGCGTACATGGGTTCCTGACCGATGGTGAGGTTGAAGCGTTTCTGCAGACACTCAGGTTGAGCGGTAAGTGTAAAAAAATCATAAAGTATCTGCTCGAAAGTCGCCTGCTCACGGTCGAGAATGCCCTTCAGCACAAGAATGTTTTTCTTGCCAATTATGCGGAAAAAGTGGGCGGTATTCTGCAGGATGGTAAACAGATCGTCAGTCTCGCCGCTGACGATGGGCGGATTGTCGACCAATTTCTGGATGAGTTCCGGAAAGTATACTGAACTGGGTGAGTCGAGTTGAAAACTTTTGATATAATCCCTGGTATCGAGCTTATTGAAGAAGGCTTCGACATTGTCCGCCAGCCCAGCACAGGACGAAGCGTCTACCGCGTCTTGATAAGAACCGGGTATCCGGGTCGACTCAGTCGCTCCCGGTTGATCGGAGGTGGAGACGCCACCTTGAGTTTCAGGTCCGCCGACCTCACCAAAGGATGTGCTTTGATTGAGTTCCAAGGAGCCTGGGCCTCCTGAGGCGCCGTTACCGGATGGCGTGGAAGAATCTACCAATTCGCTGCTCTGCTGTGATTTTGAGGATAAGCCTATGGCGTTCCTCAGTCCATTAATGGAATCCGGCCCCAGAAAGAATACGAAGAGAAGGATTATGATTACCAGAGTCAGAAGGGCGATAACGATATATGGGATAGCGGATCCGGAACCGCCAGGTTTGTCAAAGTCGTGATTTTCCATCGGGTGTAGGTCGGTAAATATTTGAAATAGTAGAACTCTGCTTCATCACACTATACCGGGTCGTCGGTCAGAAGTCACGTTGGAATTAAATGGACGCGTGCTCAATAAAAGGCTTAGATATTCAAGCTCTTAAATAGGTGGAAAACGGTGAGCTAGTAGGAATCGATGAATGGCTGTTCACCATTCTTTTATACTTGACGGCCAGGAGTGAAAACACTATTTTAAGCGACTGTTTCAGCAATGTGAATGTCGGTTCATTACTTTGTTTTGAAGCCTTCAACCAAATAAAAAATTATCGGAGGATGTGAAATGACTGTATGCGTAGTTGGCCATTCGAGCCCGGATACCGATTCTGTAACTTCTGCCATCGCCTATGCCGCTCTGTTGAACGCCCAAGGAACTGAGGCTAAAGCTTGTATGCAGAGTGAAGCCGATGGACTCAACCCCGAGTCCAAGCTTGTGCTTGAGCGCTTCGGTCTGGCCGCCCCGGAAGCTATCGCCGACGCAGCCGGAAAACAACTCGCCCTCGTTGATTTCAGTGATATCGCTCAAGGACCAGCAAATCTCAGCGAGGCCGATGTTGTTGCCATCGTTGATCATCATAAAATCGGTGATGTGACCACCAACAACCCGATTCTCTTCCGGGCGGAACCGGTTGGCTGCACCGGTACCGTGCTCAACAAGATGTTCAAAGATGCTGGCGTGGCAATCCCCAAGGATATCGCCGGTGGCATGCTTTCCGCTATTCTAAGTGATACGGTTAATTTCAAGTCGCCCACCTGCACAGACGACGATAAAGCGGCTGTAGCAGAGTTGAAAGTGGTTGCCGGGATCGACGACACCGATGCATTGTTCATGGACATGCTCAAGGCCAAATCAGCGGTCGACGGTGTGCCCGCCAAAGATCTGCTCTTCCGGGATTACAAGGATTTTGATATGAAGGGCAAAAAAGTTGGCGTTGGTCAGCTTGAACTGGCTACCATCGATCAGGTTGCTGACATACGTGATGAGCTGATGAAGGCCATGGAAGAGGTAAAGGCCGACGGGCGCCACTCTGTACTGCTGATGCTCACCGACGTGGTAAAGGAAGGAACCGATTTGGTCGTTTTGTCTGATGATCCCGCCCTGATCGAGAAAGCCTTCAATTCCAAACTGGAAAATGCCTCAATGTGGATTGCCGGGATGATGAGCCGCAAAAAGCAGACCGTCCCCAACCTGCAGGAGGCTTTCGGCTGTTAGGCAGACCCGCAATTTTTTGATGATCCCGCGGCCTGGTTCCCTGGAACCGGGCCGTTTCATTTTCGGCCTCCGGCCGCCATTCGTTTCTTTGCTTCCCTTATAATATAGTCGATTTGCGGGTCCGCTCTGCCGCGTGGGGACAGAGGAAGAAAGCGGTTCTCATAGGTGCTGACGCCATTGGCAGCGGTGCCTGAACGCTGCTGCTTCTCAAGGTGCTCGATCTGCTCTATTATCTCTGCGCGGCTCTCTTGCAACTGAGCGATTTTATCCTTCTTGGAGGCGGCGTCCAAGGGGCTATTATGCAATCGATGCAATTGTGCGCTATTTGATTTGAGCCGCTTTCTCAGATCAACGAGGCTGGGTGCAGTGTCCTTGCTCCAGGGCTGGCCGTTCCAGCCCACCGACAAAACTCCCTGATAGCGTCCCCGATTACCTGTTTGTGTCACCAGAGTGGGTCCAGTCAGAAAGGGCGCTACGTTGCCTTTCGAGGTGTCACCTGCAATGACGATATCAACTTGGGGGAATTGCTTGACCAACTCCATGATAGCCGCGGTCGGCATGGCGACGAGCACCAAAATGAGATCACTGGACTTGGCGAGCTCAGGGAGCAGATCAGCAAGCACAGCAGTTGCATCTTTTATAACGAAATCCTTCGACTCGATCGCTGCAGGATCGGTAATACCGACAATGGCAATGGAGAGATCGTCGATTTTCTTGAGGCGGAACGGAGCGAATAGGCGTCGATCCTGGTGATCGTATATGTTCGCTGAGGTCCAGGGGATACCCTGCTCAGCGGTTTCCAGGACCAGTCCGAGACCTCCGGAAAGATCGGTGGGGCCGATTCCCACCGCATCGAAGCCAAGTAATACATAAATATCGGCAACAGCTTGTGCGGTAAAGTACTCAGCAGTTCCGAAGCCGTAGCGGCCCCTCATGCGAAACAACAGATTGCCGGCATCGACGGTAATTACTCGACCACCGGTGTTTTTCCAGAGCTTATCGAGAGTGTACGCCTTTTGGGACAGACCGCCCAAACGTCCCGAGCCTCAGCCGCAGGGTTCTAGTTCACCATTGACGTTGGCAGAGTAGAGAATGGAAAACTTTACTTCAGCGGCTGCCGCAACAGAGAATACACTGCAGCAGAAACACAGCCAGAAAAGAAGATTGAGGATGACGAGCGAGCTATATTTCATTTTTTTTCTTCCGTAAAATTTCCCGCCATTTGTCAAGCCGGTCTTTGACAATAGCCTCGTAGCCCCGGTTTTCAGGCTGATAGAATCTCTTCCCGGCAACGTCTTCCGGGAGATGGTCCTGATCGACCACCGCATCCGGTGAGTCATGGGCATACAGGTAGCCTTTGCCATACCCGAGTTCTTTCATCAGGTGAGTGGGGGCATTGCGAATATGCAGGGGGACAGGGAGCGACCCGGTTGTTCTTATCAATTCCCGCACCGACTTCGAGGCCTTGTAAAGGGCGTTGCTTTTCGGAGCCGTGGAAAGATAGACAACGACCTGAGCAAGGGCCAGTTCTCCTTCTGGGGAACCGAGCATGTGATAGGCGTCCCTGCCGGCCACCGCCTGAATCAGAGCCTGGGGGTCGGCGATGCCGATATCTTCTGAGGCAAAGCGGATGAGCCTGCGGGCAATATAGAGAGGCTCCTCACCGCCCTCGATCATCCGAAAAAACCAGTAGAGCGAGCCATCCGGGTCAGAGTCCCTTAGGCTTTTATGCAACGCTGAGATCAGATTGAAATGTTCCTCACCGCTTTTATCGTAGCGCAGAGTCCTTTTCTGGCTGGCTTCTTCGATGTCTGCCAGAGTAATTATCGGATCCTGGCTGTGTGTAATAGACCGTTGCCTGGCCAAATTCGAAGCCAGTTCAAGAATATTAAGACAACTGCGGGCGTCACCATCTGCCGCCTCAATAAGAAGTGCGCGCGGCTGTTCGTCAAGCTGCAGGTTATAAGATCCCAATCCATGCTTACTATCCTCGAGGGCGTTAAGGATAATCTGCTCAAGGGTTTCAGAAGATAAGGTTTCGAGCACCAGAACCCGACACCGGGAGAGCAGGGGGGCGATGACTTGAAAAGAGGGGTTTTCTGTGGTTGCGCCAATGAGTGTCAGCAAACCGCTTTCAACATGGGGCAGAAAAGCATCTTGCTGACTCTTGTTGAAGCGGTGAATTTCATCGACAAAGAGGATAGTCTTGAGCTTTTTGTCGGTCTGCGTATTCTGGGCCTGCTCGACAATTTTGCGTACTTCTTTGACGCCCGAAAGCACCGCCGAGAAAAAAATGAAATCGGCTTCGGTAGTGGCGGAGATGATTTTGGCCAGACTCGTTTTGCCGGATCCAGGTGGTCCCCACAAAATGAGAGAAGGAAGCGAATCTCCTGCAAGCAGTTGTCTGAGTATGCGCCCTTCACCGACAAGCTTTTCCTGGCCGTAAAAGTTGTCTAATGAATCTGGCCGCATGCGATCGGCGAGCGGGGCACGTGGTTCGCTCATGGGTACCGTGAAGTTGAGATCGAGGCTGGAACAGGAGTAGATCCCGTGATATTTGATTGATTAAATATATTTCAGAATATACCCTGAACGTATGAAAGTGAAAGGATTTTCGGACAATAAGAAGAGCTCTGTCCAGGCCCCAAACGTCGATGAAATCAGATTACAGGCCCTGCTGCCTGTGTATAAATGGGGCAGCCGACTGCTCCAGGCCGACAGTGAAGAGGAGATATGCAATCTGGTCGGAGATGCCCTGCAGAAGGAGATTGGGGCCACTTCCCTGTCGGTAATGCTCCTGGATGAAACCGCTTGCTGTCTGCGCATAGTTGCTGCACGAGGATTGACCGCGGAGGTAATCGACCAGTCCAGGGTAAAGTCCGGTGAAGGTATTTCCGGCCTGGTATTT
>JAHEER010000229.1 GCA_024640625.1 Desulfobulbaceae bacterium
CCGTGGGCGTGGTGGCGACTGAGATCAACTACGACGATTATGTAGACGTGATCATCAAGAGCGGCGTGAAAATCGTGGAGACAGCCGGCCGCAGCCCTGAGCCGTTTATGGAACGGTTCAAGGCCGCGGGCATTAAAGTGATTCACAAATGCGTGACCGTGCGTCATGCCCTGAAGGCTGAACGTATCGGCGTCGATGTGGTTAGCATCGATGGCTTTGAGTGCGCAGGCCACCCGGGCGAGCAGGACGTGGGCGGCCTGATACTGTTTCCCGCGGCAACCCAGGCGCTCAAAATTCCTGTGGTCGCATCCGGTGGCATCGCAGATGGTAGAGGTCTGGTGGCAGCCCTGGCCCTGGGTTGTGAAGGTATCAATATGGGCACCCGCTTTCTGGTGACCCAGGAAGCGCCTGTACATGAGAACATCAAGCAAAAAGTGGTAGAGATGGATGAAAACCAGACCCGCGTGATCTTCCGCAGCTTCAACAACACGGCTCGGGTTTACCGTAATTCGGTGGCGGATGAGGTTGCCGAAGTTGAGGCAGCCGGTGGCGACTTCGGCCAGGTACATCACCTGGTGTCCGGTGCCGCCCAGGATAAGGCCTGGAGTACCGGTGATATTGAGGCCGGCATGGTGACGGTGGGAATGTGCGGTGGCCTGATCAATGACATTCCCAGCTGTGAGGATTTGGTCAAAAACATCGTGACCGACGCCGAAGAGATTATCCGTAGCCGTCTGGCAGGGGTTGTCGCGTCTTGATGCCGTCTTTTTTAAAAAATAGGAATATATTATGTCAACTCGATTAAGAATCTGGCTAACCTCCGCGCTGATTTACCTGTCCTTTTTTGCCTGGTACACGGATATGCAGGGGCCTTTAACTGATATTGAGGTCGAGGAATTCGTCGCAGCACTGACGGCTGCCGGCAATGACCCTGAAGAGATTGCAATGATTGAACAGTTTGGGAGAGAGGACTCTGGCCGACAGTTCCTGATGGTTAACAATGTCGATTATAACGAAAACCCTCCCCGGGTTGAGGGTGCAGAGCCCGGCGAAGACGCCGAACAATTGATGGCAAGGTATATGGAGCATATGTTTCCCGCCTTACTCGCTCGTGCCTCGCACCCCGCCGTAATGGGACCAGCAGTGTTCAGGACCATGGACCTGGCGGGAATAGAAGGCGCTGAACAGTGGGATATGAATGCCTTATTTCGCTATCGCAGTCGCCGTACATTTCTTGAGATTGTCACCAATCCTGCGTTTTCAGGGAAGCATGATTTTAAAGCAGCGGCACTCGATAAAAATATCGCATTTCCTATAGAGCCGAAACTCTATCTGGGTGATTTACGATTGATACTTGGCCTCTTTCTTCTGGCACTAACAGCCCTCATCGATAGCACCTTGATGTCGAGAAAACTCAAAAGCATGCAAACAGCGAAGGCGGAATAAATCGTTATCTATGCAAACTCATGGGAGGACACGGGGGAGGTGACCCGTGCAGCAACCCCTGCAGCGACGGATAAAAGAGGTTCGAGGTAGGGAGATGAAACAACAAAAGTGGCTAATTGGATTGTTGGCTGTTGGGGTCATAGCAATTATTGGCGCCCCGGCATTGAAGGACACGATGCTGGACATGCTTCTGGAAAATATCGGGGTGATTCAAAAAATTACCGATCCGATCGGCCCCAATCGGGAAGTGGTTTGGGAAAAAGGCCCCGTAACTGCTGACACATCCCCGCAGCAGCGACCGCCCAACGTGATCCTGATTCTGGCGGATGACCTGGGAGCCAATGATGTGACCTACGGCGGGGGTGGGGTGGCCAACGGCAGCGTTCCCACGCCGAACATCGATTCTATCGCTCGCGAAGGGGTGAGTTTTAGCAATGGCTATGCCGCAAACGCAACCTGCGCGCCGTCAAGAGCGGCATTGCTAACCGGTCGATACCCCAGCAGGATCGGCTTTGTCTCCACCCCGGCACCGGCAATATTTATGAAATGGGCTGCCAGCAGGCGGAAGAATGATCCCTATCCTTCACATTACTTCGAGGAGCGTGAGGATGAGGTTCCTGACTACAAGGCGCAGGGTCTGCCCCATGATGAGATTACACTGGCGGAACTGCTGAACGACAACGGCTATCACTCCGTCATGCTTGGCAAGTGGCACCTTGGGGACAAAGAGGGTATGCGCCCTGGGGATCACGGCTTCGGCGAATTCCTGGGAATCCTGGG
>JAHEER010000008.1 GCA_024640625.1 Desulfobulbaceae bacterium
ATTGTCCTCATCCAGGGCGACGAAGGTGAGATAGGCGGAGGCGATGTGGGTGACGACGCCGGTCATCAGATCTTCGGCTTCGACCCGCACCCCGATTTCCATTGATGTCCTGCCAGTGGCATTCAATGATGCCTTGAGTATTAGCAGATTGCCGATATGCACCGGTCTGTGAAAGTCCAGTCGATCGATTGAGGCGGTAACCACGGTGGTACGGGCGTGCTTCATGGCCACCACACCGGCTGCATCGTCTATGTATTTCATGATATCGCCGCCATGAATATGCCCAAACGGATTGGCGTTGGTGGGCAGCATCATGTGCGACATCAGCACCTGGCATTGATACGGAGAATCTGACATCAGTCACCTTCTGGCTGCATGGCCGCTTTTGGCAGACCATGCAACCATATACGATGGAAAAGGTAAAGGGGAAACGTGCTAGTCGACCAATTCTGCCTCTACCACTTCCGGCTCGGGACTGGCGGCAGTAAAGACAATGCCATTGGTGTCGGCATCAACAAGGATCACCGCGTCATCTGCGAACTTGTTCTCCAGAAGGTCCATGGCCAGAGGATCTTCAACATGCTTTCTGATGGCTCGCTTGAGGGGCCGGGCGCCAAAAAGCGGGTCATAGCCAACCGCAACGAGGTACTTTTTGGCGTTCTGGCTGAACCGCAGCTTCAGCTTCTGATCTTCCAAACGCTTAGCCAGCCGTTGAAGCTGGATGGCGACTATGGACGACATATCCTCCCGGGAGAGTGATTTGAAAATGATGGTTTCATCGATGCGGTTGAGAAATTCAGGCTTGAACTGGTTATGAAGGATTTCCTCAACCTGGCGCCTGATGCTTTCCGCATCGGCATTTTCTTCCGCCATTCTCATGATCAGATCACTGCCCAGATTGGAGGTCATAATCAGTATGGTATTCTTGAAGTCAACCGTCCTGCCTTTGCCGTCAGTCATTCTGCCGTCATCGAGGACCTGAAGAAGTACGTTAAAAACGTCGCTGTGGGCCTTTTCGATTTCATCGAGCAGGATAACAGAGTAAGGTCTACGGCGGACTGCTTCGGTAAGGTAGCCGCCTTCTTCATAGCCGACATAGCCTGGAGGGGCACCAATGAGGCGCGCTACCGAGTGTTTCTCCATAAATTCGGACATGTCAATCCTGATCATGGCCTGTTCACTGTCAAACAGAAAATCGGCCAGAGACCGGGCCAACTCAGTTTTTCCGACTCCGGTCGGACCGAGGAAAATAAAAGACCCAAGCGGTCGGTCGGGATCCTGAAGGCCAGCCCTGGCCCTGCGCACGGCATTGGCCACGGCGACGATCGCCTCCTGCTGCCCGACGACACGCTTTTGTAACATGGCCTCAGCTTGGAGAAGCTTTTCCTTTTCACCTTCGAGCAGCTTGTCCACCGGGATTGAGGTCCATTTGGCCACTACTGCTGCCACATCTTCACTGCTCACCTCTTCCTTGAGCATATGATGCTGGCTCTGGATCTCCTGGAGCCTCAGGTTTTCCTTTTCAAGCTGTTGCTCCAGGGCCGCGATCGTTCCATAACGGAGCTCAGCTACCTTGCTCAAATCGCCGATTCGTTCTGCCTGTTGCGCTTCTACCTGAGCTTTTTCAATGTCCTCTTTTATCTTGCGAATACTGCCAATGGTGTCGCGTTCCAGTGTCCACTGTGCCTTCATACCGTTGAGCTGGTCGCCGAGATCGGCAAGTCGTTTCTGGACGGCTTCAAGCCGATCCTTGGAGGCCTTATCCTGCTCTTTTTTCAATGCTTCCTGCTCAATTTCCAGTTTGATCCGCTTGCGGTCGAGTTCGTCAATCTCGGTTGGCATCGAATCGATTTCAATGCGCAGCCTCGAGGCCGCTTCATCGATGAGGTCGATTGCCTTGTCGGGCAGGAAGCGGTCAGTAATGTAGCGGTTGGAGAGCACCACAGCGGCAACGGTGGCCGTATCCTGTATCCTGACACCGTGGTGGAGCTCGTATTTCTCCTTGATACCGCGCAGGATAGCGATAGAATCCTCTTCACTGGGCTCCTGAACGAGGACCGGCTGAAACCTCCTCTCCAGGGCGCTGTCCTTCTCGATATATTTCCTGTACTCATCGAGCGTGGTGGCCCCGACACAATGCAGTTCCCCTCTTGCCAGCGCCGGCTTCAGCATGTTGGAGGCATCCATGGAACCTTCGGCTGCACCGGCACCCACAAGGGTATGGATTTCATCGATAAATAAAATGATTTCCCCGCTTCTTTTTTCGATCTCTTTAAGAACCGCTTTCAGACGGTCTTCAAACTCCCCGCGATATTTGGCTCCTGCGACCAGGGAGCCCAAATCGAGGGTAACGACCTGTCTGTCTTTCAGGGTTGCCGGTATATCACCATTGACGATCCGCTGGGCAAGCCCTTCGACGATGGCTGTCTTGCCCACACCCGGCTCACCGATCAGCACGGGATTGTTCTTGGTTCGCCTGGAGAGCACCTGGATGATTCGACGAATCTCCTCGTCGCGGCCGATAACCGGATCGAGCTTTCCCTGTTTGGCGATGTCGGTAAGGTTTTTGCCGTATTTTTCCAAGGCCTGATATTTTTCTTCCGGATAGGGGTCGGTGACCCGCTGATTTCCGCGGATAGAAGTCAGGGCCTGTAAGAAGTTCTGCTCAGAGATACCCATTTTGCTGAGCTGATCAGCCAAAGACAACTTTCGCTCCTTTAGCAGGGCCAAAAATATGTGCTCCTGGCTTACGTATTCATCCTGCATCTGTGAAGCGACCGAAAACGAGTTGTCCAGAAGACGTTTCAATTCTGCAGAAACGTATACCTGAGTGGCTCCCGATCCGGACACCCTGGGCAGGGACTGAACCTGTTCGTTAACCAGGGCCAAAACCCTGGAGGGGTCGATGCCCATTTTCTGCAAGGCAGGAACAACAACGCCATCGGGCTGCTCCAGGATGGCTTTGGTCAGGTGGGCCGGGGTGATCTCCTGGTTGCCGCTGCTCTCGGCAAGCTGTTGGGCACTCTGAATCGCTTCCTGCGATTTCAGGGTGAATTTATCGAATTGCATGATAACGCCTCTATGTCTGAAGTAATAATATGACTGCTAAAGTTTTAATCAGACTAGAGAATAAGGACGAACGAGAAGGGTGTCAAGTTTTTGACATTCGTTGGGTTAGAGGACTTTGCTAACAAAAAGAGAAGGTGGATTTACTGAGTAAATCCACCTTCTTAAAATACCTCGAGTGGTACGTGTCAGAATCAGCCGCAGCCGTTTGAACCGCAGGATCCTGAAGAACATCCACCTCCCCCGATGGGGTTGGTCGAAGATATGCCAAAACCTGAGCGTGGTCCTGCCTCAATGTATTCCACATTGATAGCTCCACAGGTTTCCAGCAGACTGTCCTCTACCAGAAAGGTCAGTTCGCTTTGGTCGTAGACTTTGTCGTTTTCTTTCGGCTCATCCAGAGCCAATCCCAGGGAGGGACCGGATCAGCCGCCCTGCATCAGGGCGACGCGCAGGGCTGAATCAATATTATTCTGGCTGAGATACTCTTTGAGTTTTGTCGCTGCCAGGTCGGTTACGGTTAGAGACATGTAAAACCTCCTCTAATTTTAATAGTACGGGTTTCTCGTACCTCAGATGCCCTCACGGCATAGGGTATTCTCGTATTTGCCAACATCATAAGCCCGCACCTATGAGAAGTCAAACCCTACATTTCAATAAAATATTAAATGGTTTCTAGGCATGCAATAAGCTATTGGATATTTTAGATAAAGACAAACAATTACTGAATTATTCCGGGGTTTAATAAGTGATGGTGCTTGAATTGATAAATTGTTATCATTATCATATTAAGTTGAAATTTCTTGTCATACTCATAGGTTGGGAGTGATCATAATAGTGCACGTTGGGGAAATAAGATGAAAAAAGTCGTGATATCAACCGGCGGCGGGGATGCCCCCGGGCTTAACGCGGTAATTTATGCGGTGGTGCATGCATGTTATCGACAGGGCTGGGAGGTATACGGCAGCAGGAGCGGCTACGCCGGATTTCTTGACATAGATGAAATGGTCAGACTGACTCCTCGAGACGTTCAGGAGATCTATGCAATTGGCGGTACTATCCTGGGGTCGACCAACAAAGGCAGCCCCTTTGCCAGACCTGTAGAGAATCTTGCAGGTGAAATCACACTGGTTGATATCAGTGATAAGATAATGAAAAATTACAGGCGCATGGGGTTCGACTGTCATATCGCCATTGGCGGGGACGGCAGCCTGGAAATCGCCCATCGTTTTTCTAAACTGGGAATGAAGGTTATCGGCGTGCCGAAAACCATCGACAACGACCTGATGGCAACCGATCGAACCTTTGGTTTTGACACAGCGGTTTCCACGGCCACCGAAGCTCTTGATAAACTGCATTCAACGGCGAAATCTCATGACCGGGTCATGGTGGTTGAGGTGATGGGCAGAGATTCGGGGTGGATCGCTCTCTATTCGGGAATATCGGGTGGCGCAGATGTCATCCTGATTCCGGAAATACCCTTTGAGCTCGAAAGCGTCTGTGAGAAGATAGCCGACAATGAACTGCGCGAGAAACATTATTCTATAGTGGTTGTTGCCGAAGGTGCCCTAGCCAAAGGCGGAGAGATAATTTCCAAAGGAGAAGGGGAACTGGGACGCCAGGAGGTGATCCTGGGAGGTATCGGCGAATGGGTGGCCACTGAAATCAGAAAGCTGACTGACAAGGATACCCGCTCGCTGACCCTGGGCCATTTGCAGCGCGGTGGTTCACCTACCACTTTCGACCGGCTGCTGGCACTGAGATTTGGAGCGGCGGCGGTAAGGCTGGTCGAGGCCGGAACCTTTGGTCACATGGTGGCCCTTGATTCGTCCCAGATGAAAGCGGTGCCCATAGAAGAGGCAATCAAGACCAGAAAGAAAGTGGATCTCACCAGTGATAAGATCTCAACCGCGCGGGATATCGGCATCTGTTTCGGCGATTGAAGAAAGACGTCCGCTATGGGGTTTACATCAGATCAGCTGCACGAAATCTATCACCGGCTCGATGAATATTTCGGACCGCTGAACTGGTGGCCTGCAAAGAGCCCATTCGAGGTTATTGTCGGTGCCGTATTAACCCAGAACACCAACTGGACAAATGTCCAGAAATCTCTCGATTCCCTCAAACGGGCCAATCTCCTCAGTTATGATGCACTGCTCCACATGCCTGAAGGGCAGCTCGCCGAGTTGATCCGATCCTCCGGTTATTACAACCTCAAGAGCCGGCGATTAAAAAATCTTCTGGAGATGGTGCAGGCGGAGTACGGTGGGGATCTTTCACTGTTTTTTTCGGAAGACCCGTATTCCGCCAGAGAAACTCTGTTGCGGGTCAAGGGCATCGGCCCCGAGACGGCCGATTCCATACTGCTCTACGCCGGTGGACACCCGATCTTTGTTGTCGATACCTACACCCATAGAATTCTCTCCCGACACGGGCTTATCCCGGAATCGTGCGATTATCAGTTTATCCAGGACCTATTCATGGACAATCTCGATCATGACGCCGCCCTGTTCAACCAGTATCACGCCTTGCTGGTAAGGACAGCCAAACGGTTCTGCAAAAAGCGGGAGCCTCTCTGTGATAAATGTCCGCTGGGACCGCTGCTCTGAATGACCCCTCGTCCATTCTAGAATTTGAGCAGCGAATCCCTCATAACATCTGCCTCCTCTTCACTGTAGCCCAGGCGCAGCAGCTCCTGTCGGTAATTGTCGAGCACCTTCCGGGCCTTGAGCGGATTTTTATTCTCCATATATAATTTATACTGCAGGGCAACCCTTTCCTCATCTGAAAGCAGCAGTTTGTCGGTTTTCTCCAGCAGTGCCAAAGCTTCGTCCGAGCGTTTCAAGTTTGCCAGCGTCGTAGCCCAGGTTAGGCAGACACTACGCAAAGCATGGTGAATTTCGTCGATGTAGTCGGTGGCCTGGTCACCCTGAAAATAATCGGTATCGGTAAAACTCTTCCAACAACTGAGAGCGCTATAAAAAGCGTTGCCTGCCTGCCACCACAATTCACGTTTTCCCAAACTCAAGCCCTGCCGGGCCAGAGTGAGAAATTGGGCCGCGTCCACGGTGGTATTATTCAGTTGGACGTAGCTTTTTTCTACGCAGATATAGCGGGTGGGATCATCTATTTTCTCTGCCAGTACCTTCCTCAGCCTGCTGATCAGCGTATAAAATGTTTTACTGGCTTTGTCTGGCGGACTCTCGGGCCACAGGGCAAACTGAACATGGTCCTGGCTGATGCGAAAATCTGGTGAAGAAATAAGCAGGCCGAACAGTTCCCGCTGGTGCGTACTGAAATCCTTGAGGCTGAAAAGTTCTTCACCACCCAGGCTGATTGAAAAAGTCCCCAACACCTTGATGACCAACATGGGCAGGGGAGTGCCATTGTCGTCCAATGAGTGGAGCAGTCTTTGACGGGCAAGCTGGGTGGCGAAGTCAGGCTCTATACCCAATTTAACCGCGCGGGACAGCAACAGAAGCATGGTGGTGGGTTCCCAGCCCCAGAAAAAATCGTAACCAGATTCATTCATCAATTCAAGCAGTCCGCGCAGGCGGGATTCCAGAGCAGCAACATTGTCACTTTTTAGCTCGATGTAGCTTAGATAGGCCAGCGCACAGGCCTGGATATAGGGAGAGGGGATCTGCTCACCAATGGTCATCGCCTGCTCCAGACAGCTCCGACTGTTATCGTAGCGCCCAAGAAGAGCCAGGACAGCACCCTTGATGGCAAAGTGGTAGCCTGTAAAGAAAGGTCCTCCTGCTCTGCTGCGCATCTCGGTGGACAGCTCTATATCATCAATGGCACTTTGTTCATTTCCCTGCAGAGAATGGATCAAGGCTCGCCATTGCAGAAGCTGACTGGTCATGTGTTCGCTCGACGCTGTCTTGGAGACAAACATACCCTGTTCGATAAGATCCAATGCAGCGTTCAGCTGGCCGGTGGAGATCAGGCCAATGGCGGACCAGACGTAGAGATAGGGCGCCGCGACCGTTTGCCTGACTACTTCGCGGTCGACGCCCTCGAGCACCAGATCCTTGTGGTAAGAAAACGCCTGAAAGCGGCCGAACATGGAAAGCTCGCAGAGCTGCATGACGTGCAGGGTCAACCGGTTGCTCATCCCGACCAGTGGGTCGCTGACCAAGGGGTAGGATTTTTCGATCTCCATCCTTGCTCTTCTACCGTCACCGCTGAGCAAGCCTATATAACCGAGAATGAATCTCGATGCAGCCAGAAAATTTTTTGAGCCGATGCGCTCGGCCAGATCACACCCCCGCCGGGCGTAATGGCGGGCAAGATCCATCTTGCCATCAAAAAAGCAGAACCCGGCTGCCAGGTTTCTCAACACCATGATGGAAATGTCGCGGGGAAGTTTCTTATGAATCGACTCGAAAAGCATCCTGGTCCGGCCAAGCAGTTCGGAGCCCTCGCGGTAGCGTCCCGATATGACAAAATGAAAATAGATGATCTGGGACAGGGCCATGAGTTCGCCGATCTGCTCATTGTTTTCTATGAATTTCTCTATGCAGGCCTGAAAATAGGGCAGGGTGGTCTGGGGTTGAAAATCGGTGGTCAAAAGCGCGTGGAAAAAACCCAACCAGCCGCAATCAAGTAAAGTTTGCTCCGGGATCGTCTGCAGAATTCCCAGAATCGTGACAGTACGATTGGCCGATATCAGTCTGAGGCCATGCTCTTTCAACACCAGTTCCATTCTCTGGTAATCTTCGCCGTGTCTCAGCGATTTCAGGGCCCGTTCGATCAGGTTGTGCTGGAGGTAATAATCGGCAGCCAAGCGGTAGATATCACCAATCGCTTCCGGGGCCAAGAGTTGCCGCCCCTTGGACTGGAGGAATTCCTGAAAGAGATGGTGGAAGCGGAACATTTTCGATGAATCGTCCAAATGGTAGACGAAAAAGTTCTGCTCGGCGATTTTCCTGAGGTGCACATCCAGGTGTTCGATATCGACCAGGCGGTGGGCAAAATCGATGTTGATTTCATCCAGGAAGCTGAGTTTTATGAATGTTTCATGAAATATTTCAGGAATCTGGGTAAGAATCTCATCCTGGAAGAAGTTGAGCATAAAGCTATCAAGTCCTTTGCCGAAAAGGTCTGGTTTGCGGGTAATGACATTTTCCGGTTTTACCGATTTCCTGGCTCCGGCAAGGGGGCCGGAAGCGAGCACGATTCCCATGATCCAGCCGTTGGTGATGTCGAGAATCTGCTCGGCTTCGCTGCGAGCTATTTCTGCTCCGAAAACGGTGTGGTACAAATACTCGATATCTGTCAATCCAAGGGCGAGGTCGTCGCTGTCCAGGTAGATCACCGAAGGATTTTTACGAATCGCCCTGGCCTCCAGCTTGAGCGGGTGCCTGCTGATCAGGATGTAATGCAGGTTGGGCGGTGAGGTGTCGATCAGGTAGTCGAGGAGTTGGTTAGTGAGCTGCGCCTCGCCGATCAGATGAAGATCATCGAGCACTAGAAAGACTTCTGAATCAAGGGCTGCGTCGATATCGTTGAGTAAAATATTGGCACAGCCCTGCAGATCCATTGGTCCCACCTGTCCTTTGTCCAGTATTGCTTCCAGTTGGGGCGAGGAAAAATTGTTGAAATTTTTTGAGAACGCCAGATTCATGGCACCCAGAAGGACGACGGGGTCACCGTCTTCGGTACCGACCTGATACCAGACATAGGGAGCGTCTACGTGTTCCAGAAACTGGTAGACCAGCGTCGTCTTCCCCTGACCAGCCTGGGCCTCTATGATGATGATCCGACCGGTGAACTCTTCCGTGCCGGCCTGGTCTGTAATAATGGAGTGACGGTCCAAGGACTGGGACGGGTTGATGCGGGGAGGGTAAAACTTGTTAGCGGCTATGGACTGCTGGATTGAGGTAGAGATGGATGTGCTCATGGTGGATCGAACTCCCTGTTTTGATTATCTCGTTGAGTAGTTTGATACCAGAGAAACTGTCTACATATGCCTCTTATTATATTGGCCTCCTTTGACGACAATCTTACACGCCCTAAAAACTGCCTGATATTTTTCATCCAGTAGTGCTGACTTTTCTCATCGAGAAAATCAATTTTCAATAGCGCTTCCTGCACGTGCCGGTACATTCCTTCCAGTTGAAAGGTCGACGCATACTCCGGTTCAGCCGCCTCTTCCCTGCTCATTTCGACTATGGCGTAATAGAGTTCGTAACAGTGAATCGCCACCGCCTGGGCCAGGTTAAGCGAGGCAAATTGAGCTGTCGGTATGCAGGACGTATACTGACAGAATTTCAAGTCGTCGTTGGTCAGTCCACGATCCTCGGGACCGAAAAGAAAAGCAACCTTGTTGCTGGCAAGAAGAGGGATGATCTCTTCGATTATGTCCCGCGGCGGCCGTTCCAGCGTTCTTTTTCTGCCCAGCCTGGCAGTGGTGCCCACCACAAAACTGAAGGGAGCCAGGGCATCTTCAAGGCTGGTATGACGCTCCATGCCGTCAATCAGATGCACCGCTTTATGGGTGGCCATTTTAGCCATGTCTTCATAATTCGGTTTTTCATCTCTGACGAGAATCATTCTGGAAATCCCCATATTGAAACACATACGGGCTGCCGCCCCGATATTCTCAGCGTATTTGGGGCGCTTCAGGACAACAGCCAGATTGGCGAGCATGGTGGTGGAATCGATCATGGTCATCGGTCAAAATGAAAAAGGGGTTGCCAGATTCACTGACAACCCCTTGGGTGATTGAAGGTAAAGCTATTTCAGCGACAGTGAGTCAGTTTTTCTGGCTCGTGTCCTCCAGCGAAATTCGGCTTATTTTCTCATATTCTTCCGCCTGCTTGTCCGGCGTTGAAGGCATCAACCGTTTGAGTAGAGGAACCACACCTTTCTCTGATTTCTCAAACAGTCCCTCTGCTTCTTTGAGGGTAATCTGCCAGGCGGGGGCGAATCCCGGTGCCTTTTCAAACATGATATCCAGCGCCGTCTGGTAGATGAAGTATTGACGTATCTCTTTGCGGCCGGGCTTCTGGTTGAGCGACTGCACGGTAATCCTCAGATTGTCGCGTTCCTGCTTGAGCTTCTCCAACTCGGTTTTGCGACGTTCGTTCTCACTGGAGTCGATCTCCAGCTTGGTGTGCAGATGTGAGCGCAGACGGTTGACTTCCTTGCTCAGTTCGTTGCGCCTGATGAAGCCGCGGATATATATGATTACGCAGAATAAAAGGCCAAGTGCGAGTCCTTTGGCAAAAGGATTTGAAATTACTGCCATAAACCAACTGGTGGTTTGTTCCATTATTCTTCCTCCCGGTATCTGGGTGATGTACGACGTAAAGACGGGTCAGCACGGACAATAACTGGACTAAATATGCCAAAATTTGGGTCCAAGTCAAGGAACAAAAAGCAGGGCGTGCACTTTGCATTATTTATTTCCGCCACCAACCGGCGGCTTTCGATTCCAAGATGATGAGAGGACGCCGGGTTGGGGTGCTTTGCTGAGGTTGTTTTAGGAGTGCCCCTCGTGGTTGCGAAAATCGCCTCAGTCGTTGAGAGTGAAGAAAATTTTCTGGTTGATGACATCCACCTCAATGAGTTCGACCTCTATGTTGTCACCGACCTGCAAGACCTTGCCGGTGATGTCACCCACCAGTCGGTGTCGCTTCCAGTCGTGCAGGTAGTAATCATCAGTCAGACTGCTCACGAGAACGGCGCCACTGATGAATTGCTCGAGCAGATCGACATAGAACACGGTGTCGGAGATGGACGAGATAATTGCCTTGAACCGCTCTCCGAGGCGCGGTTCCATGAACCTGCATTTGAGCCGCTCTGCCATTTCTCTTTCGGCAGAAATAGCGTTGCGCTCCCTTTCGGACAGGTGCAGTCCAGCCTCTTTGAGAGAGCGACAGGGAGCAGGAGTCTGCCCTTTTGCGCGCTTTTGTTCCGGCTGTAGAATTGCGGCCAGAAGCCGGTGCACGATCAGATCCGGATAGCGCCGTATCGGTGAGGTGAAGTGGGTGTAGTGAGGGGTGCCCAGACCGAAGTGGCCCGCATTGTCAGTGCTGTAACGCGCCTGCTGCAGGGTTCTGAGAAGCAGGCTATTGAGGATGAATTCCTTGGGGGTATCCCGCACCTGCGACACCAGATCATTGTACCATTGAGGGGTTGGTTCACTTCCAGTGGGCGTAAGCCCGAATGCATGGGCGATGGAAGTAAATTCCCTGACTTTTTCGGAGTCCGGCTGCTCGTGGATACGGAAAAGAAGCTCATCGCCACGTTCGACAAAGGTCTCTGCCACCGCCTCATTGGCCGCCAGCATGAATTCCTCGATGAGCTGATTGGCGAAGCTTCTCTGTTTGGTCTTGATGGCCACGATCCGGCCGTCCGCATCGAGCTTGATGTCCGGTTCGGGTATGGTGAGCGCCACGCTGCCCCTCTTCATCCTCTGCTGCTGCAGCGCCTCTCCAAGTTCCTTGGCCCATTGCAGCGGGGTAAGAAAATCTTTGAAACGACGCCGTATCTCCTTATCCTCATCGACAATGATCCGCTTTACGGTCGCATAGGTAAAGCGCATACTGGAGCGGATCAAGGATCTGCTGAACCGTTTTTTCAACAGCACCCCCTGGCGGTCGAAATCGAGTACCGCAGTCATGGCCAGCCGGTCAACTTCGGGCATCAGGCTGCAGAGGTTGTTGCTGAGATTCTCCGGCAGCATGGGCAGAACGGCGTCGGGAAAATAGATGGATGTCCCGCGGGTGTAAGCCTCGGCGTCGAGAGTGCTGCCAGGTTTGACATAGGCGGCCACATCGGCGATGGAAACATAGAGTCTGTAGCCGTGCCGCAGTTTTACAACGCCGATGGCATCGTCGAAATCCTTGGCATCTTCACCGTCGATGGTGTAGTGCAGGATTTCTCGCAAATCTTCACGACCGGAAAAGCCGGGGTCAGGGTCAACCTGCTCGGCCTCACGGACTGCTTCCGGGCTGAATGCTGACGACAAACCGTACTTTTCAACCACCATTCGAGTCTGTACTTCCGGAAGATTGGGATCGCCGAGAACGTCCAGAATGCGCCCGTAAACCCTAGAAGATGAAACCCCATCAGCTTCCAGGGTTACGAGTACCACATCTCCGTTTTTAATTTTTCCGTTTAATTTCGGCGGACGGTCGATTACCACGCTGAACGGGAATCGGGGGTCCTCGGGGTAGACCACGGAGTGGGGACCCTTCCGGTGGAAAAATCCTGTCAGGGTCTGGGAGCCGTGCTCGATCGTGCCGAGCACCTCGGCTTCGGGGTTCTTCCTGCGGCTGTTGAAATTAACCAGCATCAGGATATTGTCCCCATGGCGGGCTGAGTATAAAGCAGATCTGGAGATAAAAGGATCTTCGGGTTTCTGTCCTTTTTTGCCAACAGGGTGAACGTTGACGGCAAATCCGAATCCGGCCGGCTTCATTACCAGGGTGCCGGTATAGAAGGGGGCTGTCCGGTTAAGCGCCAGCTTGCTCTTGCCCCTGCTGTCGACAAGACCGCGATGGATCAAGTGGGCAAGTTCATCTTTGAATTCTTTGTTGCCATATCCCTGTTGTTGAATCGAATTCTGCAGATCCCTTCTTCCCAGAGGTTCTTTTGCCTGGAAAAGTGAGAAGAGCAGTAATCGGCTCAGCGTCGACATTCTTTGATTTTTCTCGGGCGAACGGCGTCCTGCCATGCGTCTGCTTCTTGAATTTCTGGCCATTTTTATATACTTGAGATGCGTGGGGTGTGGGCACTAGACCTTGACAAAATTGGGACCCCGTGCAGAGCCGGTGAGGATCCTGTTATACCGCAGCAAAAAAAGGATGATGGCAAGGGACCTTATCTGAGGCGGAATGGGATACTGGCCGACAAGGGCATATCCCCCAGTTAATGAGGCTTTGGTCGCCTAACGAAGCGTCGAACCCGGTTGATTTTCCATATAAAACAGAGTATTGCCTTTAGCGAGCGGAACCTTAATGTAACACAGATGAATCATTCCGAACATGAAAAGTGGATGAGGTATCCGTTTCGACCCGTCACGGTATCGAATTGATGACCAGAATTCCTTTTGATCTTGAGGTCTACCGCAACCAGATGCGGACGTTTATCAGCGGCAGGCCTTATGAACAGGTGTTCTGGGATGCCCTGGACTTCGCCACCGAGGCCCACGACGACCAGTGGCGCCGATCCGGGGACGCCTATATTCTGCACCCCTGCTCCGTTGCCAAAATTCTGGCCGAAGAGATGGACATCACCGACCCGGAAATCCTGGCGGCCGCGCTTCTGCACGATACCATCGAAGATGTCGAAGAAGTCACTCCCGAGGTTGTCGGCGAAAGGTTCGGCAGTTATGTCCAGGCCATTGTCGAGGGCTGTACCAAGGTAACCCACCGGTCCGTCGATCGGCAGACCCAGAGAAATCTGGCCCATCGCAAGATTTTTTCAGGGGCGGCGCTGCGGCCCGAGGTTATGCTGGTGAAGCTGGCCGACCGGCTGCACAATCTCAGGACACTGAAGGCCATGCCGAGGAACAAGCGTCAGCGGATTGCCGATGAAACCCTCGACATCTACGCCCCGCTGGCCACTGTCTTCGGTCTTTTCAACATGAAGCGGGAAATGTACAACCTGGCGTTGTCCTATAAATTCCCCAAGCAGGGCACCAAACTGAGCAATTACATCAGGCAGCTCTCAACCTCCCAGGCGTCCCTGAAGATTGTCGAGCAGATCAGGATTGCGGCCAAAGACGCCGATTTGAAGAGTGATGTCTCCAGAAGGATAAAAGATCTCTGGGCTTACTACGATACTGCCCACAAGATATTACTCCAGCAGATTGAAACCCCGATTGAGATCATCATTCTGGTTTCCTCAATTTCAGACTGCTACCGAGCCCTGGGGGTCGTCAACCAGACTTTCAGGCCAATTCCGAGAACAATAAGAGATTTCATCGCCAACCCGAAGCCCACCGGCTACCAGGGGCTTCATGCCCGGGCAATAATTGGCGGGCAGCGCTATCTCTTCAAGATCAGGACCGGCAAGATGGCCCGCAAGGCCCAAAGGGGCGTGTTCCGCAACTGGAGTTCTAAAAGCGGAAAGCAGGGGAAATTTATTGTCGAGCTCAAGGAGATGCTTGATATCATCGGCTCCGAAGAGATTGTCAGCTACCGTGACCTCATCGCCGCCGGTGGAAATAAGGAGATCTACACGTATACTCCTCAGGGGGACCTGATTTGCCTGCCAATCAATTCCACGGTTCTCGACTTCGCTTTTCGGGTGCACACAGAAATTGGTCACACCTGTATCAAGGCACTGATCCGCAATGAAAAAGTGGATCCCGGATACCGGCTCAAAGACGGACAGATGGTGAAAATTATCAGGTCCCGGGAAAATGTGGCTTTTCCCCAGGAGATGCTGCAGCTCTGTCAGACCCCCAAAGCCCGCGCAGAGCTTTCCAAGAGTTTCCGCCTGCGGGGACAGCGGGTTGCCCAGGAAATCGGCGAAGCGACCCTGCAGCAGGAAATGCTGCGCTACGGATTACCGCGCGATCTGCTGGACAGCAAAGACATGTCCAAAGTGGTCGACTCGTTTTCACTCAGGAATAAAAAGATGCTCTTCAGTCATATCGGATCAGGCCGAGTCAGATTGCCCGAGGTGATCGAGAGTATCCGCACACATCTCTTCGGCGGCGCCTCCTTTATGGTTAAGCCCACCGGCGAGTTCAACAAGATCAAGCTTAATACCCTCGATCCGGTGTTCATCAAGCTTTCTTCCTGTTGTAAACCCAACCCTGCCGAGAAGATGAATTGTGCGCTGTTGACCGAAAAAGCCCTCTCGGTGCATAACAAGAACTGTGAACGGCTGCACCAGATTAAGTTTCAGAGAGAGGACGCGGTAGACATCTCCTGGGAGCGCGCAACTCCAATCAATAAACCGCAATCCATCCTCTTTGTGCAATGCACCCGGGCGGAAGCGTTAATGGCGGCGGGAGGCGCACCAGCTCAGATGAAGATGATAGATATTTCACGCCTGTTGAATCAGTCAAGCAACCGTCAGGAGTGGAATCTGAAATTCGAGGTTAAAGATATCAGCGGCCTGCAGAAGATTCTACGCCACTTCGACAAGACCAATCTCGACTACGAGTTCTATCTCGACTTTTGATACCCCAACAGACAATCCTATCCGTCGTTGTACATTTCGTTGCTGCGATAGTTGCTCAATACCGTGGATAGCATGTCGGGCAGGTCGTTTTTCTGCCTGGAACTGCGACGTAACTGTTTGAGAGTTTTGTCAAGCGTCAGTACTTCGCCCAGGAATACATGCCTGAGAATCAGGGAGATAAGCCGGGTGATGGTTGTCAGATTGGATATTCTGGACTGCAGATGCTGGTCGCGGTCGAAGGCGGTGGAGGCGAAAATCTCCACCGGGTCTCCTTCCATTTCACTGACCGATACATACCAGGTATTCTGTTCCCGGTCCCGGGTTCGATATCTTACTGCGTCAAGCACATCGGGCAACTCTCTTGGATTGTGTTCCCCTTTTTCACCCTGCTTGAATTCTCTGCCTGTCAATTTGCCCAGCTTTTTGACCAGATCTGGTTTGCTGGACAGCACTTCAGCCACTTTATAGCAGTCTGGGCAGAATTCGTTGCCGTTTTTTTCGGTAAGCAGGGCGGATTGACCACATCCATCGCAGAGTTCCATATCAGCAGTTTTTTTCATAGGGCCAGGCTCCGGTATGATGTTCGCTGGTAATGTAAATTTTTAATAATCGCTGGAATTCACCGCCTGATATTTCTCGGGCACCCAGAGAGAGGAGGTGATCAGTTGTCATCTGGCAGTCGATCAATTGATACCCCTGTGATTTAAGAAAATTAACCAGATGAATCAAGGCCAATTTCGAACAGTTGGGTTGCGCCGAAAACATTGATTCACCAAAAAAGACCCTTCCCAAGGCAATTCCGTACAAACCTCCCACCAGTTCAGTCCCCTGCCAGCACTCTACGGAGTGGGCGACACGACGCCGGTACAGTTCTTTATAGGCGGTGATCATTTCCCCGGTGATCCAAGTTCCCTCATTTTCTCTTCTGGGGATTGCCGCACATGCTTCTATGACTTCGTCAAACGCCTTGTTGATGGTCAGCGTCATAGGGGTGTTCTTCCAATAGCGATGCAGCCGTTTGGATATTTTCAGTTCTGCCGGCACCAGAATGAGCCGGGGTGAGGTAAACCACCACAGAATAGGGTCGCCCTTTGAAAACCAAGGAAATATACCGTTTCGGTAGGCTGCGATCAGACGGGTCACGCTCAGATCACCGCCGACGGCAAGAAGCCCGTTGGGTTCCGCCAGATCGGGCGGAGGGAAAACGTTCTCTTTAATCAGTTGAAATACGGGCATGAATGATAAAGGTATGCGCGACTTATTGTAATTTGATACAGACGTTCCTCATGGCGGTATGGACCGCTGTGATACTTTAAATGTCCTGGCTAGCCAACAGCGCATGAGCTTTCTAGTTACAGGATAATCACTATAACCACCCTTGCGGATCATGCCCGGTGAGATATTTACCAGCAGGGCGGGGCACTTTCGCGCCGGCAGCCGGCGCACCCATTGCTGAGTACGAAAGGATGCCTTCGGGCGAAAAAGCATCTTTATATTGCAAGTCTTTTGTGCTATCAGGACGGGTAACTAGTATAATCATATTTCTCTCATAAAATTTTACAAACAATATGAAAACAAACCGACAACCCTTTCAGGACATCATAGACACCGCCCTTTTTTTCGGCGGTGGGGCGAGAAGGGAGATTGTTGAAAATATAAAGACAGCTCTTGCTGACGAGGTTCAGCTGCTTACCCTGACGGGCACCGACGGTTCGGGCAAGACCATGATTTGCAGAATGGTCCAGCAGGAACTGCAGGGCAGTGCTGAAGTACTCATTTTGGACCGGGGAGCGGAATCGTTTGACGAAGTGGTGAACCTCATTGCCGCCCAGGTTGAGCTAGAAGAAAGCGAGGAAATATCAGATAGAAACACGCGCCTCGAAAAAGCGGTGGAGATCCTGCATCAGCAGAATCGCCGGCTGATCATAATTCTGGACGGGGCGGAGAAGATTTTTCTGGCGACCCTGGAAAGAATCCGGCGGATGATCGACCAGGTAAACGATCCGCAGCTCTGCATCCAATTGGTGTTCAGCGGAAGGCCTCTGTTTTCGCTTAATTACAAGCAGCTCTTGATCATCAACTTCAAAGTTGTCGAGGAAAGGCATTTCAGCCTCGATCCGCTTGACGGCAAGGATACACACCTTTACCTCAACCATTGTCTTGATCATTCCGCAACCGACGAGCAGAAGAGATTTTCATTGATCCAGGCGGAGGAGATAGCGGACATAGCCCGGGGCAACTTCAGACTCATCAACCAGTTGGCGGGCAGGTTTCTCGATTTGAAACGATTGGCTGGCGAGAAGCAAGACACCGGGGAATACGAATTTGCTGAAGGCGATTCATCGGTGGAACAATCCCGGCTGACGACCGGACTGGCCAATGTCGACCTGGATTTTCTTAAAGTCCCGAAAATTGGGGCGCGCTGGTATGCTGCAGGAGCCGGGCTTGTCGCCCTTGTTCTGTTGATAATACTGCTGCGGGGAGGAGAAGAGAAAGAGGTCGAACCGCTTCCCCAGGCCGAGGAAGTTCCCGAACTCACGCTTGAAAAGGTGGAACCGGATCCAATTGACATCCCGGAACCATCTCTGCCGGTGGAACCTCTGCAACCACCTTCTCGCACGCTAACTCCTGAAGAACAGAGTTTCCAGGTTGCAGAAAAGGTGGAACCGGATCCAGTTGACATCCCGGAGCCATCTCTGCCGGCGGAACCGCTGCAGCTGCCTTCACCAGAGGCAGCGCCTGAAGAACCGCAGCCCACGGTTGCCCAGGATCGTCCGTTGAAGGATGTTCTTGAGGAGGCTGAAGATAGTCCCGAACCATTGAGTCCCGGGCTAATCGAGGAGCAGGCAGAGAGCAGCATCCCGGCAGTTCCCCGGGCAGCTGAAATACCGGCTCAGGAGCCGTCAGCGCCTGAGGCAACAGCAGATTCAGAGACCGTTGCGGAGCAGACAGAAAGTGAGATGGCTGCGGATATTCCGCCTGCCGAGGTTAAGGAGGAGGAATCTGTTATAGTTGAAGCAGCCCCCGCTTCGCCCAGGGAAGAGAGTGCAGTGACGGAAACGTACCCATCTCTGGAGGAATCGACGGAACCACCGGTAGCGGAGGCTGTTGAAGATCAGGGAGAGCCGGATGAAAAACTGGCGGCAACCGAAAATCTATCTGAAGAGCCCCCAAAAGCTGAAACACAGGATTCGAGAGAAGCGTCGAGTATCCCCAAACTGACCGTTCTGCCCAAGAAGAAACCGCTAACCGAGCCTGAGCCGTTGCAGGTGGTCACTCTTAAAGATGAGAGCAAGACATCTCCGGAGCGGCCAACTCCTCCAGCTTCTGTACCCGAGCCTGCGCCAGCGCCCCCTCAGGCCGCGCCTCTGGCAGCCGAGGAAATTCAGCTCCCAGTTGCCGCTCAACCTGAGGTTGAGCCGGAAACGACTGAGTCGCCGCAGGAACGGTTTGCCTCTATCGACTGGAGCGAGGAAGATGTCGCCGCTGCGTCGGCTAGAAGGTCCGGAGCACCGGTGACAGGAACAGACTCCAGCGTCTATTATGCCCAGCGTCTGGCTGCAGGTTCCCGCTGGCTGGTCGGGGGAAGCAGGGATAAATTTACGGTCCAGCTCATGGTTCTGGACTCCGAGGATGCCCAGCAGAATGTAAGATACATGCTTGCCGAGGAGGACTACCGGCAGGTCCTGGAGCAGCTCTATATCCTCAGAAAAGTCGGGCAACCGCAGACGGTCATGCTCTATTGGGGCGAGTTCGATTCCCCAGCCGAAGCCCGTGCGGCGAGGAGTCAGCTGCCCAATTTTCTAAGCCGGCTGGAACCGTTCGAAATTCCCGTTAAGGACGCAGTAGCCAAGGCCAGGGCCGGCCAGTAGGGCTGCAATTTTCTGGGACGGGTCAGTTCTATGCAGAATCTATCAGTCAACGACTCTACCTATCAGACCTTGAACGTCGGAACCGGGGAAGCAGCGCCGCTTTTTCCGAGCTTGAGCTTCTATCCCCGTTTTCTTCAGGTGGTATACCTTTCGGCAGGTCTCGCCAAACGCGGGGCATATTCCAATGACGTCTGGCAGGAGCACTCCATCAAGGTACTGCGCATCCTGGAATCGGTTGGTGTTCAGATTGAGGTGCGGGGGCTCGAACAGATCAAAGCCGTCGACGGTCCGGTCATTTTCGTCGGCAATCACTTGAGCGTCATGGAAACGGTTCTGCTGCCGTCCTGGATTCTCCCGTACAAACCCTTTACTTATGTGATCAAGCAGAGTCTGCTCGAGGTGCCTATTTTCAAGCACGTGATGAGCTCGATCGACCCGATCGCGGTGACCCGCACCAACCCTCGCGCTGATCTCAAAATTGTGCTTGAGCAGGGGGTCGAGAGGGTCTCCCGAAACCTGTCGATCGTGGTCTTTCCGCAAACCACCAGGGCCGCCTTCAACCCTGAGCAGTTCAGTACCATCGGTGTAAAGCTGGCACGCCGGGCGGGGGTTCCGATAATTCCGCTGGCGCTGCGCACCGATGCCTGGGAAAACGGCAACATTGCCAAGGATTTTGGCAAGATCGTTCCGTCCCGTAAAGTATTTTTCGCCTTTGGGGAGCCACTTATCGTAGAGGGAAAGGGGGCAGAGGAACAGAATCAGATCATCGACTTTATCGAGTCCAATCTGGCAGCCTGGGAGCGGGCTGAGATCTAGGGCGAAATACCGAGGCGTTTGAGAAGAGATGAGAGCTCACGCCGATCGAGACGTTGCAGGCCTATTTTCTCCGCATATCCCACAGCTTCACTATAGTGTTTCGGGCTTATGCTGGTGTGCAGCTCTGCATAGGCGCTTATAGTGCCGCAGGGGCGATACTGGTCCATGATATTGACGTACGTGTCGGTTGATATCTGGCTGGCAATGAAGTTCAGAATTGCCTTGGTTTCTTCGAGTCCTCCGGGCATAAGCAAGTGCCTGATCAGCAGCCCGTGCGTGGCTATCCCATTGCGATCAATGTGCAGGTCCCCCACCTGGCGATGCATTTCTCTGACGGCCAGTCTCGCCGTCTCCGAGTAATCAGCCGCATCGGCATATTTTTGGGCGGTGTCCTTCTCCCAGAATTTGAAATCAGGCATGTACACGTCGATCAGACCGTCGAGCAACTCCAGCGTGGACAACGTCTCATAACCGCTGCAGTTGTACACCAGCGGCAGGGTAAGCCCGTTTTCGTAGGCCGGGATGAGTGCCGCCATGATGTGGGGAACCACATGGCTGGGGGTGACGAAATTAATGTTGTGACAGCCCCGGGACTGCAGGTCCAGAATAACCGCAGCAAATGACTCGGCGTCGACTGCGTGGCCTGAGGAAGCGTTGTGGCTGATGTCAAAGTTCTGACAGAAACAGCAGCCAAGGCTGCAGCCTGAGAGAAATATGGTGCCCGACCCATGACTGCCGACCAGCGGCTGTTCTTCTCCGAAGTGAGGATTGTAGCTGGCGATTACGGCATGCTCGGCGGTCCCGCAGCGACCTATCTCTCCTTCGAGCCGGTTTACCCCACATCGTCTCGGGCAGAGGGTGCAGTCGCTCAGGATGTCACGAGCCTGCTGGACCCGTTCTTTGAGGATTCCCGATTCGTGGAGCTGCAGTCCTTTGGTTTGCATCGTCTAGGCCTCAGGGAATAGTGATGGTACCCTGGATGCGGTCAAGTTCCGCGAGTGTTTGAGCATATACAACTTTCGAGCGGTTTTCGGTCGACAGGGCTCGGGCATAATCCTGCTGGGCAATGAGCACATCGAGGGTGGTCGACCGGCCGGCTTCGAATTTAATCTGCTCTGCCTCGAGTCGTTTTCTGGTGGCAATAGATGTTTTTCGCGTAGCCTCTATGGCTTTGAGGGCCAGTTCCACATCCCGCACCGTGACGCGAACGGTTCGGGTGATTTGCAGTTTCAGCAGTTCCAGGCTGGTTTTGCTCTTATTGTGGGCAGCCAGCGCCTGGCGGTATTGACCTTCGGCCAGGGAGTTGTCCAGCGGCCTGGAAAAGGTAAGCGCGAGCTGCCAGCGCGTATCACTGTCGGACACCGAATCATCAAGTGCCGAGGAGTAGTCTTCAGCCCGCGCCCCAAAGCCAAGCGAACCCAGCAGATCAAGCGCCGGTTTTCTGTCGTTTTCAGCTTTGTCAAGTTGATACTGCAACGCCTTGACCTGAAGCGAGGCAGCCTGCAGGTCGGGACGGTTGGCCATGGCCTTTTCGTACACCTTTCGGATTTCCGGATAGACCGGTTGGGTGACCGGCAGATCCACCGGGTTGAACGGGATCAGCCAGTCTTCGCTGTTTAGCAACAGTTTCAGGTTGTCCTCGGCGAAACCTATCTCTCGCTCGCCTGTGATCAAGTCTTGCTCTCTCTGGGCGACCTCCGATTCGGGCTGATAGAGATCAATATCCGCAAGTTTTCCGGCTTCGATCCTGGCCGCTGTCTCATCCCTGAGCTGTTGTGCCAGGGTCAGGGACAGTTCCAGCACCTCCAGATTCTGGTGGGCAAATACCAGTTCCCAGTAGGCCTGCTTGACCTCGGCGGCAAGATCGGCCGCGTCGCTGTCCACCAGGTAAGACGATGCCTCCAGCTGGGTCTTGGCGCTGTTCAGATCGGCCAGCTGCGTCTCCTTGCCGAATCCCCTCAGGAGCGGCTGGCGAACATCAAGCGTCAGGTCGGTGCTGTAGACCGGATCGAAGAAATAGATGTCGGAGTCAGTGTCCAGGTTGCCGTTGTTCCAGTTCAGGCCCATTTCCGTACCTGGCGTGAAGCGTTTCTCTACCCCGGCATTGAAGGCAGCGGTTTTTTCCTCGCTGCCTTCGATTGCTGTCACCGGCGCCTCATCTTTTGCTCCGGCGCCCACTTCGCCACTCAACTGGACATCGAACGCACCTTCGGCAGCCAGGGCGGCACCTTCGGCGCTAACCACGTCTTCCTTGCGGAGTCTTAGGCCCAGATTCTTGAGCAGGGCGGTCTGCACCGTCTCTTCTAAGCTGAGATCGATGCTCTGTGGTTCAACTTCAGCAGGATCTGCATTGCCGTAAAGCAGCAGACAAAGGCCAATTGCAGTCAGAAATGATAGGCGGCGCATTATTTTGGTTCCTTCGGATAAAGTGGTTCTCCGGCCAGATAGGGATATGGCTTCCAATAAAGGTCCCTGATTCTGTCAGCGATCCGCTGCCTGTATTCAGAGGCCTGTTCGAATAGATAATAGAGCGTGGGTACCACGATAAGGGTAAGAAAGGTCGCAACCATCAGACCGAAGATTACCACCACAGCCATCGAACGCCACCACTGGCTCGACTCGCTGACCCAGGAGATCGAAAAGGTGTGGAAATCAAACGACACCCCGGTAACCATGGGGATTAAGCCAAGAATGGTGGTGACGGCGGTAAGCAGAACCGGCCGCAGCCGCGTTGCACCGGCAGAGATAACCGCGTCTCTCAATTCATAGCCCCGGGTCCGAAGTTTGTTGGTGTAGTCGATAAGCACAATGGCATTGTTGACGACGACCCCGGCCAGGGAAATGACGCCGACCCCGGTCATGATGATGCCGAATGGCTGGCGGAACAAGGCCAGCCCCAGAAAGGCGCCCCCCAGCGAGAGAATTACCGAGGTCATGATGATAAACGGCTGGGTCACCGAGTTGAACATGGAAACCAGAATCAGAAAGATGAGCAGCAGGGCAACCAAAAATGCCTTGGTCAGAAAGTCCTCTGATTCCTGCTGGAATTCAAATTCACCGGTGAATTTGACGCTGTATCCCGGAGGCATGGGAAATTGGCTCAGGAACTTCTCCGCTTCAGCACGAGCCACAGGCCCGGGTATTTTGGTCTCGTCGACGTTGGCCTTGACGGTGACGACCCGTTCGTTGTTGATCCGGTTGATATCGCCAATGGAGCCCGCAAAGGTTATTTCCGCCACGGTCGACAGCGGTACCAGTTCACCCGAAGGGGTCGGCAGCATGAGCTCATTGAGAATATCGACCACCTTGCGGTCCGATTCCTTGAGCTGCACGGTAATGTCGTAGTCGTCATCGCCCTCCCGGAAGGAAGAGACCTCCAGACCGTTGTAGGCGCTTTTCAGGGCGAAGCCGATCATATTGGTGGTCATGCCGAAGAGCGCCGCCTTCTGCCTGTCGACCACCACCTGCACCGAAGGAATTCCCTCGACGAAATCATCCCTGATGTCCTCGACATGAGGAATGGTGGCCAGAACGTCTTTGATCTTTTTGGCGATTTCCCCCAGAACCTGGAAATTTTCCCCGGCAATCTCTATGTTGATCGGGGCGCCCGTAGGCGGACCTTCCTCTTCACTGGCGATGGTGATTTCTCCGCCTGGTATGTATTTAATACGTTTACGAATTTCCTCCACGTCCTCATGCGAGGAGTTGACGCGATCTTTGAGGTCGAGAAAACGGACGCCGATGTGATTTGGGGTATTGGCTGAAAATGCCGATCCCCCGCCGGAGCTTACGGTACCCCGCGTGTAGAGCGATTCGACGTTGGCGATGTCGCTGGGGCCGGTAAATGACTCACCGCCCGCTTTTTCGTGATCTTTGGCGGCCAGAGCCTTGAGCGGAGTCATCTGCTGATCCACCGGGCTGCCGTCGATTTCGGTTTGAACACCGCTTATGAAATATTCGATCCGCTTGGTGATTTTATCTATATAGTCAATATCTGCGCCCTCGGGGACGTCGATATTGACGTAAATACCCTTGGGATCAATTTCCGGGAAGAACTCCACCGGCTTTTTCAGGCCGACTACGATCAACCACCCCTGAAACATCAGAATGAGCACGCAGAAGGCAATGCCGATAACGGTGAACGGCATGCTCAGGGCCCGGGATAGGGACCTGGTGTATCTGGTCAGCAGGAAGCCTCTGATCTCGGCCGGTTTGTTGACGGCCGCAGACATGTCCTCCAGGCTGTATAACGCGGCGGTATTTTGTGGATTCTTCAACTTCATGAACAGAGAGACCATGGCCGGGTTGATCACCATGGCCACGAACAGGCTGGATGCGAGGGTGATGATCAGGGTCAGCGGCATGTAGCCCATGAACTCGCCCATGATACCCGGCCAGAAGAGCATCGGGGAGAAGGCGGCCAGGGTGGTCAAAGTCGATCCCATGACCGGATAAGCCACTTCCGAGGTGGCTTTCATGGCCGCTTCCACCCGGGAGGCGCCCTGCTCCATGAAGCGATAGGAGTTTTCCACAATAACGATGGCGTTGTCGACCAGCATGCCCAGGGCCAGGGTCAGGCTGAACAGCACCACCATGTTCAGCGTGATGCCGAGGATATAGAGTATTGAAAAGGAGAGCAGCATCGAAAAGGGAATGGCCAGACTCACCAGCAGGGCGTTGCGAATCCCCATGACCACAAAGATGACGATCAGCACCAGGACCAGCCCACTGAGGATGTTGTTCTCCAGGTCGGCGACCAGGTTCTTGATATCGGTCGATTTGTCCATGACCTTGGTGATCTCAGTGCCGCTGGGCCAGTGGGTGCTTGCTTCCTCGATGATGGCGTCAACCGCATCGCTGATCTTGATGATATTTTCTCCGGTCCGCTTCTTCACCGAGATGTTGACTGCGTCCCTGCCGTTGAGCCGCGAACGCGATACTTCCTCTTTGAAATCATCGACTACGTTGGCAACGTCCTTGAGGTAGACCGGTTGACCTTGATGGGTGGTAAGCACCAGACCAAATATCTCCTCGGGGGAGGTGAATTCTCCCGGTACGCGCAGCTGAAAGCGGCCTCCGCCCAGCCGGATGGCGCCGCCCGAGGTGTTCAGGTTCTCGCCGTAGAGAATGCGCTGGAAATCATCAATGGACAAACCATAATACGCCAGCTTCTCCGATTCGATTTCGACCCTGATTTCCCGCTCCAGGCCGCCGGTCACATCGACTTCCAGTACACCGGTGATCGCCTCGATATCATCCTGGAGGTCGTCGGCGATCTTTTTCAGACAGGGAAGTCCGCAGGTGCCGGACAGGGAGAACACGGCGATGGGCATCTCGGAAAAGTTGACCTCGAAAACAGTAGGGTCGTCTTCAAGGTCGGTCGGCAGTTCACCGAGTGCCTCGTCTACTTTGTCCTTGACGTCCTGCAGGGCCTGGTCGATGTCGGTGCCGGTGATGAATTCGATGTTGATCGAACTCAGCCCCTCAGAACTCACCGACTGGATTTTTTTCACACCATCGAGGCCTTTGAGCTTCTTTTCGATCTCGATGGTAATCGCCGTCTCCATATCAGTGGGCGACACCCCCCGGTAGCTGGTTGACACGAAGACGTTGGGAATGGTGATGTCCGGCTCACTCTCACGCGGCAGGACCATATAGGAGTATACACCTACAATGATGAGCAGCAGAGCCAGGACCAGTACCGTGGTGCTTTTTCTTACTGCGGTATCGGAAATTATCATAGCGCGTAGGCCTCCGGATCGGTAATCGTTTTGACAACCTTGACTTTTCGACCGTCCTCGACGTCACGATGCCCTTCGACCACAACGCGTTCGCCTGGTTCAAGCCCTGCGGTGATTTCTACCATCCATTTCTCCATGATGCCGGTGGTTACGTTGCGCTTTTCGACCACCCCGTCCTGTTCGACAAACACGTATTGTTCGTTATTGCGGGATATGATTGAGTAGAAGGGTATGGACAAGGCCTGGTCACGGCTCTGCTTGACGATGTCGGCGCGGACGAACATACCGGGCAGGATTCGATGTTCGGGATTGTCCAGCTCCAGTTCCAGTCTATAGAGCCGGGCCATGCTCTCGGGAGAACTGGAAAGGAAATGCCTCCTGCCGGCAACCTTGAGATTATCCAGCGCCTTGATCGTCACATCGACCGTGTCGAGTTTTCGGACTGCGGTCACATCTGATTCGGGAATGCCGATCACCGCCTTGACGCGGTCGATCTGCAATATCCTGCCCACCGGGTCGCCGACGCCAAGGAACATGCCGACTTTGGCGTCGAGGCGTCTGATAACGCCGTCGATCGGCGCCTTGATCGTGCAGCGCTCGAACAGCAGCTGGGCATTGTCGAGATCGGCTTTGGCGGTCTGCATCCGGGTCTCACGGGCTTCGAGTTCGGCGGGAGGAATAACTCCTTTGGAATATACAGATTTGTCTCTCTGATAATCTGCTTTGGCCAAATTATAAGCGGCCTGCGCCCGCTCGAGGGCTATCCGATAGTCGTCGGATTCAATCTGGATCAGGATATCGCCCTCCCGCACACTATCTCCTTCATTGACCACCACCTCCTCGACAGTACCTGCAATCTTGGCGGTCAGATCCAGTTCGTTCCACGCTTCTATTGAGCCGGGCAGATTGAGCCGGTTGCTGATCTTGGCAGGGTTAACCTGCATGATCACTGTGTTGACCGGGGGACGTTCCTGTTTAATGGCGGCTTCCTGCTCGGCCAGAATAGCCGATTTCTTGTCACTGATTGTCACGAACAGCAGCACGATCAGTACCGCCATACCCAGCAGCACCAGGCGCGGCAGATTGTACCAGAAGAAAAAGACGATTTTGCCTCTGAGCGTCTTTGGTCTTTGATAATCGGTTCTCATGGTTTCCCCGAATTCGTTATGGTTTGAGACCTTCAATGGTCTGAATCATCATCGTTCTCATGGCATCTCCGATATCTTCAGTGGCAATCATGCCGGTATACCAGCACGTCAGCATGAGAAGATAAATCGCATAGATATGCCCTGAGATGTGCAGTAATTCCAAATCAGTGCGCAGCTCGCCGCGTTCCTGGGCCCGCCGATAAATGGGGTAGAGCATATCGAAATAGTCGTTCTGGACTTGAAAGTCTTCCTCGCTCAGCGGTTCCTTGGGAAACACCTTCTCATGCAAATAAACCCTCCCAAATTCCTTGTGATCGGTCACATAGTTGAAATCGGCCATGAAGATGATCATAAGTTGGTCGATGAGAGGGGTTTCCGGATTCGTCTTAGCGGCCAGTTCACTTCTGGCATAATCCAACTGGTCATCGCAGAAGGCTTTGACAATATCTCTTTTGGTCTCGAAATAGCTATAAATAGTCCCTTTACCGATTCCGGCTTCGCGGGCCAGTTCCTCTATGGAGGTCTGCTCGAAACCCTTTCTGGAAAAGAGCTTGACGGCTGAATCAAGGATGCATCGTCTGGTCCTGATTTTGTGTTGTTCTCTGATTGAACTCATAGTAATGCCAATGGTTTTATTCTGCGGAGCAGCTTCAGGTGCTCCCGTAGATATTATTTACAACCTGATATTGTTTAATAATTTTATTTCCTGTCAGGCTGTTACCGTAAAAAAGTCGACTGCGGTCGGAATATTACTATAAAGTCGACCAAAGTCAAGAAAAAATCGACTGCGGTCGCCTTTTTTAATAAAATCTAAACAAAACATACTTTTAAATGATAGTATCTCGGTTTTATTTTCGTCACTTTTTGCTCACGGGCAGGTACAGGGACAGGCAACCCAATTGAAGCGAGGCCATTAACTGGTGTGTTCCAGTAATTGACCCTTTATTTTCCTGAGTTTGCATTGCCAATCATGATTCAGTGACTTATGGTAGAGCGGCCCTGGTAGCATCTGTAAAGTAGGAAATGAGGTTCAACAAGAGCAGCGCTAAATGCTGCTATCTGGTGAAATCAACTATTGGGATGATGGAAATTCAGGCTTGGTTGAGTCAATCAATTGGTGATCTGGCCACTGTTCTGCAGCTTGGCTACGCCTTTGGAGCAGGCATGGTTGCGGCGGTCAACCCCTGTGGATTCGCCATGCTGCCGGTTTACCTGTCGCTCTACCTGGGGGCAGATGACGCGCAGTACAGCGAACGCGCCTGGTACGTGAGGGTCGGCCGGGCCGCAGGTGTTGCCGCGATAGTAACCGCCGGATTCGGCCTCTTGTTTGGTCTGCTTGGCATTGTCGTGTCGGCAGGCGGCTCATTTCTGCTGGCCGCCATGCCCTGGCTCTCGGTGATCATCGGCGTCTGTCTGGTGCTGCTTGGCGTCTGGCTGATGCTGGGCAAACACATTTCCCTCGATATCATGACCAGAATCTCCGCCAGGATAGGGGATCCGCGCTCAATAAGCGTAAAGGGATTCTTTCTCTTCGGAATAGGCTTCGGTGCTACCTCTCTGGGCTGCACACTGCCTATTTTTCTGGTGGTGGTCGGTGGTTCCCTGACCTCCGGAGACTTTACCTCTGGTATTATCCAATTTATCCTCTATATACTCGGCACCGGCTCGGTCCTGCTGGTACTAAGTGTCGGCATGGCTCTTATCAAGGGCGGTGCCGTTCTCTCTCTGTTCAGGCGCATAGTCCCCTACGTAAACCGGATTTCTGCCGTGCTTCTTATTCTGGCCGGAAGCTACATCTGCTACTACTGGCTCAAGAGCGGACTGCTGCTGCCCTCATGAGCGGCCAGCTGACCCGCGGCATGGTCGCGGCTTCTCTCTCTTACACGATCTGGGGGATACTGCCGATTTACTGGAAGGCACTTGACCACGTACCCGCTTATGAGATACTTGGCCACCGCATGGCCTGGTCGCTTCCCTTTATCGTGGTAATTCTGGTCCTCTCCGGTCAGGGTGGAGTGTTGCGCCAACTGCGGAGCAGGAAGGCACTCACCATATCAGCCCTCAGTGCTGCGCTGTTGGCCATCAACTGGCTCATTTACATCTGGGCCGTCAATGCCGATCACATCGTCGAGACCAGCCTGGGGTATTATATCAATCCTCTGGTGACGGTTGCCTTCGGTGTGTTTTTCCTGAACGAACGGCTGCGCGGCGCTCAGATCGCGGCCCTGGCGCTCGCCCTTGGCGGAGTATTGTATCTCACCCTGGTGTACGGTTCTTTTCCCTGGATTGCCCTTTCCCTGGCCCTGACTTTTGCTTTGTACGGATTGATTCACAAGAAAATTCAGATTGGCCCGCTGAAAAGCCTCTACCAGGAAACACTGTTATTCTTTCTGCCGGCCCTGGTGCTTATTCTCTTCCTTGGCAGAGACGGCAGTTCCGGTTTCCTGCACGGGGACGCAGCCACGATTACAATGCTTGCCGGCACCGGTCTGATTACCACCATACCACTCCTGCTGTTTGGTTATGCTGCTCAGAACATACCGCTGTTTGTGCTGGGAATTCTGCAGTATACCGCTCCGACCCTGAATCTGCTGATCGGCGTCTTCATCTACGGCGAGGAGTTTCCCTTCAGCAGGATGATAGGCTTTCTGCTGGTCTGGGGTGCACTGGCGCTTTTTATGGCTGAAGGGGTTTTCCAGAGAGCGCGTCAACAGAGGCGCCTGGCGGGTGACAGTGATTAAAACTCGCCTGCCATACCATATAGGAAAACAGTGATTATAATAATCCTATAAAGGGTCTTTGCATGATGTGCGAGCAGGCCGACTCTTCTCTTCTTTCACTCCCTCTCTCCACCAGGCCTGAAGAATCATCATGCTGAGACCCCGTTTTTTACGCCATTCGGATAGCCCGGGCAACTGCGAGGGCCTGCCTGGTTGCCGCCACATCATGTACCCTGAATATCGACACGTTCTTCTCAAGGCTTAGCGCCGAGACCACACTGCTGACCGGGTCGCGCTGGTCGGCATCGAGGCCGGTCAGGTCGCCCAGAAATCGTTTACGACTGTGACCCAACAATAGGGGACGATTAAGCTCAGAAAGCCGGTCAAGATTGTTGAGAAGCTGGAGGTTATGCTCCAGCTTTTTGCCGAAACCGATGCCCGGGTCGATGATGATCCGATTCGGGTCGATGCCGGCATTGTCAAGAAACGCCAGACGCTCTTTGAAAAATGATATGACCTCTTCCACCACATCGTCATAGTGTGGGGTATCCTGCATGGTTCCTGGCGTACCCTGCATGTGCATAATAACCAGTTCGCCGCTGCTCTGCTTTACAACCCCGATCATCTCGGGATCTTTGCGCACGGCGCTGACGTCATTGATGATATCGGCACCGATCGCCAGTGCCTGCTTGGCGACTTCTGCTTTACTGGTATCTATGGAGATGGGGATGTCGGAAATGGACCGGATCGACTCGATCACCGGTAATACCCGTTGCAGCTCGTCATCAATTGAAACAGGCTGGGCATAGGGTCTTGTGGATTCGCCGCCGACGTCTATGATATCGGCACCCTGATCAATCAGATTACGGGCCTGTTTTAGGGCGGCTCCAGAGTCGAAGAACTCACCGCCGTCAGAGAAAGAATCAGGTGTAACATTGATAATGCCCATGATCCTGACGGATCGGGCAATGCTCATGAACTGACCCCCGGCTCTTCCCGACCTCCCGTTTCTTCTGTTGGTGGGACGTCAATCGGAGTTTCCACCTCAACCTTGCTGGCGGTTTCTTCCTGCTGTCGGGTGTCGGGCTGCGGTGACGCCTTCTGCGGCTCCTCGAGGGGATGCTCGTCGGGCCGCAGTTCGGCCAGAATGCGCTGTATATCGTCGAGAACGATAGTCTCCTTTTCGAGCAGCTCATCGGCCATTCTTTTAAGAATGTCGCGGTGGCCCTCAAGAAGCTCGGTGACTTTGTTGCTGGCTTCAAGAATGATCTCTTTGACCGCCAGGTCTATCTGTCGGGCGGTTTCTTCACTGAAATCACGATGCTGGGCAATTTCTCTGCCTAAAAATATCTGTTCTTCTTTTTTACCGTAGGTGAGGGGGCCAAGCTCGTCGCTCATACCCCACTCGCAGACCATTTTTCTGGCCAGTTCGGTGGCCCTTTCCAGATCGTTGCCAGCTCCGGTGGTTATCTCGTTGAAAATGAGTTTTTCGGCGATGCGTCCGCCAAAAAGAATGGAGATCGAATTTTTCAAATAGCCCTTGGAATGGGTGTATTTTTCATCGATGGGCAGCTGCATGGTCAGGCCCAGGGCCCGGCCACGAGGGATAATAGTGACTTTATGAATCGGGTCGGTGTCGGGCAGCAGGTAGGCCACCAAGGCGTGGCCCGCCTCATGATAGGCGGTCACTTCTTTCTCTTTTTCGGTGATGATCATGGAGCGCCGTTCGGCCCCCATCATGATCTTATCCTTGGCCTTTTCCAGCAATTCGAGGGTTATTTCCTTGGCTCCTTCACGGGCTGCCATCAGGGCGGCCTCGTTGATGAGATTCTCCAGGTCGGCTCCCGAAAAGCCGGGCGTACCCCGGGCCAGTATCTCGTAGTCTACGTTGACGGCCATTTTTGTTTTCTTGCCGTAAATTTCCAGAATTTTCTGGCGGCCGCCGACATCGGGAATCGGCACAACTACCTGGCGGTCGAAGCGGCCTGGTCGCAATAATGCCGGGTCGAGAACATCGGGTCGGTTGGTGGCGGCGACGATGATCACGCCTTCGTTGGATTCGAAGCCATCCATCTCGACCAGAAGCTGATTGAGTGTCTGCTCCCGCTCGTCGTGCCCGCCTCCGAGACCGGCGCCGCGATGGCGGCCCACCGCATCGATCTCATCGATGAAAATGATGCAGGGGGCGTGTTTTTTACCCTGATTGAACAGATCCCTGACCCGAGAGGCACCGACGCCGACGAACATTTCAACGAAGTCGGAGCCGGAAATTGAAAAGAAGGGTACATCAGCTTCTCCGGCAATGGCCCTGGCCAGAAGAGTCTTACCGGTTCCCGGCGAACCGGCCAGCAGCACGCCTTTGGGGATCCTGCCGCCAAGTACGGTGAATTTATGCGGATCCTTCAGAAAATCAATTATTTCCTCAAGTTCCTCTTTGGCTTCATCTATCCCGGCTACATCGGCGAAAGTCACCTTGTTGGTGCCCTGTTCCATCAGGCGGGCTCGGGTCTTGCCAAAGGAAAGTGCGCCCCCTTTGCCGCCCCCCTGCATCTGTCTCATAAAAAAGATCCAGACACCTATAAGCAGTAGCATTGGGAACCAGGAGACGAAAATGGTCATCAGCCAATTATCTTTCTGGGCCTGCTTGACGGCGATGTCGACTCCGGCTTCTCTGAGCAGCGGGATAAGTTCAGCGTCGGTTACCGGGTAAATGGTCCTGAAAGGCTGGCCATCCTGCAGTGTCCCTGAGATGGTGTCGCCATCTATGCGGACACGGTTAATCGACTTGTTCTCGATCTTGGCCATAAAATCACTGTAGGTCAAAGTCGAGACATTGCCCTGCGGTTTGTTGAACAGGTTGAAGAGCAGGATCATGGTCAGTCCGATTACCAGCCACATGCTCAGATTTTTATAAAAGGTGTTCAAATGAACCTCCCGGTAGTACTGAAAACTATTGAAAAGTACCAAGTATTAATAACAGCACCTAAATTAAAACATCTTTGTGGGTTGTCGAGCACTATCCTTTAATATTGTAGTCATCAGGCAAATTTTTGTACAGGTTTAACCCCTATCCGTTTCTCGCCGAAGGCTCTCAGCGCACTGACAAAAGCAGCGGCACCGTTGGTCGTGGTAGTATAGGGGATGTGCAGATCGATCGCTCCCCTTCTGATGCGGTAACTGTCCTCGGTGGTGCGTTTGCCCATGGACGTGTTGATGATCCAGGTGATTTCGCGGTTGTGGATCATGTCAAGAATATGGGGGCGGCCTTGGGAGATCTTGTTTATCCGATGGCTGTCGAGGTTGTTTTCCAGGAGGAACTGGTTGGTTCCATCGGTGGCGAAAATGGTGTAGCCCATTTTCTTCAACTCAGCAGCGACCGGCACAATCGATTCCTTGTCGTTGTCCCGCACCGAGATGAAGACGTTGCCCTTTTCCGGCAGGCTCGAACCGGCTGCCAGCAGCGCCTTGCCGATGGCTAGACCGAGATTGTCGTCGATGCCCATGACTTCGCCAGTGGACTTCATTTCGGGTCCGAGCAGGGTGTCAACGCCATCGAAACGGTCGAAAGGGAATACCGCCTCTTTCACTGCCCAGTGGCTGATTACCACTTCTTCGGAGAGGCCGAGATCGGCCAGGCTCATGCCCAGCATGACCTTGGTGGCCAGCTTGGCCAGGGGAACTCCCGTCGCCTTGCTGACGAAAGGTACGGTTCTCGAGGCCCGGGGATTAACTTCGAGGACAAAAAGCCTCTCATCCTTTACGGCGAATTGTACATTCATCAGGCCGATGACACCCAGTTCGATGGCCATGGCCCGGCTGGCGGCTTCTATTTCCTCGATCACAGCCGCTGATAGGGAGTGCGGCGGCAGCACACAGGCTGAATCTCCCGAGTGGATGCCTGCCTCCTCGATGTGCTCCATGATGCCTCCAATTACAGTGATCGACCCGTCGCTAATTGCGTCGACATCTATTTCGGTGGCATCCTTGAGAAACTGATCGATGAGGATCGGATGTTCCTGCGCCGTTCCGCCAATGGACTCCATGAATTCATTGATCGCTGCATCGTTGTAGGCGATTCTCATGGCCCGGCCGCCCAGTACATAAGAGGGTCTAATGACCACCGGATAGCCGATGCGGTTAGCCGCCGCAATCGCCTCTTCCTGGGTGAAGACGGTGTCATTCTCGGGCTGTCTGAGGTTAAGTTTTTTGAGAAACTGCTGGAACCGTTCTCGATCCTCGGCCCGATCAATCGCATCGGGGGGCGTGCCGATGATCTTGACTCCCGCCTCTTCAAGCGGTACCGCCAGATTCAGAGGGGTCTGGCCGCCAAATTGAACGATCACTCCATCGGGCTCCTCCTGGTCAATGATGTTCAGCACATCTTCACGGGTCAGGGGTTCAAAATAGAGCTTGTCGGAGGTGTCGTAGTCGGTTGAGACCGTTTCCGGATTGGAGTTCACCATGATCGATTCGACGCCGATTTCTTTCAGCGCGAACGAGGCGTGGACGCAGCAGTAGTCGAACTCGATTCCCTGGCCAATGCGGTTGGGGCCGCCGCCCAGGATGATGATCTTTTGTCGATCGCTCCTGAACGCCTCGTTTTCCTGTTCATAGGTTGAGTAGCAGTAGGGAGTATACGATTCGAACTCGGCCCCGCAGGTATCCACCAACTTGTAGACCGGCACCACGCCGCTGCCCTTGCGCAGGGATCTAAGGTCTTCTTCAGTGGTTCCGGTCAAGTGGGCGATTTGCTTGTCTGAAAATCCCTGCTCTTTGCAGTGGCGCAGGAAATCGGGCTCCAGTCCGTTGAACCCTTTCTCCCTTATGAGCTGCTCGGTATCTACAATCTGCTTGAGATTGTACAGAAACCAGGGATCGATTTTGGTCCACTCGGCGATGGTCTCGGTCTCGATTCCTCTTCTCAAGGCCTCGTGGAGATAGGACAGACGTTTTGAACTGGGCGTCACCAGGCCGCTTTCCAGATCTTGGACATCGAGGTGCTCGAGAATCTCGCGGCCGTCGCCGCCAAAGCCGAATCTGCCGATTTCAAGAGACCGCATCCCTTTTTGGAACGCCTCCTTGAAGGTCCGGCCGATGGCCATTGTTTCACCCACTGATTTCATCGAAGTGGTGAGAAAGTCTTCGGCATCGGGGAACTTTTCAAAAGTCCAGCGGGGTATTTTGACCACGCAATAATCGATGGTAGGTTCAAAGGAAGCGTATGTCTCACGGGTGATATCGTTGGGAATCTCGTCGAGCGTATAGCCCACGGCCAGCTTGGCGGCAATTTTGGCGATGGGAAAACCGGTTGCCTTGGAGGCCAGAGCCGAACTTCTCGATACCCGAGGGTTCATCTCGATGACCATTAATTCACCGTCTTCTGGATTCACGGCGAACTGGACGTTGGAGCCCCCGGTTTCAACGCCGATCTCCCGAATGATGGCGATGGCCGCATCGCGCATCTCCTGGTATTCACGGTCGGTGAGGGTCTGAGCCGGAGCCACGGTGATCGAATCACCGGTGTGCACGCCCATGGCGTCGACATTCTCGATGGAGCAGATGATGACCACATTGTCCTTGGCGTCGCGCATCACCTCTAGTTCGTACTCCTTCCAACCCAGGAGGCTGCGTTCGAGCATGATTTCGCTGGTCATGGACAAATCAAGACCCTGTTTGCAGAGATCTTCGAGCTCCTGGCGGTTGTAGGCCACGCCGCCGCCGGTGCCGCCCAGGGTAAAGCTGGGTCTGACGATGATCGGAAAGCCGATCTCGTCGCCGGCTTTCATTGCTTCCTCCAGGGTGTGGACGATGGCAGATTCAGGCACTTTCAGGTTTATGGACCGCATCGCCTCCCTGAATTCGTCCCGGCCTTCGGCCTTGTGGATAACCTCGATCTTGGCCGCCAGCATCTCCACGTTGTAGTGTTCCAGTGCACCGGTTTCGGCCACCTTAATGGCGGTGTTCAGCGCGGTTTGTCCGCCAAGGGTGGGAAGCAGCGCATCGGGCCGCTCCTGCTCGATGACCTTGACCACCATTTCCGGGGTAATTGGTTCGATGTAAGTGGCGTCTGCCAGCCCAGGGTCGGTCATGATGGTGGCCGGGTTGGAGTTGATCAACACGACCTCGTATCCTTCTTCCTTGAGAGCTTTGACTGCCTGGGCCCCGGAGTAGTCAAACTCGCAGGCCTGACTGATGATGATTGGACCCGAGCCAATGATGAGGATTTTGTGTATGTCGGTTCGTTTGGGCATGAGGAAATGATCGCTGGTGATTGCCTGAGTGTTGGTCTGGTGGGTTATGTCCCGGTCAGGATGATTTGATCAGTTCGATGAAGCGGTCGAACAGATATTCGGAATCGTGCGGTCCCGGTGCGTGCTCCGGATGATACTGCACGGAAAAGGCTGGGTAAGCCCGGTGTCTCATTCCCTCACAACTGTCGTCATTGAGGTTTATGTGGGTCAACTCAACCTGGTCCGGGTCCAGGGTGCTCATGTCCACGCAAAAACCGTGGTTCTGGGAGGTGATCTCCACACGACCGGTCTGCAGGTCTTTCACCGGCTGATTGGTGCCCCGGTGGCCGAATTTCAACTTGTAAGTAGAACCGCCGTAGGCCAGGCCCAGGATCTGATGACCGAGGCAGATACCGAAGATTGGTTTCTGGCCCAGCAATTCCCGCACGGTATCGACGACCCCTTCGACTCCCTCGGGATCACCGGGGCCGTTGGAGAGAAATATCCCATCCGGCTCCATATCCAGCACCGCCTGGGCAGTGGTGGTGGCCGGGACAACCTGCACCCGGCAGCCGCGTGTTTCGAAAATCCTGATCTGGTTGAATTTAATGCCGAAATCAAAGGCCACGATTTTCAGCTCCGGAGGCGCGACTGGAGGAATAAAGGCGGTGCCGGGCTGCGGCTTGTCGTGGCCCCAGGTATAGGGTTCACTGCAGCTCACCAGTTTCACCATGTCCTGGCCGACAAGACCGTGCCACTGACTGGCGCGTTCCACCAGGGAATCAGGGTCGAGATCCTCGGTGGAAACCACTCCCTTCATGGCACCGGCGGAACGGATGTGCCGCACCAGCGCCCGGGTGTCAAATCCCTCAACGCCTAGCACCTTGAATTCTCTCAGAAAATCAACCAGCGGCCGGGTTGATCTGAAATTTGACGGCTGGCGTTGATATTCCTTGACCAGAAAGGCCTTCGGGTGAATGGCCAGTGATTCCATATCTTCGGGATTTATCCCGTAATTGCCGATCAGCGGATAGGTCATGGTGATGATCTGACCGGTGTAGGAGGGGTCGGTAAGCACCTCCTGGTAGCCGCTCATAGAGGTATTGAAAACGATCTCACCAACCGCCTCCCCAGGGCCGGTGAACGAGCGTCCCTCGAAGATAGTGCCGTCTTCCAGGGCTATTAAAGCTTTCATATCATTACCTTTCACATTATGAATAACCGGCAGCTGGTGAAGCTTCCGTGGTCCCTGGAGAGCATCGCCGGCCTGTCCGGGGGTGAGGAATTTACTACCGTATTTAGCCGACACAAAATATCAATAATTAACTCGGAAACGCAGTCAACGTCAACTCAATTCGAGCCACGGCAATGGACCAGCGGCCGCCTCTGGTGAATCTTGGCAGGTGAGCACCCTGGCGCGTGGGCACCTGTCAGGGCGCATGATTAACCAGGGCAGGGTGGCTTCTTGAGTTTGGCGGCGACTCATGGTAAAGCAGGCTCATGAAAGGACAATTAAAGAACAGCGTCGAAGGCAGTCTCTGGCTCGACATGGAAGGGGTTGATGACGGCAACCTTCAGGTGAGCCGCTTTGCGGCCCGCAAGGATGAAACCTGGTGCGTGTTCGGCGACAATCGCTCCGGCCTTAATCGGTTTGTGGACTTCTTCCGCCGTCCGAATAACCCCTCGCTGTCCTACAGCAAACTGATTATTCCAGCGGATCTTGCGGTTGTCAGTTTCAAAGACCAGCAGGAACTGTTCGAGCAGGAAGTACGCAACGATCAATCCGATTTTCTGAATCGCATCGATCCAGGTACGCCGGCCAGGGAATTTCTCACCCACCTCGAGGAGAATAAAGCTCTGATCGAGCAGTTTAAATTAGGGCATGTACTGAACAGCGGGTACCGGCAGCTCAGTTCCGGGGAAAGCCGTAAACTGCTTATTCTCCGAGCGGTCACCGATGGCGCTACCCATTTGCTGATCGAGAATCCCTACGATGGACTCGATGTCGACTCTTGCGTCGAGTTCGATCGCATTATGCAGCTGCTCCTCGAGCGCTCCATAATGGTTCTTCTTGTGCTCTCGAGCCGCTCTGATATTCCTGACTGGTGTTCCCACCTGGCATGGTTTGACAAAGGCAGGCTGGTGAGTTCCGGCATGAGGGCTGAAATGGGCGCCCGCATCGTTGACGGCAGCGCCGGCGATGACTGGGGGCAGATCCTGGATACGCTCGGCAGCAGGGAGGCAGACGGCGACGGTGAGGACCTGGTGAGATTGGTTAATGGTCAGGCGCGCTATGGCGATCGCGTAATATTTTCCAACTTCGATTTCAGTGTTACCCGCGGGCAGCACACCTTGATAAGCGGTCCCAACGGCGCTGGCAAATCGACGCTGCTGGGTCTGATAACCGGCGATCACCCCGACTGCTACACCAACGAGCTCTATCTGTTCGGCAGACGCCGCGGTACCGGCGAGTCGATCTGGCAGATCAAGCAGGAGATGGGTATCGTCAGCCCCGCCTTGCATCGGGAGCATTATATCCCCGGCAACGCCCTGCAGATTGTGGTGTCAGGCTTTTTCGATTCAATCGGTTTGTACTGCAGACCTGCGGATCACCAGTGGGAGCTTGCCCGGTCCTGGCTCGGGGTAATCGGCTTGAGTGGTCTGCAGTCGAAGCCGTTTCGCAGTCTGGGCTACGGTGAGCAGCGACTCGTACTGATTGCCAGGGCGCTGATCAAGATGCCCAAAATACTCGTCCTCGATGAACCCAGCCACGGTCTCGATGATGCCAACCGGTCACATCTTCTCGATTTCCTCGAACTGGTGGTAGAAAAGCGGATCAGCACCATCCTCTACGTCAGCCATCGCCGTGATGAGTTTCGCCAGTTTTTCCGGCAGCATATTCGCTTCGATCGATCTCAGGATCTCTGCTCCCCTGCATCCAGTTAGATTTTTCCAATCTCACCTCCAGGTGTGCCGCTCTCAGGAAAAGGCGGCCTGAAAAAGAGCACCTGGGAAACGGCGCATTTATTAAACATCGGTTGCGGTGGTATAATAAAGTAAATGGACGAATGTACCGGTGTTCTGGTGCCGTTGGTCTGCACGCCTAAACTCATCTGCTTCGTGGTCAGTGGATGGCAACTCTCAGATCTGGAGGATTATGTTATGTCAGATTCCGGCCTGATCAGACGCTACCCGGATTTTTTCGTTTCCGAAATCCACCAGGAGGTGCTGTGGCTGAGATTTTCCGGCAACTTTTTTCACAACATCACCAGCTTTGACAAACGTGATTTTCTGGGGGACTACTTCCAGCGGGTGAAAAAGAACGAGGCCTTGAAGACGGTGGTTTTTGAAACAAACTACCGTGAATCCGGGGTCGACGAGTATGTGGATTTTTTTCTCTCGCACACCGATGAGGCAAGCCTGTTTGGCGGCACGAGATTGCTGGAGATTAACAAACTGAGCAATATCATCAACCAGACGATCATCAGCATGATCGAGCTGAATAAATTCACCATTCAGATCTGCCAGGGAGCGACCCTGAGCATCTTCATGAATATCGGCTTCGCCTGCGATTACCGGATTATCAGCGACAATACGGTATTCTATAATGCCTTCAAGAAAATAGGCGGTTTGCCGCTTGGCGGCGGCTCCTTCTTCCTGACCAAGCTGCTGGGCCGAAGCAGGGCAAACCAACTCCTGCTTCTGGAAGATGAAATTCCGGCCAGCCACGCCCTGCAGTTAGGAATAGTCGATAAGGTTGTGCCCCAGGCGGCACTTGAGTCCACCGCCTTGCAGGCGACGCAAAAGATCAGTAAGGTCCAGCCGCGCACTTTGAGTGGAATAAAACGCCTGACCAATTTTTCCCTGCAGGAGCTGAAGGTCTACCTGGCCCGGGAAACCGAGGAACTGCAAAGGGTTTGTGTGCAAATGGGGCAGCAGAAGGTCTATGTCTGAAGGAGGCAATTCTTATGAGATCCCGGTCAGGATGAGGCGCAGATAACAAGTGCGGCCGCAATGAATCTGCTCTCTGCGCCTTTAGCGGCACCCCTGAAATGAGGGTATCATCCCCGGGGGCGTATGCAGCTCAGGAAAAGCTTTCCTCGAACAGCTTTTCGATTGCCGTCCTACCGGCATCATTGAGATATCTGGTACCGGAGCCGACGAAGGTGTCATACTGAATGCGGGGAGAGTCTTCCTGCCAACCCTCCTTCCAGGTAAACCACTTTTCCGCAGGCTGGTCGAATACGTGCAGGGGGCGGTTGAACATTTTCGCTAACTGAACCGCCCAGCCGGTTCCGCCCTTTACCGAGCCGTCTTCCTGGATCGAGCCAATCACGAATATCTGGTAGCCGCTGTTGACCATATGGAAGATGGTCTGCAGAACCTTACGAATCTTTTCAGTCTCGTAATAGGTGCGGTTCAGCATTTTTGAAGCCAGCTCCATACTTATATCGCCGCGTACGAGCTCTTCCTTGGACAGAATCCTGACATTTTTATCGCGCGAAAGTTTGTGACCCTCAAAAGTGAAAATCACTTCATTTACCGAATATTTTTCGGCCGTTTCTCCAAACACGGTTTCGGCTCCCTTGAGGCCGCCGCTGAACAGGGTGCATTGTGTTGCTTCCATTTTTATTCCTCATAATAATTGCCTTAAGTGGTGAAACTTACGAATGTCACGAACAAATAATACAGTTCGGGCGAAAGGCAACCACGATTGCTGCTGGGGAAAAATTTAATTAAAACACCCTATGGTTTTACTGCCGATAAAAAGACCCGCCAGGGGGCGGGGTAGCCCTCCACGGTCAGGGCAGGATCTTGGGGGGAGATATAGTCCTCGTAGGATTCGAACTCCATCCACTCGGTGCGCCGCTGTTCCGCGGAGCTCATGGGGTGCGCACAGAACAGTTCGACCTTGGTGAACGCGGCGCGCAGCAGCCAGTTCTCAAGCGCTTTGCCGGTGGGCACGAAATAGGTACCCGGCACTTTGGCGTAGGTCCGCTCAGGAAAGAGGGCGATCGGCTCGCTGCCGGGGAGGGCCTGGGATTCAATGAGCAGGGTTCCTCCCGGTTTGAGGGCCGTAAATATATCTCTGAGAATCTCGATTGGAGCACTCTGGTGGTAAATAATGCCCATCAGGAAAATCACGTCGAAGCTTTGCGGAAACAAGGAGACGTGTTCGACCCCGAGCAGATCGATGTGGAGATTGTCAAAGCCGGCCATGGCGTTGAGGGACTTGAAGCAGTAATAGTGCTGCACCGACGGTTCGAAACCGAGCACCAGCCGGGGTTCGTGGGGCACCATGCGGAACATGTAATAGCCGTTGTTGCAGCCGATATCGGCGACTATTTTTCCGCTGAGATCGGGGAGTCGGTCCCGCAGGCGGTTCCATTTGCGTTCGCTGCGCCACTCGGCGTCTACCTCGATGCCGAAAATGGAGAAGGGGCCTTTGCGCCAGGGCATGAAGCATTTGAGCTGCTCCCTGATTTCCTGCCGGCTTTCCGAGGAAAGCTCATCGGACCCGCCAATGGTCACTGTGTCGGCAGTGCAGTCAGTGAGGCTGGCCCGATGAGCGCGGAGCCGTTCAAAGGGGGTGCGATACCTGAGAAACCCTTTTTTATTCTGGTTTACCCAGCGCTGCCGCTGCTCGTGGATCTCGGTGATAGCATGATGATCGATCCCCGGTTGAAGATGCCTTAGATAGTGCATTTAAAAGAAGAGGCTGTCAGCTTGATTTGAGCGCCACGAAGGAAGAAAAATTAAACCATTGGAGAAAGGTGGTGATCGGCTTAAAACCAGCGCCGGCGAGCATTTCCATATTCTCCTCGAGAGTAAAAGGTATGAGGATATTTTCCAGGGCTTCCCGCTTACGGGCGATTTCCAGATCCGAATACCCCTGCGCGCGTTTGAAGTCATGGTGGATATCTATGAAGGTGCGGTTCAGTCTCTTATCCTCGAGGACCGTTTTCTCACTCAGAATGAGCAGGCCTCCGGGGCGCAGGTTGTCATAGAGTTGGGTAATCAATGACGGCCGCAACACCGGCCTGATAAACTGCAGGGTGTAATTGAGGATGAAGGCTCCGGTTCCCTTCATGTTGATTTTTGTGATATCGGCCTTTTCGAAAGAGACGGCATAGTCTTTCGCGTAGAACTCGGCTTTAAGACGTGCTTTGGCAAGCATGGCCGGAGAACTGTCTAAGCCGACGAAGCGGAACCGCTGGTCCGCCAGTTCCCTGGCAAAATAGAGCAGTGCGGTGCCGGTGGCGCAGCCCAGATCGCAGACCAGGTCGCCCGGGTTCAAGTGGGCGGCCAGCAGTCTGCCGGTTTCCCTGATCACGTTTTTGTAGCAGGGAATGGAGCGGTCGAGCATGTCGTCGAACACCTCAACGACCCGCTCGTTGAAATCAAAATCTTCAGGAACGGTATCAACCTGGTACAGCCTGTCTTTCATGGGGCTATTTTTTATACCAGGTCCCGTCAGGTTTCTGGAACCAGTGTCCTCTACTGCCTATGTCGCTTATCTGTTTGGCCCGGCGCTGGCCGACGAGGGCAATATCTACCTGCTGTTTTTGGGCGATGGCGCCATATACGCTCTTGCGGTCCTTGTTTTCTTCCATGATCAGCGTTTGTGCAGATTTGTCAGAAGTTCGTAATTCCAGATAGCCCTGATTGTTCTCCCCGATAGTACCCTTGTCCTTGAGCGCATTGATGGCCGGAATTCTGGCCAGCATCCGCTCCTTGATCGAAGCGGCCTGGCTATTAAGGACGCCGCTCAACAGGGCCGTCACCGCCACAGCTATGATAAAAAAGAATCTACGGTTATACATGCCGAACCTCCCCGATTTGTCATGTGCGGAATCATTCATTCTGGGCCGCCTCGTCGATGTCGCCGAAAAAGTCATCCAGGGCACGGTCCACTTTGACGTTGACGTCGATGGTGATATGGATGGGTTTTATCTCAACCGGTTTGACATCCACTTCATGTTTGGTGCAGGCCGCGCTGATACCTAGCAGCAGCGCCAGACAAAAAAGACGGGCCAATAATTGCAGTTTCATTGTCCACTCCCCATGATCGTATTGATGGACTGGCCGACCTGAAAAAGCTCGACCAGCGGTACTCTGAAATTCACATCCAGGCGGATTGGATACTGCAGTCCCGGGCCCTGATCCGACTCGCTGAGCATGCCTTTTTTATCAAACTTGAAGGGCAGGGCAGTGCTGGGCTTGCCGTCAAGTTCCAGAGTCAGCAGCAGGTCGTCTCCGGCGCTGTTAAAACTCAATTTCGTCCAGTTATAGGAGAAGTCCTCGAGTGCCTGAAGCGCATAGTTAAGAAAACCCGCCTCGCTGACCCCGCCCACGCCCTGCCGGAGCAGATCCGTGTCGCTGAAGCGCACTATACCACCTGCACCCGGCGTCGAAAACAGAAATCCATCATCAAAGTCGAGTCGTTTCCTGGAGAGTTTAATCGGCAGTTTGCCGTTCAGTGAACCCTCACCTTCGGTGCCTTTGAAACCGAACTGATCAAGCAGTTCAGCCAGTCCGATTCGGCTGCAGAAGAGGGTGGTGTCGATTTCGGATGTCTGGGTAGACAGGCGCAGGCTGCCGGATTCAAGGGTGCCGCCGCACCATCTGAGTTTGCTTTTTTCGATGAACAGCGACTGGGGGCTTTCCACCCGGAAAGTAAACGATCCGTCACTGAAATGCAGCGTGGAAATATCAATTGCAGCCACCGAGCAGCGCTGGCTGGGGCTCGATTGCAGCCGCGGCAGTTCGGGAAACTCGATGGCGCAGTCCAGACCCTCCAGACTGATGTTTTTATCGGACAAACTGATTTTTGCATCGCCTATGGCGGCCTGCGCCCGGGCGGTGATTCCTCCATCGTAGGCGATTCTGCCCCGCGCCTTGAGATTGCCTGAGAAATCGAGATCGGCTGGCAGAGAGAGAAACGAAGGAAAAAACGCTGGCTCGAGGGCGTCCGTGGTAAGTTCCCAGGACACCGAACCCGTTCTGGAGGGCCATGCCAGCTGGCCGTTGAACGGTATGGAAAGATCGGGGCTGTGCCTCAGTTCAAGCGCACCTTGGGCAGTGTAATCTGAGCCGCGTTGGGCAAGAGTTGCGGCCAGGGAAAAAAGATGCTCACCCTCGATCTCCACCGCCTCAATGGAGAAAGAGCCGGGGGCCGTTGAAGTGCTTGAAAATAAGCGGGTGAACGGCAGTTCGAGGGCAAGATTCTTGGCGGCCAGATTTTTATCGGGAATACTTATTTCCGCCAGGGACGCGTAAATTCTGGCTTCAAGCTCATCAGTGGAGCGGTTCAGGCTAGCCTTAAGCTCGATGGGTGAAGTCGTCACATGAAAGAAGTCGCGGCGCAGATCCAGGGGACCGCTCTGCAGTTTCAAGGCCGCCCGCATGTGCTGGTCTAGCGACTCGAGGGAGGAAGATATACGCAGACCTGCGAGTCCGGAAACTGACCAGCCGTCGACCAGTTCAAGTGGCCGATCGGAGTGATACTCGCCGGTCAGAAAAAGGTGCGCCCCGCCGGAACCGGACCAGCCGCCGTCGAAAGCAAGAGACAGTGGCCTCGAAGCTGTTTTCGAGTCACCCTCACCAGGCCAGGAGACGGTTGCCGTTCCAGAAGTTTTCGCTTCTCCGTTCCGGTAGCTCGTTTCCCCATCAATCTCAACCAGAGCCTGGACGGGACTGTGGAGGGCGAGCGGGTGCAGCTGGAAGCGGTGGTTTTGGGCATCGCCGGAGAGAACAAAATTCAGCGTATTGTTCTCCTCTGCCCCTGAGATTGATACTTTGTCGGTGACGTAGCGCAGCCCAGCAAGGCTGCCAGCCAATGTATAGCGCTGTAGAGAAAAAGAGCTGGCATCGAGGCGCAGGTCGAGATCGGCGCTCATGGTCTTGAAGGTCGGCAGGATAAATGATTCAGCGAAAAGCCAATCGGGCAGCGAGAGGGCCCCGTTATCGATCGTCAGTTTGGCAGCCAGTTTGTCATCGTCGAGTGCTGCCGAAGCTGAGATTGCGGCGGAAACATCATCCGAGAAGAAGAATGACCCGTCGATTGCCTCGAGCCGCTGGTGGGTACCGGTCGAATTGAAGGTTGGTGCTATTTGGGCGTTCACACCGATAAAAAGTGATGGCCGGCGCGCCTCGTGGATCACGATGCGGCACTGATCGAGGATTAGAGATTCGACCCCCAGCGGCAGCAGAAACAGCGTGTTTTCAGTTCCGGTGTTCTTGGCTCTAATCTGCGGTTTGAACGCGGGCAGCGCCAGCCGGCCGTCTGCTCTTTGGAAATGAAGGGTGGCGTGATCCACTACCAAACTGCCGATCTTTTTCTGCAGCAGCGACTGGGGGGTAAAGCGAATCTGAAATCGAGGGATCGAGAGCACCGGTGTGGTGCCGTCCTTTATCTCGACACTGCCTTCGACAAGATACGGCGTGATTCTGCTCAGCCGCGCCCGGCTGACGGAGAAAGGGGTTTTGGCAAGTAATGAGGGAAGCACTACCCGGTCAATGATGTGGGGCAGGGACAGGAACCCGACCAGCCCTATGATAATCATGGTCAGCAGGATAAGAGTTAATTTCTTCAATAACGATCCGGCCATGATACGAATTCCTTATTCTGCCGCTATCTTAGGTGCGGTTGGGGTTTCGGATAAAGGTAAATGAATCGGGGGTAAATTTATAGGAAAATCTTTGCCCCGCCAAAGCGGCTGCACCACCTCTTTTTATCCCAACTCAGACGCCAAAGTATATCCATGTGTCTAGAAAATTCTGTTGCCTTAGGGTAGATATGACAGTATAAACCATCCTTTCCCAAGAAGGTCGAATCATCGATCAACAGGTGGATCAGTCATGTCACAAGAAATTGATTTTGATGAGATCCTGACAAAATATCGTTCGGATCCTTACAACTATGTCGACATAACCGCCCCGCACACCGGCGTGGTTGATTTTCTGGTGGAAAAAGGCAACGGTGTCGATGCCCCGTCCGGTGAGTGGAACCATATTCCCGGCACCCCTCTGTTCCAGATCAGCCGAGAGAGAAACGAGAAAACAATAACCGCCCCCATCAACGGTATTGTCTCCGAAATCCGCATCGAATTTCAGGACCAGTTCGTGGAGGCTGGAGAAAAGCTGCTTACCATCAGACATCCCCTGAAGAAAAAGGAAATCATCGAATCGATCCTCAAAGAAGTGCTCTATCTCTTTCCGGCGCCGGAAACGGCAAAGTTCTTCTTTGCCATGGACATTCAGTCGAGAATCGACCAGAAAGGGGCCGGAGGAGTGACCATCAGACCGGGAGACGAAGCCTTCACCATGTCGCTGATGAAGCGTGACACGCCAATCTATTATTCAGGCGAAGAGGGCGTCATCCATTCCATCTATTTCAAACCGGGAGTCTCCGTGCCCCAGGGTGAACCTCTCATTGGCGTCTGCCGGGCCGATAAACTGCCCTTGATCCAGAAGGTCATCACCCGGGTCAAGGCTGAATGGGATGCAATCTAAGCCTCTCTTGCCAGCGGTTCCGCCGGGCAGGAGATGAACAGCTCTGCCATGGCCTCTTATCCCACCTCCGCGCAGCTCAGAACCCATATTGAACTGGTGGAAACGGTTGAAAGGTTGGAGTGCTGGCGGGAGGACCAAGCCCGGCGCATACTTCTCTACGGATCCTTCGTTGGTTCGATCATTGAACACCATTTCTCCCTGGATCGAACCATGCCTCATGCGCGCGCGCACATAAGAACCCTTGAAGAGAAGGGCATCTCAATCGCCAACGGTACGGTCTTCCTCGCCGATACACTGAGCGGTCCCAAAGGGCGTTTTACCAGAACCTGGCATGCCCCTGCTGGCGGTCTCTGGGGGTCCATGATCTACATCAGCACGCTCCTGCCCAGATACAGAATGCTGGCCCCTTTGGCTGTGGGCATAGCCTGCTGCGAGGCGATGCGGGCTTACGGAGCCGCCAACGCCGTTATCCGCTGGATCAACGATGTGCTCATAGACGGACTCAAGGCGGGTGGGTTTCTGGCTGAAAATTTTACCGGACACAATTCCGGTGAAGAATACTGTCTGCTGGGTTTTGGCATAAATGTCAATAATCGGGAGTTCCCTTCAGCACTTGACCATATTGCCACCTCTCTGGCGCTCAAAACGGGGAAGCCGGTCGATCTGCAAGGATTCACCACCTGCTTTCTGGCCAAACTGAGCTGGAACCTTGGCTTGCTTTACTGGTGGGAAGCAGAGGAACTCCACCGATTTTCCGCTGCACCCGACGAACTCGAACACCCGCTGATCAGCAGGTGGAAAGATCTATCCGACGCGCTTGGACGGCGAGTCGTATTCGGTTTCGATGTGCAGACCAATCCGCAATACGAGGCAATTGTGCAGTCTATTACCGGCGATGGCGGTCTCAGGCTGCGGCTGGATGATGGTACGGAAGTTGTCGAGCATAGCGGTGAGATCCGTTACCTTGACTAGGTTCCAATGGGAAACATCCCTTTTGTCCGCTGTCTATGCCGGGCTCATAATTCTGACGCCGGACGCAGCCAGACGCCTGAAAAAAAATTCTCGCCTGCCTTGATCTTGAGGCACTATTGCTTGTTATGGGAGGGAAGCTGTTAATAACGGTTGGTCTGGCCGTCGAACCCTTTCCAGGAGTGAATGTCGCGCTGGAAGAGGTATCGACTGTAACGATGGGCGCAGTCAAGGATCTGTTCGAGCACTGCGCCACTTGGTTTGAAGCGGTTTAATCTGGAGACGGGCTGCTCCTGCACTGCTCTGATCATCTTGGCAGTACCAGCGGCCAGCCGGCGTCCACCTTCGTGGCCGGCGCTGCAGTTCCTGCAGGTAATGGTGCCGGCCTGGACATTAAAGAGCACTTCCTGTCCATCAGCCGGTCTGGCCCCGCAGCCCTGACAGACGGAAAAATCGGGGCGATACCCAAGTAGGTCAAAGAGCTTGATCATGAACAGCGCCAGTGTCTGTTTCTGATCGATGCCGACGTTCAGGGAGTGCAGCGCCCAGAGAGCGAGCTGGAAAAGCAGGTCGTCATCTGAGGTTTCCCTGGTTGTCAGGAGCATGTATTCTCTTATGATCGAGGCAACCCGATAACTGGTCAGATCGGTTCTCAGGGTAATAAAACTGTTCACCAGCTCAGCCTCATTGAGCATGAAGAGGCTGCCCGCAGATGATTTTGAATAGGAGATCTGCACGAAGGTGAAAATCTCGAGCTTGTTGACAAATCGTTTTTTGCTGCGGTGCGCTCCCCTGGCCAATGCGCTTATCCTGCCGACGTCCTGGCAGAAGAACACGACGATCTTGTCAGATTCACCATAATCAATACTGTCGAGGACAAGGGCGGGCAGGTCGGAACGGATGACTGGCATCAGAAACTGCGGCTATTGACTGTCCGAATTCGATTGGGTCTGTTCGATGATTTCTATTTCCGGTTCCTGGAAGCTTCTCAGCCATTGACTCACGTGGTTGGCCGGATTGTAGCCGGCATACCAGCAGATCCCGGCACCAATCAGAATGACTGCCAGCACGGTGATGCCAATGGCCGTCCGCAGAAAATGGGTGGGTCTTTCAGCCATGCTGCCGATTTGTTTGCCCTTGAGACTGGGAGAGGCTGCATCTGCCTTGGCGGTGAAATCACCACTCTTGTATTCGGCGAGAAATCGTTCGACTATTTCCTCCTGATCCAGGTTGAGTAATTTACTGTAGATCGCGTAGAATCCCCTGGCAAAAGCCAAAGCCGGAAGAGAGCGGTAATCGTCGTCCTCCATGGCTCTAATCGTCGCCGGCGGTATTTTGGTCTCCTCGGCAACATCGCTGATATCAAGAGAGCGCTCCAACCGCAGTTTTCTGAGCAGCATGCCCAAAGATTCGTTGTCCGGTGTGCTCATTTCCATGATTATTTTCTGGTCAGATTTTTCCAGACGAGGCGGGTTCAATCCTTCCCATCGGGAACCGTTGCCTGGAGCGGGGGCTCAGATGCTCCGCCTCCTCTTCGCTCAACCCGTGCCTGGCCCTGCGGCTTACACCCATGTCGTTATCTTATAACAGGCCATTGCAGGGCAACGCGAGTTGAATTGGCTGGTTACAGGGAGGTGCGAATGTAGGCCTCGCTCCTGATTTTCTCAATCCACTCTTCAAATTCTCTTCTCAGCTCCTGGTTGTAAAGCGCCTCCCTTATTTCTTCCTTGACCTGAGCGTAAGGGGCCAGGGTCACGATACCGCCCTCTTTGCTGGAAAGCAGCTTGAAAAATTGAAAACCGACGGGTGTCTCAATTATTGCGCTGACCTCGCCGGGATTCAAAGAGGTGACCGCACTCCGCATATAGCTTGCCATTTCGCTCTCTTCGAAGACCCCGATGTCACCACCTTCGGCGGCGGAAGGCAGATCCGAGAATTTTCGAGCCAACTCCTTGAAATCGCTGCCGCTGCGGGCCAGTTTATGGACCCGTTCGGCTCGCTCCCGGGCAGATAGTTTGCGTTGTTCGATGACCTCGGAAGGGAGATCCTCTCCTTCGGTTTCTCCCCAGTCGATGCCGATCTGAAGCAGGTAATAGCCGCCTTCGGGAATATGCTTAGTATAGCTGGTATCGTAATAGTCCAGGATGGCTTCCTCGGTGATTACAATCTTGGAGCGGACATCTCGGTTGAGCAGTTTGTTCTGATATATCTGAGTGGCGACATTGCTGCGGTAGGACGCTTCGTCGACGCCGTTTTCTTCAAGCTGGTCGAGCAGCTGTTCTTTAGTCATATTGCTCGCCTGCAGCATCTGCTCGACCATGAGATCGATCTCCTCGTTGGTCACCATGAGCCCCTGTTTGGCGGCCTCCTGCTCAATGAGCTTTTGGTCGATCATACTCCTGAGAATATCTTTTCGTACCTGCTCGATGGCACTGAGACGATCCTGGGCCGGCACCTCCAGAGCAATCTTTCTAAACAGACCTTTGCCCTCTTCCTCTATCTCAGAAAGGGTGATTACTTCGTTGTTGACCTCGGCCACAACTCGGTCAACAACTTCACCGCTGGCCGAGCTGGAAAAAATGAGCAGACACCAGAGACAGGCTGAAATGAGCAAAGGGAAGTTTTTTTTAATATCACGCATGTTTTTGTAGAAATGATAATTATAATTGCCAGCGCGTTCGCGGAGCCTGGCACGAACCTATTGTTTTTGCGGGTCCAGCACGATTTCTTGCTTTCCGTATAAAGTGAACAAATAGTAAAGTAACGCCGCACTATAATACAGCAGGGGCAACAATTCTACCATTACGTTTAAGGATTCTGCTCTACAATGATGTGGCATAAAACGGGCATCAGCGCTATCATTGACGCTGAAGCAAGAATCTTTACCAAGGAATGTATCATGGTTCGACAGATCCATCTGGCACTATGTATGGCAGGGCTTATTGCGCTGTTGCCACTGGTAGACGCGGAACAGGCACGAGCTGCAAAAAAAATGCCCTCCTTCGAGCTCGAGGATGTGACCACCGGTGACTCCATTGCCTCGAGCAGTTTCGAAGGTAAAAGTCTGCTCGTCACCTTTTGGGCTACCTGGTGCCCCCCCTGTGTGCAGGAAATTCCCAGTCTCATCAAACTGCAGAACGAATATAGAGAGAACGGCTTTTCCGTGGTGGCTATTTCGGTCGATCAGGAAAAGGGTGTGGTTCAGAAAATGGTCAACCGCAAGGAAATCAACTATCCCGTGATGATGGCCGACAAGTCGGTCACCCGTGATTTCGGCGGCGTTTATGGAATACCGACATCATTTCTGGTAAGTAAAAAAGGTACCGTGGTGAAAAGGTATTCCGGCTTTGTTCCCCATTCGGTTCTGGTCAAAGATCTGCAACAGATCATAAATTGACAAATTTTCAGAATAGTGGCGATCTCGAGTTCTTGACATTTGTCACTACAGCAGGTACGTTAGCGTATGCTTAAATAGAGGCTCGGCAACCGACGCTCACCCACCGTTGCAAAAATTGGCGAGTATCATACACTTGTTGTGAATGCCGGAGAGGTTCTGGCACATTGATAAATCGTTAAAAGGAGATCGATCATGAAGAAAGTATGTGCTGCTGCGTTTGTCCTGATGTTTATCGCGTCCACCGCATCTATGAGCTTCGCTGCCAGAGTGAAATGCGAAGTTACCAAGGTGGATGGTGAGACCGTCACTTTCAACTGTGGCGATGATGCTGACAAGTTTAAAGAGGGTGATAAAATAAAAATTAGCACCCCCAAGGGTGCCGCGGTAGAAGGTTGCTAATTGACATAGAACCCGAATCTCAGTAGTCTGCAGGGTCGGTTGACGTAGGTCAGCCGGCCCTTTTTTTATGGCCAAGGCCACTGCGAGCAGGCAGTTGATGGAACAAATCGAGATCATCTACATAAAACCTTTACCAGGAGCCCCGTGGAACTAATTAAGGCACTTATTCTCGGGATAGTGCAGGGGGCCACCGAGTTTCTGCCCGTTTCCAGTTCGGGGCATCTGGTGCTCGGCTCCCATATCCTGGGATTCCAGGAGCAGGGGATTGTCTTTGGGGTCCTGCTGCATCTCGGTACCCTGGTGTCGGTGGTCGCGGTGTTTAGGCACGAGCTGGTCAGAATGGCTTGGGCACCGTTTCTCTGGGTACAGAACAAACTCGCTGAGGAGGATCGTCACTACCTGCTCTGGGATGTCTACGTGGTGGTCGCCACTATACCTATCGTGCTGGTCGGCCTGCTCTATAACGACCAGATCCAGGGGTTGTTCACCTCGGTGACTATCGTCTGCTTCATGCTCATACTCACCGGCCTGATGATGATCACGGCCAGATTCATTCCCGATAGAGGCCGACAGGTCAGCAGTTGGCGGGCATTTCTAATGGGCTGCGGACAGGCGTTTGCCATCATACCCGGGGTGTCCCGTTCGGGGACCACTATTTTTACCGGCATGCTGCTCGGTATAAACCGGGAGACGGCGGCGCGCTTTTCATTCATCATGTCCATTCCGGCGATTCTGGGGGCGGCGGTTCTTAATCTCGGTGAGGTGTTTGCCCATCCCCCGCAGGCGGGCGCAGTACTTATCTACATTACAGGTACCGTTGCGGCGGCGATAACCGGGTATCTGGCCATTATCCTGTTGCTGGACGTCATCAAGAAAAATAGGCTGCAGTGGTTCGGCTACTATTGCCTGACGGTGGCCACGGCAGGGCTGCTTTTACTTTACGTACGCCAGTGAAAGAGCTCAAAGCAAGAGAGCTGAAGTGACAGAAGACACCAATAACAACCATACTCCGCTTTACCCCGTCAATCTCGATATTGGCGGCAAACGCTGTCTCGTGGTGGGCGGAGGCCAGGTTGCGGCCCGTAAAATAAAGGCGCTGCTGCTTTGCGGAGGGGTGGTGCAGATCATCAGTCCGCACGGCTCCAAGGAGATAATCAGACTGGCTCAAGCAGGAGAAATCGAATGGCTGCAGAGGACATACCGTGCGGGCGATGCACAAGATGCATTTCTGATTTTTGCCGCAACCGATGACCCGCAGGTGCAGAAAAAGATAGCCGAGGATGCCGCCAGGTATCATGTCCTATTAAATAGTGCCGGAGAGCCCGAGTTATCTGATTTCCATGTGCCTGCTAAAATCAGACGACGGGACTTCGTCATCGCCGTATCCACCGGGGGCGGCAGTCCGGCGCTGGCATTATTGCTCAAGGACCAGCTTGCCAGAGAGTATGGGGAAGAATATGGTATGCTGGTGGAATTGATGGCTAACATCCGTCGTCAGGTGGTCACCAGAGACAGTGTCGCCAAGGAAAACAAGGCGCTGTTCAAATCTATTCTGGAACTGCCGGTGCTCGACTGCATCAAACAGGGTAACTGGACCGAGCTGCGTAATCTTTTAAGCCGGGTACTGCCTGCCGGTATTGACGCCGGCCAGCTGGTCGAGGAACTGCTTGAGGAGATAGGTAGATCAGAGGACACAGGTAAAAAGAGATGACCCAAGAGACATTTGTTCAGGAAATCAACTACCTGCTCTTTATTGCTGTTTTGACCGTGACCCTGCTCTCCTGTGCAGCCTACCTGGTGTTTTTTCTGAGCCAGAAAAATCATATCCGCAGATGGGCCCGGTTCCTCCTGATCGGCTCCTGGATCCTGCAGTCCGGATATATTGTGACCCGTTACATCACCGTAGGCAACACACCAATTACCACCTATCATGAGGCGGTCTTTTTCTTTGCCTGGGCGACTACCTCGGCCTATCTCAGCTTTCGCTGGCGCTATACGGTGAAAAACTTCGGTACCTTCGTGTCGATGCTCATCCTTGGTCTGCTGTTCGGTTCAGCGGTCGCTTCCCGGGAGATAATTCCGCTGGAGCCCGCCCTCCAGAGTCTCTGGCTGCCGGTGCACGCCGGAATTTCTCTGGTTGCCTATGGGTTTCTGGGGCTGGCTTTCTGCGGGGGGCTCATGTATCTGCTGCAGGAGCGTGAACTGAAGAGTAAAAGGCTTGGCTATTTCTTTTCCAGGCTTCCTTCCCTGGATTCCCTGGATCAGCTTAATTCCCACTGTCTGGCGGTCGGTTTTGCCTTTCTCACTTTGGGGATGGTAACCGGCATATTCTGGTCCAAGCAGGCCTGGGGCACCTATTGGCGTTGGAATCCCAAAGAGGCCTGCACGCTGATTATCTGGTGTATTTACCTTATACAGATACATCAGCGTTTCACCGTGGGCTGGCGCGGGCGTCGCGCTGCGCTGATGATTGTCGGCGGGTTCTCTTTGGTAATGATCACCCTGTGGCTGGTAATAACCTGATCAAGAAGTAATCATGTCGAAAAAGCATATCAGCCTCATCGGTGTAAATCATAAGTCAACACCGCTGGAAGTCCGCGAGAAAATAGCGCTGACCGGCGGTTATGAGGAGGCTCTCAACAGACTCAGAGACGAGCAGGCGCATGAGTTTTACCTGCTTTCCACCTGCAACAGAGTCGAACTGATATGGGTGACTGAAGATACGGCCAAAACTACGCCGAACATGCTGCGCTTTCTTTTCGGCGAGGCGGTCGCCCCCGAAAAATGGGATAGCTATTCCTATGTCTATCATAATCAGGAGGCAGTCAATCATCTGTTCAAGGTCGCAGCCTCGTTGGATTCTCTGGTTGTCGGGGAAGCTCAGATTCTTGGTCAGATCAAGGAGGCCTACCGTTATGCGTCGCAATTTGGCTGTACCGGTCCGCTGCTCAACAAGCTCCTGCATAAATCCTTCTCGGTAGCCAAGCGGGTCCGCAGCGAGACGGGTATTGGCTCGGCGGCTGTTTCCATTAGTTCCGCGGCTGTTGAGCTGGCCAGAAAAATTTTCGGCAACCTGGGCGATAAAAAGGTACTGCTTATCGGCGCCGGTGAAATGGCCGAGCTGGCCGCTGAACACCTTTTAGGTCAGGGTGCAGAAAGCATAACCGTGGCCAACAGAACCCTGTCGCGCGCAGTGGATCTGGCCCATCGCTTCAACGGCAGGGCCTGCAGTCTGGAAGAATTGGATGAACAGATCGAAACCGTTGATATCATCGTATCCTCAACCGGTTCTTCAGAATTGATCATCAGAAGCGATGATGTCCGGCCGCTCATGAGAGTGAGAAGAAACCGGCCGCTTTTTTTCATCGATATCGCCGTTCCCCGGGACCTGGATCCGGAACTCAACGAGATTGAGAACGTTTTTCTCTATGATATCGACGATCTCAGTCAGGTTGTCGAAATGAACCGTTGCGAGCGGGAAAAAGAGGCGGTCAAGGCGGAACGTATCGTCGAGGAGGAGACCCTCAAATTTACCAAATGGCAGGATGGTCTGACCATCACACCGACCATATCGGCACTCAGAAAAAAAGCCGATACTATCAGCAGCAGTGAAGTGTCGAAGACCCTGGCCAAGATGGATCTGTCCGAGTCAGATCGGCAAAAAGTCGAAAAGCTGGCCCATGCCATTACCGCCAAGATGCTGCACGACCCGCTCCGGTTTCTCAAAAGTGAAAGTTGCCGTAAAGGCGACGATTCAAAAATAGATATGGTCAGAACCGTGTTTGGCCTTGAAAATGACGACGCCGACAGTTGATATCGATGCCCTGATCGAGGATGAGTGGTATGCGGTGCGCTACTCGGGGGAGATTCCCGAAGTCGCCTATCACGGTGCCGTCTTCCACCTGACCGAGGCCCAAAACGGCCCTCAGATTGAGTTAAGCAGCGCTCAGCTGAACCGCCTGCTCGGAGCGGTCAGCCAGCGCTACCTGGAGATCACTTTGCGGGATCTGCTTCCGGAAAACAAGCGCGGCGGAGGTTATCGCGGCCTCAAACGCTCCTTTATCAATTGGCAGCGTTATCTCACCTTCTGTGAGCGCTATGGCATCGATGGGACGCTCCACAAGGAGACTGTCGCTGGTGCGCTCTGCAGCTTTCTACTCCACGAGGCCGACCTCGTGCAGATTGGCGAGGTCCAGGATGAACTCAACTGCAGCTTCACCGAGCTACTCAGATTTATCGAACTTCTCGGACTGAGCCCGGCGGTGATCCCCGATTCAGTCAAAAACTATTTCCTGGGCTCTTGAGATTCCGTGGGAGCCGGGTACTTTCTTTCGTTTGCGTTCATTTTTTCCAGCGCTGACTCGATCGGGTCAATGCCAAAAATCGAGGCAAGCAGGCTGAGATAGATCATGACATCAGCGATTTCCTCTTCTATATGCGAACGGGTGTTTGGATCCGGCGCAAAGCTCTGGGATGGTGTCATCCACTGGAATATTTCCAGCAACTCGGCGCATTCGACCGAGAGGGCCATGGCCAGGTTCTTGGGGCTGTGAAATTGCTCCCAGTTTCTCTTCACTCTGAATTCTTCAATGCGGCTCAGCAAATTTTCCAGCGTGGCGGTCTTTGTCATGGTATTTGTCGTAGTAATTGTCGATTTGTTCTGGTATGAATGCAGGCTACCTGAAAAATTGTCTTTTGGCTCAATCTCTGCGTTGCGCGCGAAAATTTCATCCTTGGAATATCGATAAGGCCTGCGGTAAAATTTTTCCATGTGCCTTGATCTTTAGCAAAAACCCTGAATTTGCAAGGCGCGCCACCGGTTATCATGGCTATGAATTGAATTTATAACGCCGTGTAAATTATTAACGACATTATGAAAAACAGCAAATTACATCTACTTTCGTGCCTCATACTCACTATACTTCTGCTGGGACCCGCAATTCTGTCGGCCCAAGTCGATCCCGAGGTCGATGAGAAGCGCAACAAGCTGATTGGCTATATGCTCGGCAAGCAGCTTCCTTCCATACATTACAGTGACAAGCAGGTTGACGATGAGCTGGCGCAAGCGGCTTTTGATCTCTATCTGAAACAGCTTGATTTTCAGAAACGCTTCCTGCTCGAGCAGGACGCCGAATATCTAGGCTCTTACGCTACCCTGATCGATGACAATCTGTTGCGGGGAACCATAGCTTTGCCCAAAGCGGGTTACGATATCATGGCCGCACGTATCGATCAGGCGGAGCGGCTGGTCGATCTCTTAATGGGCAGCGCCATCGATGCCGAGGGCGTGGAGACGATGGAGACCGATCCGGAAAAACTTGACTATGCCGTCGATGAAAACGATCTGAAGCAGCGCTGGCGATTGATCCTCAAAGCGGAGATCATGAACCGCTACCTAGACCTGGAAGAGGAATACCAGGCAGAGGGAAAGACCATCGATCAGCAGGCACTCTGGACCGAGGCCAGCCAAAGAGTCAGCAAGAGATTCAAAGATTTCTTTAACCGCCTGCACCAGGAAACCCTGCAGGATCACTATGACCGGTTCTTCAATGCCGTGGCCCGCGCCTTTGATCCGCACACCAACTATATGGCCCCTGACCGCAAAGAAGATTTTGATATCCACATGCGCGGCAGCCTCGAAGGTATCGGTGCGCTGTTGAGGGAAGAAGACGGGTATATCAAAGTGGTGAGGATTATTCCGGGGAGCGCTTCGGCCAGGGAAGGCCGGCTGCAGGCCGAAGATATCATCCTGGCCGTGGCTGAGAAGGACGGCGAACCGGTGGAGATCACCGACATGCGCCTGCGGGACGCGGTGCGCCTGATCCGTGGACCGAAGGGAACCGAAGTACGACTAACGGTGCGCAAGCCCGACGGAACCAAGGATATAATCGCCATCTCCCGTGATGTCGTGCAGATTGAGGAGACCTTTGTCAAACATGCGGTCCTCGAGGCCCAGGGCACCAAATTCGGCTATATCAGGATCCCGAGTTTTTACCGAGATTTTGAAAAGAGCCGTTTTGGTCAGGGCCGCAATTCCACCAAAGACACCCGAGATGCTATCCTGGAGCTGCGTAATCAGGGAATCGAGGGTATCATTCTGGACCTGAGAAACAACGGCGGAGGGTCTCTTGTGGATGCGGTCGATATCACCGGTCTGTTCATCGATCAGGGTCCCGTAGTGCAGGTCAAGAACAGCCAGGGCATGAAGCGGGTCCTCCAGGACGACGATGCAACCTTGGTATACGACGGTCCGCTGGTGGTGCTGGTAAACCGCTTTTCAGCCTCGGCCTCGGAAATCGTTGCCGCCGCCTTGCAGGATTACCGCCGGGCCATCGTGGTCGGCGGTCAGCACACCCACGGCAAGGGGACCGTACAGACCATTATCGATCTCAACGAAAATATCCCGCTTCTGCATCTCAGGCGCTACGACGATCTTGGTGCCTTGAAGGCGACCATCCAGAAATTCTACCGCATTGACGGAGGTTCGACGCAATACAAGGGGGTCGTGCCCGATGTAATCCTGCCCAGCCTCTTTCAAAATCTGAAATCGGGCGAACAGTACCTGGACTATTCTCTACCTTGGGACCAGGATGAACCGGTCAGATACGACTCCTATTCCGACAAGGTCGGGGACCTGCAGACTATTATTGACAGGAGCAAGGCGCGCATCAAAGAGTCCGCCGATCTTGTGCTGATCGAAGAGGAGGCGGCGCGGGCCGCCACAAGATCGGAGCAGACCGTGATCGAACTCAATCTGGAATCGATGCGGGCCAAGCGGGCTGAAGAAAAACAGGCTCGCGAGAAGGTTGGCGCCCATTATTCCAGATTGGAGGAAGACGATCTGGAAGATCCGGGCGTTATAGATGAATTGCCGGAATCCCCCGAGAGTGGCCCGGATGAAGACTGGCTTTCCGATCTTGCCGGCGATCCCTACGTCACCGAGTCGGAAATGATTATCAACGACCTCGTCCACCAGCTTCGCAAGTAGTTATCCCCCCTGTGCAGACAAGAAAGTGACGGCCTTTCAAGGGCCGTCACCCTGTAAAATACTCTTGATTATAAAACACAAAAGTGATAGTAATGAATGCTTGTGAATGGTCATTCATTCATATCCAGATGGGTGGCCTTAATTGCCTAAAATGATTGGCATAACTATTACTTACCGCAAGGGCGGCGGGCATGACCCTAGAGGAAGCACTGCATAACAACCGGTATAAAATCGTTGACAAGTGGGTTGCATATACCCTGGCAACGTACGAGGCTTCCCAGTTCTTCACCCGCGAGAAAGATTCTTTCGCCAATCCAGTAGGCGGCACCATTCGGGATTCACTCAAAAAGATTTTTTCCCTGCTGACCCAAAACGTGGAGGTGGCCTCCTTTAAGGAGCCGCTCTCACGCCTCATGCATCTGCGCTCGGTGCAGGAATTTTCTCCGTCCCAGGCGGTCGCTCCCCTGAACGCCGTTAAACACATTACCAGAGACGTGCTGGCAGCCGACAAAGAAACCAAACCGCTGGTCTCCGAACTCTATGACTTTGAGTTCAGCGTAGATCTGGCGGTACTGGCAGCCTTTGACCTCTACGTTGAATGCCGGGAAAAGATATACAAAATCAGGGTAGATGAGATCAGATCCGGCAAACAGATACTGACTGACGGCGCTTGTCCTTCCAGAGCGCTTAAAAATATAGCGGATACCAAAAGGCAAAAGTAGGTAACCGGCTGCGGTTGAAGATTTCGTGCCGCTGCCAAAACAGTTTAAAGAAGCGAGGTTAAGAAATGAAGTATGGCTTACCATTGGTGGCGGTCATTGGTTTGATACTGATTGCCTGGCTCGGTTCCATGATACCGGGAATGCAATACTTTTTTGGTGTTGCCGTCCCGTATCTGGCGGTCATGGTATTTCTGGGCGGCTTTGTCTACCGGGTCGTTCAGTGGGGCAAATCACCGGTACCATTTTCCATTCAGACCACCTGCGGACAGGCGAAATCACTCGATTTCGTCAAACATAACCGGCTCGAAAGCCCCCATACGACCTCCGAGGTCGTGGCCAGGATGGCTCTGGAGATCCTGACCTTCCGATCGTTGTTCAGAAACACCAAGTCGGAGCTGCACGACGGCCCCAAAATTACCTACGAATCATCCAAGTGGCTTTGGCTCTTTGCCTTGGTTTTCCACTATTCGTTCCTGGTAATTGTGATCCGCCATATGCGCTTGTTCTTGAATCCCGTGCCCGACTTCATTGTTTGGCTTGACTGGGCCGATTCGATGTTTGAGATCGGTACCCCGGCGCTTTACCTGACCGATGCCGGTTTGCTGATCGGGCTTATCTACCTGTTCACCAGACGGTTCACCAACAGGCAGGTCCGCTACATCTCCCTGAGCAGCGATTATTTCCCGCTGCTGCTGCTGATCGCCATCGGCGTCACCGGTGTGCTGATGAGGATGTTTCTGCGCGCAGGTATCGACATTGCGGCCATCAAACAGCTTGGCGTCGGATTGGTGACTTTCAGCCCGACGATTACCACCGATATCGGTTCGATCTTCTATATCCATCTCTTCCTGGTGTGTGCCCTGCTGGTCTACTTTCCTTTTTCCAAGCTCATGCACCTGGGTGGCGTCTTCCTCAGCCCGACGAGGAATATGAAGAACGATACCAGGCAGGTACGTCATATCAACCCCTGGAATCCAGATATCAAGGTGCACGCCTACTCGGCCTATGAAGATGAGTTCCGTGAGTTCATGGTGGACGCCGGAATCCCGGTGGAAAAAGAGCCCGAGCCCGAAGAGGAAGCACCCGCGGAGGCGCCTGCTTAGGACAGCGAACTGTAGTGACCAATATTAGCATATAAGGATTAAAACAATGGCAGTTGCAAAATTAGAACAACTATCCCAAAGCGTCGTGCAGGACCCGTCCATGGCCACCGGTGCCGTCCCAGCCATGGACTGGATGGATATTCCGGTGACTTTCAAGCCGGGAAATTACGCCTATCCTGCGAAAAAAGACAAGGTGGAGTACCTCGACAGTCAGAAGGGACTGCATTTTCCCAACGCCCGGGAATGGTCGCCTGAAGACGACGACTGGAAGCTCCCGGAAAACTGGAAAGAAATTATTATCGACGGGCTCGGCGAACGGCTCGAGAAGTTCAGGTCCTTGAAGATCTTCATGGACTGCTGCGTGCGCTGCGGAGCCTGCGCCGATAAGTGCCATTTCTATCTCGGCACCGGCGACCCGAAGAACATGCCGGTACTGCGGGCCGAGCTGCTGCGTTCGGTCTACCGCAACGATTTCACCCTGGCCGGAAAAATTCTCGGCAAGATGGCCGGCGGCCGGGAAATGACGGTGGGCGTGCTGAAGGAATGGTTCATGTATTCCTATCAATGCACCGAGTGCCGGCGCTGTTCGGTCTTCTGTCCCTACGGCATCGACACGGCTGAAGTGACCATGATGCTGCGCGAACTCCTGCATCTGGTCGGGATTGGCATCAACTGGATTCTGGAACCGGTGTCAAACTCCAACAGGACCGGCAACCACATGGGGCTGCAGCCCCATACCTTCAAGGACAACGTCGATTTCCTGGCTGAGGATGTCGAAAATCTGACAGGAATCAAAATCGAGCCGACCTTCAACCGCAAAGGGGCGGAGATCCTGTTCATAACGCCCTCGGCCGACGTGTTTGCCGAGCCCGGGCTCTACACCGCCATGGGCTACCTGATCCTGTTCGAGCACATAGGCATCGACTACACCTGGTCGACCTATGCCTCAGAAGGCGGCAACTTCGGACTGTTCACCAACAACGAGGCGATGAAGAAGCTCAATGCCAAAATGTACGCTGAAGCCGAACGCCTCGGCGTCAAGTTTATTATCGGCGGCGAGTGCGGGCACATGTGGCGGGTACTGCACCAGTACATGGATACCATGAACGGTCCAGCCGATTTCCTCGAGCTCCCGAGATCGCCGCTAACCGGCACCATATTCGAAAATGCGGCCTCGACCAAAATGGTTCACATCAGCGAGTTTACCGCCGATCTCATCAAACACGGCAAGCTGAACCTGGACAAGAGCCGCAACAGTCATGTCAAGGCGACCTACCATGATTCCTGCAACCCAGCGCGGGCCATGGGACTCATGGACGAACCGCGCTATATTCTCGACCATGTGGTGGACTGGGTGGAGATGCCCGAAAACACCATCCGCGAGCAGACCTTTTGCTGCGGCTCCGGCACCGGCCTGAACACCGACGAGATTATGGAGTTGCGGATGCGCTCCGGGCTGCCGCGCGCCAATGCGGTCAAGTATGTGGAAGATAAGCATGGGGTCAACATGCTGTCCTGCGTCTGCGCCATCGACCGGGCCACGCTGACCTCACTGATGGACTACTGGAATCCCAACGTCGGGGTCTGCGGTATCACCGAACTGGTCGGCAACGCCATAGTCCTCGAAGGTGAAACCAGAGGTGAACTCGATGAAGGTCTGCGGACCATGGTTTTCTAACCCTGACCGGAATAGAGGAGAAACGAATAATGTATAACAAAGGATTAATAGTTTCGGGACTCGTTATTTTCGTCCTGTTAGTGACGTTTCCCATCTGGTTCAACGGTTTGGATGCCGGCCCGCTGCCGAAACCCGAACTGCCGCCCAATGGGACCAAAGAATGTGTAGCGCCGGCAGCAGAGATGCGTGACAGACATATGCAGCTGCTCAATGAATGGCGTGATGATGTCATTCGTAACTCAAGCCGCGAAAAGATTGTCGTTGCCGGGGTGGAATACGGCAAGGGGCTGCAACTGGCCTGTATGCAATGCCATTCCAACAAAGAGAAATTCTGCGATTCCTGCCACGATTACGCGGCAGTACAGCCGACCTGCTGGGAGTGTCATATCACCCCGGATGAGGCAGCGAAAAAGGAGGCACAATGATGGATAACAAGAGAAGAAAATTCCTGAAGATGGCCGGCGCCACTGTACTTGCCGGCATCAGTGCCCCCGCGATTGTCAAGCTGTCCTCCAATCCCGCCGTGGCAGCCGGTGACGGCGGCCATGAGGCGCCTGCCGCAGCCCATGCTGCGACAGATACCCACGATGAGGAGCAGAGTTCCGGAGTACGGCTCGGCATGGTTATTGACATGCGTAAATTCTATCAGAATCAGGGTATGCTTGACGAGGCCATTGCCGCCTGCATAAAAGCGCACAACGTGCCCCAGATTCCCGATCCGAAAAGTGAAATCAAGTGGATCTGGAAGGCCGGGTTCGGTAACGTTTTCCCCGAGCACAGCCAGAAACTGCGTTCCGAAAAGGTCAAGGACAACCAGTTCCCGGCCCTCTGCAATCATTGCGACAACCCGTCCTGCGTCAAGGCCTGCCCTACCAAGGCGACCTTCGTAGTTGAGAAAAACGGTATCGTGGCCATGGACTTCCACCGCTGCATCGGCTGCCGCTTCTGCATGGCAGCCTGTCCTTATGGTGCAAGGAGCTTCAACTGGCAGGATCCGCGTCCGTTCATCAAAGAGTACAACGTCAATTTCCCAACCCGAGGCCGAGGCGTCGTTGAGAAGTGCAATTTCTGCGGCGAGCGGCTGGCACTGGGACTCGAACCCGCCTGCGTGGAGGTCTGCAAAGGCACTGGGGCAATGGTTTTTGGCGATCTCAATGATCCCCATTCGGAAATCAGGAAGGTGCTCGACCAGGAGTTCACCATTCAACGTAAACCAGCTGCCGGGACCAAACCGTCAGTCTTCTACATAGTGTGAGGTTGCCATGATTGAAAAAACACTTAAAGGAAAACCGGCCTACTGGATTTGGCTCGGCATTCTGGCCTCCCTGATCGCCATCGGCTGGGCCTGTTATTTCAGGCAGTACAGCTTCGGTCTGGGGCTTACCGGCATGAGCCGGGACGTCTCCTGGGGACTCTATATCTCCCAGTTCACCTTCCTGGTCGGCGTCGCGGCCGGTGGACTGATGCTGGTGCTGCCCTACTATATCCATGACTACAAGGCCTTCGGCCGGATCACCATCCTCGGTGAGTTCTTGGCCATTTCGGCCCTGGTGATGTGCCTGATGTTCATCATGGCCGACCTCGGTCAGCCGCTGCGCGGATTGAATGTGCTCTTCTACCCGACACCTCACTCCATGCTGTTCTGGGATATGTGCGTGCTCTGGGGCTACCTGCTGCTGAACCTGCTGTGCGGCTGGGTAATTCTTACCGCCGAACGCAAGCAGGTGCCGCCTCCGAAGTGGATCTACCCTTTCATATACATCTCCCTGCCGTTCGCAGTTTCGATCCATACGGTCACCGCGATGCTGTACTGCGGATTGCCGGGCCGCCACTTCTGGCTGTCGGCGATCGTGGCGCCGCGGTTTCTGGCCTCAGCCTTTGCCGCTGGCCCTTCGCTTATTCTGATCGCCTGCATGGTAATGAAAAAGTTCGCCAATTTTGACGCGGGCAAAGAAGCGATTCAAAAGCTGACCACCATCATCATGTACGCGGTGATCATCAACACTTTCTTTTTCCTGCTCGAGTTCTTTGTCGGCTACTATTCAGAGGTACCCGGCCACATGCACAGCCTCGAGTATCTGTTCTTCGGGCTTGAGCATCACGGTGAGGTCTATAACAACCTGGTGCCCTTCATGTGGGCCGCAACCCTCCTCAATTTCGGCGGGCTGGGCATACTTGCCTACATGAAAATAGCCAAGGTGTTCGACTACAGGCTGGTGGGTACGGCGGCGGTCATGATTTTCCTGGCCCTGTGGTCCGATAAGGGGCTTGGTTTTGTCTTTGCCGGTTTCGTGCCGAATCCGCTGGAACAGGTGACCGAATATTATCCAACCATGAATGAGATCGGAATCACCATCGGCGTCTGGGCCACTGGCTTCCTTTTGCTGACCCTGCTCTACAAAATAGCCCTCGGGGTCGAGGAAGAAGTGGAACACTGACGGAATCGTTCGATTTGCTTAACTCTACAAGCCCCTGGCTGCAGCAGCAGTCGGGGGCTTGTTTATGGGCACCTTGATCAACAATCTAATATTTTCTAGGTGCCCATGTGAAGCAAGGTGAAGGAATTGGGTGGATGAGCTATCTGAAGAGATCAAGATAGAGAGAGAACAGCTGCTGGACCTGGGGACGGAAGAACAGGTAAAAAAGGCCAGAAACGGCCAGAAACGGTCCGAAAGGAATACGGGTGGCGCCCCCTTTTTTCTGGCTGCGCATGGCGAACAACCCAGCGACGGTGCCGGTGACCGAACTGGCAAAAATGATAAAGAGCAGTGACTGCCAGCCCAGAAACGCCCCCAGCATGGCCAGCAGTTTGATGTCGCCCCCGCCAAGCCCTTCCTGCCTCCTGAGAAGATAATAGGAGTAGGAGACGGCGTAGAAGATCCCGCCTCCGGCCAGCAGGCCGATCAGCGACTCCTGCCAGGTAACGAAAAAGGAGACAAAAGAGAATGCAAAGCCGAAAATGATGCCGGGCAAACTGATGACATCAGGTATTATCTGGTGATGAAGATCGATCCATATTATAGTGACCAGGGCGGCGCAAAAGAGAAAGAATCCTAGGGCCGTCAGGCTCAATCCGAAGTTGGCGATCACGGCGACCGCCAGCAGCCCGGTCAGCAGTTCGACGATTGGGTACTGAGGTGAAATGCTCACCTTGCAGTGACGGCATTTTCCGCCCAGCACCAGGTAGCTCAGAATCGGGATGTTTTCATACCAGCTTAGAGTATTTTTACATTTCGGGCAGTGAGACGACGGAAAGACGATTGAAGTGCCAGGATCCGGAAGCCTGAGAATGACCACGTTGAGAAAACTGCCGATGATGGTCCCGAAGAGGAACGCCGCTCCAAGAAGAAACAATGATATCTGCATAAACCCGGTCTAACTGCACGCTTAAATGGAATAACTTTTCTATCGACTCATTATGTCGCAACACCAGGAAAAAGCAAGGATTATCCGATTTGAGCAGCTCTCGGAACTGAACATCAGGATAACGCTCGAAGCCCCATTGGTAGCCGCCTCGGCGGAGGCTGGTCAATTCGTCATGATGAAAACAGGAAACGGCCAGGACCCGTTGCTCCGGCGCCCTTTCTCGCTGCATCAGACGAGCAGTAGCGGGCAGATTCAGATCTATTTCAAAAATGTCGGCAGGGGGACGAATATTCTGGCGCACGCCAAGGTTGGAGAATTCCTGGATGTCTTTGGTCCTCTGGGGCGAGGGTTCAGCATCGCCGATGACAGGCCCGCCTGTTTGGTAGGAGGAGGCCTGGGCATTGCCCCGATGCTTTTTCTGGCAAAAATTATCAGCTCTTTGAGCCGGGATCACAGTCAGGACCTGATCATTCTGGGCGGCAGGACCCGGGAGGACGTGGAACCGCTGGTGGAAGATTTCAAGCAGTTCGGGCTCGCCCTACACTGTGCCACCGATGACGGTTCCTATGGTATCAGGGGGTTCGTCACCGATGTTTTGCGTTCAGAGAAATTAGCTGGCAATACAAGTATTTACGGCTGCGGTCCGGACAACATGCTCGAGGTTCTGCACCACTTCAGCACGGAGAAAAATCTGGACTGCCAGGTCTCGGTGGAGAGCGTCATGGCCTGCGGCATGGGCGCCTGTCTGGGATGCAACCTTGAGTCCAGCGATGGCAGCTACGTGCATGTCTGCATCGACGGTCCGGTATTCAATACGGGGGATCTGGCATGGAATTCGTGAAAGATCACGATCCCTATCCGGATCTCAGGGTAAACATTGGTTCTCTGGAACTGCAAAATCCGGTCATGACCGCTTCGGGTACCTTTGGTTATGCCCGTGAATTTGAGGACTTGGTCAACCTGCATCGGCTCGGCGGCATCATCGTCAAGGGCATATCGCTGGAGCCGCGGGCAGGCAACCCTCCCCAGCGCATCGTTGAGACGCCATGCGGGATGCTCAACGCCATCGGCCTGCAGAATGTTGGGGTGGAGCGTTTCATCGCCGAAAAGATGCTCTATCTGAAAGGCATCGGTGTACCGGTGATTGTCAACGTCCTGGGTGACACGGTCGAGGAGTATCGGCAACTCACCCAACGTCTGCGTGGAGTAGAGGGCATTGCCGCACTTGAAGTCAACATCTCCTGCCCCAACGTGAAAAAGGGCGGCGTGGCTTTCGGCACCGTGCCGTCGATGGCTGCAACGGTTACCGAAGCGGTGAAAAAAGCGGCGGATGTCCCGGTTATGGTGAAACTTTCGCCCAATGTTGCCGATATTGTCGAGATGGCCAGGGCCGTTGAAGCGGGCGGAGCCGACTCGATTTCCCTGGTCAACACGCTGATCGGGATGGCCATTGATCTACAGCGTAGAAGGCCGGTGCTGGCCAATGTCATAGGCGGTCTGTCGGGACCGGCGATAAAACCGGTTGCCCTGCGCATGGTCTACCAGGCGGCCGGTGCGGTCAAGATTCCGGTTATTGGCATCGGCGGTATAGAAAATACCGAGGATGCGTTGGAATTCATTTTGGCCGGGGCAACTGCAGTGCAGATAGGAACCGCCAATTTCATCAACCCCCGGGTCAGTGAGGAAGTGGTGGAAGGCATCGGAGATTATGTGAAAGCCAATCAACTGAAGTCGATTCGGGATTTGATCGGTGCTCTGGAGGTATGATGGATGGTGAACAGGGCACGGCTGCCGGTGCTGGGAAGGTTGTTGGCCACAGCCGCCGGTTACATCCGCTTGCTGCTGAGCAGGGATACGCCCTGGAAGGTCAAGCTGATTCTAGCTGCTGCTCTTCTCTACCTTGTGCTCCCTTACGATCTGCTGCCGGACTGGTTTTTGGGGCTGGGCATCGTCGATGACCTGGCCGTGGTATCGCTGCTTGTCTGGCTGGCTCTGCGCCTGCTCGATGGAAATGGGAACGCGAATAAACCAGATTCTGATTAATTATAACCGACTTGTACTGGTGCGATTCAAATCGCCTTTGCTGCAGAAGGCCGGTGCGATTTTTGAGAAAACATGCAGATAAACGGCAAGACAAAAATATACGGCATCATCGGCAATCCGGTCAGCCATTCCCTGAGCCCTCTGATGCACAATCAGGCATTTGCGGCCTGTAACGAAAACAAGGTCTACGTGCCCCTGCACACCGAGGATCTCCAAGCGGCTCTGCAGGGCCTTAGGGGGATGCAGATAGACGGGGTCAGTGTCACCATTCCTTTCAAGGAGCGGGTTCTCGACTTGCTCGATGAAATTGATCCGGTGGCGGCGAAAATTGGCGCGGTCAACACGGTGGTCGTCAGAAGGGGGGAGAGTGGGATAAAGTTGTTCGGTAGCAATACCGACTGGCTGGGCTCCAACAAGGCCTTGCTCGATCACATCGAACTGCGCCACAGTCGGGCGGTCATTCTCGGGGCTGGTGGCGCTGCCCGGGCCATTGGCTTCGGTCTGCTGGAAGCGGGTGCCGGAGTGGAAATCAAGAGCAGAAGCGAGATCAAAGGACGCCGGCTGGCCGAGGAACTCGGCTGTCTCTGGTCACCCCTGAACGAAAGGCCGAAAGAAGCAGCGGCGATACTGATCAACGCCACCTCGGTGGGCATGGAACCTGACAACCAGACAAGTCCGATCGACCAGAGCCTGTTGGGCGGCTACCGGGTGGTCATGGACATTGTCTACGTTCCACTGCAGACGCAGCTGCTCAAGGATGGTGCGGCGTACGGCTGCATCTGCGTCAACGGTCTGGAGATGCTGCTCTATCAAGGAGTGGCCCAGTTCGAACTGTGGACCGGCCGCAGCGCTCCGGTTGAAGTCATGCGCCGGGCGCTGCTTGGCGCGGTTTCGCGGTGAGAACCAAAATCCGCTTTTTTTCTTTTTACAATGATCGAGATCAGACCAGTTGAAAATATCAATGCCGTGGTATCCATCCCCGGCTCCAAATCAATAACCCAGCGAGCCCTCATTACCGCCGCTCTGGCCGGAGGCACCTCAACCCTTCAAGGACCTCTGGTCAGTGAGGACACCGACTACTCATCAGCAGCTCTTGGACAAATGGGGGTCTTGATCGAGAAGGGCGCACGAAGTTGGCGGGTAGTCGGCACCGGAGGCAGGATCGCTGAACCCGACGATGACATCTATCTGGGCAACAACGGAACTGCGACCCGTTTTCTTACCTCTGTTGCCTCCCTTGGCACCGGCGAATTTATCATTGATGGCGATGAGCGCATGCGCGAGCGGCCTATTGAACCGCTGATCCACGCCCTGCGGGGCTGGGGGGTCGATATCGAAGCCATCGATGGTACCGGATGTCCGCCGCTGTCCATCGTGGCTTCCGGTCTGGGGGGCGGAACAACGCTGTTGCCCGAGGGCAAGAGCAGCCAGTATCTCTCCTCGCTCCTTCTGGTGGCGCCTTATGCTCAGCATACGGCCGAATTGGAGGTGGCTGGCGATATACTCTCCAAGCCTTATGTGGCCATGACGCTGGCTGTAATGTCGGCTTTCGGAGTGGAGGTTGAAGCGGCAGCCGATTTCTCCCGCTTCACCATCCCTGGAGGCTGTTATCGGGCCCTCGATTATCATATCGAGGGCGATGCCTCCAATGCCTCATATTTCTGGGCGGCGGCAGCCGTAACCGGCGGTAGCGTGACCGTCGACAACGTTCCGGTACCGTCGCTGCAAGGCGACGCCATGCTTGTTCCGCTGCTGGCCCGGATGGGCTGTAACGTTGAGCAGCAGGGTAGCGGAATCAAAGTTGTCGGGCCGGCACAACTGCAAGCGATCGCGGTGGATATGGGCGGCATGCCAGATGTCGTTCCAACCCTGGCGGTGGTCGCCGCCTTCGCCGATGGTTCGACCGAGATCTCAAACATCGCCCATCTGAGAATCAAGGAGTGCGACCGGCTTCAGGCGACGACCGTAGAACTCACCAGGCTGGGCGTCGAAGTTGACCAATTTGACGACCGCATGGTCATCCATGGCCGGGGCGGCGAGGGGATGCGAGGCGCGGAAATCGAGACCTACGATGATCACCGCATGGCCATGAGCATGGCGGTTGCCGGACTGCGCGTACCGGGGGTTCGAATTCTGGGCGAACAATGCGTGGTCAAGTCCTTTCCGGATTTCTGGGAGCGTTTCGCCACACTCTACTGATTTATCCGCATTTCACCAGGACCGTATCACCGATCCGTGCCCCCAACACTGTGGCGGCGTCATCATTTTTCACACAGATTTCCAGCAGATTGCTGCTGTTGATTATCGCTGCCGGCAGGTGATCGGGCAGCTCTGCATAACTGACCTGATGGAACTGCACCTCTGTGGCATTTATGCTGACGGTGAGGCAGCTCTTGTGAGAAAGCGCATCTAGATGATGGTTCTCGATAGTGGTGATCAGGTTGCCAAACCTGTCGATCGAGCTGATTTTGCCGGCTATTTCAGATTCGCGCACCAGCGGCTCAGCAGGCGGGATGCGCACGCATGAGTTTATGGCGACGAGTGGTCCCGCCTCGGCGATTGGCGCGCCGAGCGAGAGGTGGGCAGCGGCAGGTGCCATAATGTCACGACCGTGAAAGGTGGTGCTTATCCGCTCCAGAAACCAGTCCCTGTTGGTCAGTTCATAGACCTTTGCCTGCTCGTAGGCGCGGAGCAAGGGCGAAAAGACGCCGTTGTCGGGTCCGAGGAACAAGTGGCCGTCGGCGCTGACTACGATGATCCTACGTTTTGTGCCAACTCCTGGATCGACAATGCAGAGATGCAGGGAACCGTGAGGAAAATATCGATAGTTCCTGAAAATCAGCTCCGCCGCCCGGCCAATGTCCTGCGGGGGAATGGCGTGGCTGAGATCAACGAGGGTGGCAGCAGGGTTGATTGACAGGATCACCCCTTTGAGCACTCCGACATATTCGTCCACCTGACCGAAATCAGTGGTAAGGATGATCGGGGGACCTTTCATTTCACAATCGCATTACACATGGGGACACACTACTCATGGTGCCCCCCCTAAATTGCTGTGCTTGACCTTAAAGGGCCAGAAAAGCAAGGACCACCATGAGAAGTGTGTCCCTCCAATCGGCCTGCTTAATTCAACCGCTCGGCTCCTGATCTGGGCAGCAGGAAGAACAGACTGCCCTTTTCTTTCATAGATCCGGCAGCTTTTTCGGCATAGTAATCATTTCCCAGAAAAAGATCGACTCGGCCCGGTCCCTTGATGGCGGCCCCGCTGTCCTGGGGCAGCACGAAGCGGCCGAACATCTTCCAGTGGTTGATGCTGCCGTCATCGTTGAGGACCGGACGCCTGGAGACAAGATAACCGATGGCGCCGGTGGGAAAGATGGAATGATCCACCGCGATTGAACGATCCGCCGTCAGTATTTGACCAAGCGAACCCCGGGGCCCCCGGTTGTCCCCCCAGTTGAAGAAGGTGTAGCGGGGGTTGTGGTGGAGCATGCGTTCCATCTGGTCTGGATGGGAAGTGAAATAGTCCCTGATGGCATCGATGCTGACCTCCTCTCTGGCCATGATCTTTTCATCGACGAACAATTTGCCGAGGCTGCGGTAGGTCAAACCGTTTGAAGCGCCAAAGTGGAGTGCCCGGGTGGTGCCGTCGGGCAGAAGAATGCGGCCGGAGCCCTGAATATGAAGCAGGTAGGCATCGAACCTGTTCTTGAGCCAGACCAGTTCACTGCCACTGAGCGGATTGATGGTTTCGATCTCGCGGCGAGTCCAGAAAGGGACAAAACGTGCGTTTTCATCAAGCCGACCCGACTTTTTCGTTCCTTGATAGGAGGTGAGCAGTGCATCTGGAACTCCATAGAGGGGATATCGATAGGTGGGTGTTTGTTCCAGGCTCCCTGCAAAAACAGGCTCGTAATAACCAGTAACCAGCATGCCATGATTACCATCACGCCCTGCGGCCTGGTAAAGCTGGAAATGAGATCTGATGAGCTGATTGAGCCTGATGGGATCGGGGTTGCTGATGAGAAGCTGCTTGAAGGTCGCCAGTGAGCGGTGATATTCATTTCGGGGAATACCCGAGATCTGGTCGGCCTGATCAGCTTTGGAAGTACGGCTCAGGTAGGTCAAGTGACGGTCGATGGCATCGATGAGACTGGCCTGGGAAGCGTCGTCAATGAAAAAAGGCGGACCTCCATGGTCGATCTCCACCAAAGTGGGTTCAACATGACCGCAACTCGAAAGCAGGGGGTTGGTAAGCAGAACCAGGAGAAGGACCAGGGGCACCAGACAGCCGTAACCGAGGCGAGCAGATCCGCTGGCCATGGGGTTAGGGGATTCTAATTGCTTCGGCCAGCTCAGTGACAGCCATGGCATAACGGTTGGAGTGGTTCCACTCGGTAATGGCCTGAAAATTGGGGTAGCCAGCCACATACCGGTAGCCACCACCCAGAGCCGGGTCTATTTCCAGACCGACTATGGTGAGTTCCCTGTTCTCAGGGGGCGCCAACAAATTAACACCCTGGGCTGCGGAAACCACCCGGTAGTCCACCTTGCCTTTTCGGCCTTTGAGGTTGGCGCTGATCAATTCCTGGGTCTTCAGCTCTGGGCCGATATCTACATACACAGGGGCGTTCAATGTCCAGCCAAAGCGTCGCAGATAGTTGGCGATGGAGGCGAGTACGTCCTCAGTGGAATTGAACACGTCTCGAATTGCATCGTCGTCGAAACTGACCGCATACTCGTGGAAACTCGAAGGAATGAACTGGGTCTGCCCGAACGCACCGGCATAGGAGCCTTTTATTTTCAGAGGATCCATATTGTTCTCGCGGCAGACAATGAGAAAGTAGACAAGTTGCTCCCTAAAAAAGGAAGAGCGCCTCGGATAGGCATCAAACAGGGTGTTGAGAGTCTCGAATACGTTGAAACTGCCGCGATGGCTGCCAAAGCGCGATTCAATTCCCCAGATGGCTATGATCACTTCTCTTTCCACTCCGAAGCGGTCTTCGATCCGGTCGAGCAGATCCTCATGCTTGGCCAGCATCTTCCTGCCTTTGGCAATGGTTTTTCGGGTCACGAACAGCGGGCGGTACTGGTAGTATGGCTTCGCCTCCCACTGGTGATCCATCAGCTCGAGTACCTTCTTATCGATACGGACGCCGGTAAACCACCTGTCAAGTTCATCCCGGCTGAAACTATGCTCAGTCTGGAGTTCTTCAAACAGGAGCGCGTAACGGTCGCTGGTGAGATCGATAGCTTGACCGTCCTCTACCAGGTCGGCAGCCTTGGTATTTTCGGCCCCGACTGCAAGCGGGGCAATAAGACAGAAGAGGGTGAGAGCCGCGCAAAGCAGCGCGAGAAGTCTCTGGTAGAAGACGGAGTAGTGAAGAGCAGCTGTCGGTGTCAGCGGGCTCAACCGGAGCCGGAAAATCGACATGGGGCCGCTACTCATAAGTTGCGTTGAAACGGTCGATAAACTCACCCAGCATATCCTCGGGTAGGGCATTGATGCCGGCCGCCGCAGCTCGTCCGCCGCCACTGGGAAATGACAGACAGAGCGTGTCGGCGCCGCGTTTATCATCGATGGGTGCCCGGACGCTGATTCTCAATGAACCGTCGCCGTTTTCGGTAATCATGGCATGGGCACCTGCCGGATTTTCCCTGGCTTTGTGATTGGCAAATACGCCCGATACGCGCCTTGACCAGGGACTGTCGGGGAAACGATAGACCCGGTTGTCGCCGCTGCGGGCAAATACGCTCTGGTCCAGAGCAAAGCTCATATCATTTTCATAACCGGTCTTCAGTGTTTTTAGAGTATGGGATTCCTCTGAAAAGTCAAAAGGATCTCGATATTTTCTGACCGCGCTGTAGAGATAGTCGGGGCTGAAGTAGAGATCTTCCAACTGGGCCCCATAGCCGTTGTAATTAAGTAATTCTCCGATTTCTCTTAGTTTGGCGGTCTGTTCAGCAGAAAGTGACAACTCAGAGGCGGCGCTGGCCGCCACCGGATGCAGATTGTCGCCAAAGGCGGCGCAGATGGCCCAAAGTCGGTATTTCCCACCGAGCAATGCATCGACGATCAGTGAGGTGCAGCGGTCGGGTTGGGGCTCTATGTAGGCAGTTAAAAAAGGAGAATCAGGTATGTCGCCGGCGTAATGGTGGTCGATGTAGACCACCTCGTTGTTGCGGTCTAGAAGTTTCTGCAGGGACGCATTGTTGACGTGCATGGAAATGTCCAGCACGGTGACAATGCTGTTGCCTAATTTTTCTATTCTTTTGAGAAGGGCGATGTCACGCTTCACACCGGTAACCAGAACCGCATCTGGAGCCGGTTCTGCAAGGCGCAGCTGATGCAGACTGCAGATCCCGTCGGCATCGCCGTTGAAGACGTCGTAACGGGCGGGCTGGGCGGTCTTTTCTCGAGCAACCATGAAGCAGCTGAACTAAACGGAGGCCATATATTAATAGTAGAACTTGAATGGGCTGCCAAGGTTGGCGAGACTGAAGATCAGCATGAACTGGGTTTCTTCAGGGGTGTATTGCGATCCCAGTTCAACCGACCAGCACAAGGCTCGATAGAGCAGCGAAATATTTGCTTCGTTCGTTTCCTCGTTGGCAATCGAATGTTCGATGTTGAACTTGGCCCTCAGGCTCGAGAATAGAGCTGCCTCTATGTAAGCATTGATCTGGTTGGTATCGTCTTGTTCACCGTTGTCTTTGAAGTAATATTCAAGTCCGAAGAGGTCGCCGCGTTTGGATCTGAAGGAACTGTCAAAATCATGCAGGACGAAGATGGTATCGTAGACATCGTAATCGGTCCTGTACTGGAAATTGAGGAACTCGATGGGGATCCATTTGAGATCCAGATTGATGTCTGAGAATGGCTCATCGGAACGGGAATCGATAAAACTGTAGTTCTGGGTGATTTTAAGCCAGCCATAATCTCGATCGGTGTTGTTACTGGAAAGAGCCGTGAAGAAATTGTCGATCCCGTAGGACAGTTGATTCTCTTCCCCAATCCGGTCCACTCCGTCGAAACTGGGCAGGTCATCCTGATCGACATCAGGCAGATAGTCGTACTCGACGAAGGGACGAATCTGGTGGCTCAAGCCCGTCATACTCTCGCCCGACAGGGCGAAGGTGCGCATCAGGGTGGTACCTATTTCGGCCTTTACGTCAAAGAGAAGCCGATTCTGAGAGTCGCTTTCATCCCATTGCGCTTCACCATACTCCTGGACAATATAGTAGGTGTCGCGGAGGCCAAGTTCGACCCGCGATTCAAGATAAGGGCTGATCGGCAGCGGTGCGCTCAGGGTCGGATAGATGTCGAAGCGATGCCCGCCGATTCCCTCCTCACGCCAGAAATTGACGTAATCGGTATTCCACTGCAGGGTCATGTCCCATAGATTCTCGAACGGCAGCGTACCGGTGTAGTCGATGGCGGGCAGGTTCCAGAGCGGGGAGGGATTTTCATTGCCGTCCGCATCGAATTTATCCGCATCCGTGCGGACATCGTTGATGCCCAGCAAGCGGGCTTCCAGAGAGGTTGAACCCCAGGATCGCTGCACACCGAAACGGTTGGTACGCTGATCGTCGGTCTTGTTTTCAAGACTGCGGCCGAAGGTGTCCAGAAACTGTTCGTTGCTGTTTTTGTAGCCAGTCAGACCGGTGTTGAACTCTCTCAGGTAGTCACGGTCCGAGACTATATCCAGATCGAGTCGGGAGGTCCAGGAGGGGCCGAAATCCTGATCCGCCTTGGCGCGAAACCAATAGCGATCCTTGTTGTCGTGGGTATAGCCTGTCTCCTCGTAATAGTCGGTTTCCGAAGGATCGCTGAGATCATCGTAGAGATAGTTGGCCATCGCCAAACCTTTGTCGTTGGGATCGATGATGTAGCGGAATTCGAGGCCCGGCATGTAGCCGCGATTGGCGAAATACTGGGTGTAGATGGTCAGGTCCGTGGAATCCGAGATATTCCAGAAGAACGGCAGGTTGAGGCCGAAACCGCTAAATTCGCCCACGCTCAACTCGGGCAGCAGAAACCCGGTCTCTCGCTTATTCTTGGCAGGTAAAACCAGGTAGGGCGAATAGAATATCGGCACATCTTTGATGCGGAAGCGGGCATGCTTGAGTTTCGCATACCCATCCTGTTCGATCACCGCGTCACTGGCAGCGAAACTCCAGGGTGCCTTTTTGCCTTCCGGAATCTTACAGGTGATTACCCAGCCGTCTTCAAGGTGATAGGTTTTGAAACCGATCTTTTCGATAACCTCGGCTTCCAGGTGAAGATCTTTCTCGCTGCCGAGAATGGTCGCTTTCTTGAATGTACCGGTTTCCTGTTCCAGGTTGACCATGGCCTGCTCTGCGAAGATCGCTTGGTCGTCGGCTTCTACGGAGACATTGCCCCGCGCTTTTATGGTGTTCAGGACGACGTCATAGACCATCCAGTCCGCCTTGATGGTGGTTTCAACCTTATAAACCGGTTCCTGTTCGGTTTCCAGGCTCTCAGGGGTGACCACCTCCTCGGGGGGCGCTTCTTCGAGCAGGATGTACCAGTCTGTAGCCTCCTCTGCACCTTCGCCGGCACCTGGCGGCGCGGGGGGGACTCTCTTGCGCTTGACCAGCACGATATTGCCTTCGGCCACGATACTCTCGGGCTTTTCATAACGGATAATCTTATCGGCGGTGATATCCCACTCTTCGGTGGCAACCTTCTGGGCACCTGCGGACGGCTCTTGACCATAGCCGGTGACCGGCACAGAGAGACTCAGGGAGGAAAAAATGCAGGCTAACAGGATCAAGACGAACAGACGCGGCAACTGCTTTGTCACGATACTCTCCTTAAAACATGTGTGGTACACGACCACATGGCTTTGCCCGGGCACACTCCAAACCCGGCTTCCGTTCCGGTCCTTCAAGGACCGAAATGTACGGTTCGAGCCCTTCAGTGTCAAGCCAAAAGTAACAGTTATGCCTTGATTATAAGGGATATATGATATACCTTCCTGGCAGTTTACCGTGAATGGTTGATAAAACCATCTTTTTTCGGAATGGACGGCAAAAAGATGGTCCTCGATTCAGGTACTGGAGGCCGCCGGGAAAAACCATGCCAGAGACCGTCGTAGGCGTTTCTGGCGGTGGAATACACCCAGGACGGCCTCAAGCAATACAGAGATCTTTCCAGGACTGGGTGGCGGAGCATCTGCCCGATGGTTAGGTTATTATAAAATTGGAGGCATTGTCTGTCCGCAGCCCAAATCCTTGCTATCCTGTGCCGGTTTGACCGGACAGAGCGGAACAGGCGGTGCCGGCAAACGGTAATCGAGAATTACCATAAAATTGAGAGGTGTCACGAGTCGTTTCCCTGCGCTGCAGGCTGAAGAACCTGACACCCGGAAGGTGCAGAAGCCGCCCTGGTTGGGTGGCATGCTGCTAGAAGGAGTTTTATGTCACCATCGGAAAAAGACGGTACACCGTCAGAAAAATCCAACCTGATAAGCAAAATCAAGACCACGACCGGGGCTTGGTGGAAAAGTAAGGTTGTCCACGAGAAAGAAGTATCAGCCCCGGAGTCTCCCTCGAGTCCTGGCACGGAAACGGTCAATAAAGCAGCCAAAGGCAGCGGCAAGGTGAATAAAGACGCCCCTGATGAGGACCTGACCAGTCAGTCTCCGACCGGAGAAGCTGGATCGACTGATCTGGATGGCCAGAAGAGAAAGGAACAGTCAGGCAGTATTTCCGCAGAGAATGAAGGCGCCGTCGGCCGGGAGTCTGGAGCCACCGAGGACAAATCGCCGAAGGAGCAGAGTAAGACGCAAAAGCCCAGACGAGGACGGGGCAGAAGAGGTCCGAAACCCAAAGCACAGAAAGCTAAGGAAAAAACCGATGCCGCGAAACCGGCAGCCGCGGAGCCGCCTGTCAAAGACAAAGGAGAAAAGGCAGATGCGCCGGCGGCAAAAGAGCATACACCGGTGATCAAGCTGCTGATAAATGCCGATGAGCCGGAAGAGTGCCGACTGGCCCTGCTCGAGGACGGCCGACTTGAATCGCTTCATGTGACTACCATCAGTCGGGTGCAGACCCGCAGCAACATTTACAAGGCCCGGGTTGTCGCCGTGGAATCCAACCTGCAGGCTGCCTTTGTCGACTACGGGGTGGAAAAGAACGGTTTCCTGGCTTTTAGTGAAATTCACCCCGAATATTATAAACAGGAACTGCCCCAGAACATTCAGAAACTGGTAGAAACGCATCAGTGGAAAAAGCTGAGCATCAACGATGTGATCGCCAAGGGCCAGGAGATGCTCGTCCAGGTTGTCAAAGAGGAGGTCGGCAAGAAGGGCGCCAACCTGACCACTTACCTGTCATTGCCTGGCCGCTGTGTCGTGCTTATGCCGGGATCAGACTCGGAAGGCATTTCTCGCAGGATTTCCGGGGAGGAGCGTCGTAATCGGTTACGAGAGATTATGAACTCCCTGTCGATTCCCGAAGGTATTGGCTGGATTGTGCGCACCGCCAGTGAGGATATCACCAAGACGGCCCTGACCAAGGACGTGCGCTTTTTGCTTAAACTCTGGAAGGAGATAAAGAGCAAGGGGCAGCATCTCGACGGTGTGGGATTGCTGTACCAGGACCACAATTGCGTGATGCGCTTTTTGCGCGAGCACTTTGACCCGACCACCCAGGAAATCCTGGTGGATGATGCGTCGGCACTCGAGAAGGTAAAAGATTTTACTGAAATGCTTCCCGCCAAGCAGCGCCAGGTCAAGGTCAAGCTGCACCGCGGCGCCAGGCCGATCTTCAATCAATACAGTGTCGAAGATCAGATTGAGTCAATTTATCAGCCCAATGTCAATCTGCCTTCAGGCGGTTCAATCGTTATTGAGCCCACCGAGGCTCTGGTTTCCATAGACGTCAATTCGGGCTCAACCGGCAAGGGTAAGAATTTTGAGGAGACTATCTTTCAGGCCAACATGGAAGCCGCGTCGGAGCTGGCCAGGCAGCTGCGGCTGCGCGATCTTGGCGGTCTGATCGTGGTCGACTTCATCGATATGCGCAGCAGCAAGAATGTGAGGGAAGTGGAGAAGCAGGTCAAGGTGGCCATGAAACGGGACAAAGCAAAGGTCGATATCAGCCGGATTTCGCGCTTCGGTCTGATGCAGATTTCAAGACAGAAGCTCGGTTCGCCGATCGAGTCGAGCAATTACCGGGTTTGTGACCATTGCCGGGGCAGGGGAACGGTGAAATCGGTAGAAATGCTGGCCCTCTTTTACCTGCGCAGAATCCATACGGGAGCAAGTCGTAAACCGGTGGTCAAAATAGAATGCAGGTTCCCGATCGAAGTGGCCCAATACCTGCTCAACAACAAGCGCCAGGAGATCCTGGAGCTGGAAGAGCGGTATAAGACCCAGGTGATGATCACTGCCGATCCCGCTCTCAAGCCCGTGGAGCATGAAATACTTTTCCGCAAGGAAGAAAAGGAGGTTCCCCAAAAACAGACTTGAGTTGAGCCTCGATCTGGAGTATAAAGACACTCCCGTGCACCAGTAGCTCAGCTGGATAGAGCAACGGACTACGAATCCGTAGGTCGGGCGTTCGAATCGCTCCTGGTGTACCAGTTAAATCAAGCGGTTAGGTCAATTTGGCTTAACCGCTTTTTCTGTATATGTACTCTATGTAAGCACTATGTAAGCAGGTTCGAGCAATAAACATATCCCTGCATATACCCCCCGACCTAAAAGTTGCCGAAA
>JAHEER010000145.1 GCA_024640625.1 Desulfobulbaceae bacterium
CCGTATGTGAAATGCCCATATCCATTCCGCCCGTATATACCGCTGAAATTCTTATACAGCGGGCGGAGACCGTGCAGCCGCGGGCCCTCATAGATTTTGCTCTCTACGGCACCGCCGGTTTCGAAAATCTCGCCGAAATTCAAGGTCTGGCCGATGCCGGTGCAGTCGCATTCAAAACATATCTTCACCCGGCAGAACCGGGACGGGAAAAAGAGTTTACCGGATTAATCTGCCCTGATTCAAGCAGCCAGTATGAAACCATGGAAGCTGTCGCCAAAACGGGTCGGCGCCATTGCCTGCACTGTGAAACTAACGAGATGATAGTCATGTTCACAGAAAAATTGAAAGCGAGCGGCAGAACCGATGGCCTCGTTCATACGGAAAGCCGACCGGCCGTGTGTGAAGACAGCTCTGTGGCTCTTTCACTTGCAATAGGTGGCGCCGTTGATGCGTCCATGGTGATCTGCCACATGTCAAGTGCCGGTGCTGTTCAACTTGTAAAAGAAGCCAAGGCACGAGGGGTTGATGTTATCGCCGAGACGTGCCCCACCTATATTTTTCTTTCCGACGAGTACCTGGTCAATTTTGGCCCTTATGCAAAAAATAACCCCCCGCTGCGATCAGAGGAGAACCGGCAACAGTTATGGGAGTATATAAATGACGGAACCATAGACTACATTGCTACAGATCATTCTCCGTGGAGACCTGAATCCAAAGACGGAGGCATATTCACCGCAAATTCGGGAATTGCGAGCTTTGACATGTTTATGCCCCTGATGATCGATGCAATTAATCGGGGAGTCATCGGCTACGGCAAGGCAGCAGCCATGCTCAGTGAAAAACCGGCGGAAGTATTCATGCTCAAAGAAAAAGGTCATTTAAAACCTGGCTATGATGCTGACTTTGTGCTGATAGATATGAACAGCGAATTCGTCTTCGACATGAAAAACAGCTATTCCAAAGCCGGTGAAACCATGCATATTTTCGACGGAATGAAACTCTCCGGCAAAATTCAGTCAACCTGGGTCCGGGGCACCAAGGTCCACGAAAATGGTACAACTGTTGCCCCCAGTGGCCACGGAAAATTTGTAAGGCCGCAGTCATGATAGGTCTTGTTACTCTTGGCCACTCTCCTCGGCCTGATCATGAGGAGGTATACAACGAGATGGCACCGGGAATTCCCTGTAAGCTGGTTGGGGCGCTGGATGCGATGAGCTGTGCCGAAGCCAGAAGCCTTGAGGACACGCAGGGGATTTCCCCGCTGGTCTGCCTGCTCAGGGATAAGACAACTGTTGAGATCCCCCTGCCACTGCTCTTTCCTTATCTTGAGCGTCAGGTGGAAAGTTTGGCCGCAGAGGGTGCCCAGCTCGCCGTCGTTCTCTGCTGTGGAGGCTTTCCTGCATTCACCAGCGCCATAAGCGTGCTTCTTCCCGGTATGATCGTCCCCGCCCTGGTCAGAGCAACGTGCCCGGATGGCAAAATTGGAATCATTGTGCCTAATAAGGCACAGGAGTCAGCGGCAGTTTCACATTGGCGCCAGTTGGGCAGCAAGGTGGAATCTGCTGTAGTCTCCCCTTATGAAGGCAAAGGCTTCAAGGAAGCAGGTGAAAAATTCAGATCCATGAAGGCAGACCTGGTGGCAATTGACTGCATGGGATTTAAAGATGAGCACAGGCAGAAGCTCAAGGAACTCTGCGGCTGCCCGGTATTATTACCTACGACCCTAGTCGCCCGTGTGGCTCTGGAAATGTACGATTCTTCAGTTTAACAACAGCGCTTGAAGGTGAGACAGATGTATGACGCGGATAGAATGAGCCGTATTCCCTTTTCGGGGATTCGCAAGGTTTTCGAAGAAGTACATAGAAGAACAGCTCAGGGGCAGCACATTGTGAACCTGGGGATCGGCCGCCCCGACTTTGATACTCCCCAAAATATCAAGGAAGCAGCCAAAAGAGCTCTGGACGACGGCTATGTTCATTATGCGTCCAATTATGGGGTTGAGGAACTCAGAAGCGCTATCGCAGATAAATTCAGACGAGATAATGACCTCGTTTTTGATCCCAACGGGGAGATCATGGTCACCGTGGGGGCCAATGAGGCCGTCTTTCTGACCATGATGTCTTTTATTAATCCCGGAGATGAGGTCTTGATTCCGGACCCCTGCTGGCCCCATTATGCCCCCAGTGTCGATCTGGCAGGAGGTTTTCCCGTTTCTCTTCCGGTTTTCGAGAAGAATGGTTTTAATCCTGTCACTAAAGATATTTATGACAAGTGCAGCGAGAAAACCAAATTGATTGTGGTGAATTCACCTCAAAATCCGACGGGAGCCGTGTACACCAAACAGACACTGGAGGAAATCGCCAGGATCGCACTTGAAAAAAATTGGCTGGTGCTTTCAGATGAGATATACGAACATCTGATTTATGGGGGAGAAAAACACTACAGCATTGCAACGTTTCCCCAGATGAGAGAAAGAACCGTTACGATAAATGGCTTTTCCAAAAGCTATGCCATGACCGGCTGGCGATTGGGATATGTGGGTGTCGACCGGAGCCTGATGTCCGCCTTGGTACGGGCTCACCAATACTCGACTAATTGTGTTTCCACTTTTTCCCAGTACGGTGCTGTGGAGGCACTGGTCGGTCCTCAAACTGATTTACAGAATATGGTGCGGGAGTTTTCAAGGAGACGGGACCTGGTGGCCCAAAGACTTTCCGCCATGAAGCATATCAGCTTCAGTGAACCGAAAGGAGCATTCTATGTAATGGTTAATGTTTCAGGAACAGGCAAAGCAACAGAACAGGTTGCTGACGAACTGCTGGATGCAGGGGTGGCTGTGGTCCCCGGGACCAAACTGGGGGAATATGGTGCTGATTATATTCGACTATCCTATGCAAATTCCTATGAAAATCTGGAAATTGCGATGGCTCGGATGGATTCATATTTCAATAGTCTATAAGTTCAGCCAAAGGGAGCCAGACAATGGATCATGATAAAATTAATCTGGGCCGAGACGTCAGAATCAATCCGATGGTGATCGGCTTGATCGGCAGTCAGGTCAACGGCAAGGCCAACTTTATCACCGTTGGTCAGGTATACCGACTGAATATGTCGCCTGCCTATATCGGGACTTCTATACACCCAACCCACTATACCGCAGGAGGCATAAGAGAGCATAAAGCCTTCAGTGTGAACATTCCCCATTGCGGAATGGCAGAAGTGACCGACTATTGCGGCGTTGTCAGTGGTAAGAAACATGATAAATCGACGCTCTTTGAGTTATTTTATGGGGAACTGGGAGAGGTTGCACCGATGATAGTGGAATGCCCCATGTGTTTTGAATGTAAGCTGGTTGACACCCTGGAAATGCCCAGCAACACGCTCTACATCGGAGAAGTCGTTGCCAGCTATTCGGAAAAGCGATTTGTCAAGGACGGACACCCAGATGTCCAGGCGATGAATCCTCTTTTATACACTGCTACCGACAAAAAGTACTGGTCCATAGGCTCCTATGTGGCCAAAGCCTATAAAGTTGGGGTGGGTTATGGAAAACAGGATTGAGCAGCGCAGAGATGTCAATAACATGAGAGAGGAGCAATGATGCCGGCTAAACCGCAGTTGAGGATGAACAAAGCGGATAAGATGATCACCTTCATTTATTATAAAGATTTAGCCAAAGGCATTGATTTTTATGGGAATATCCTTGGGTTTTCTTTAGCAATAGATCAGGGTTGGTGTAAAATATACCAGATTTCCGACTCAGGTTATCTCGGAGTTGTCGACGAACAAAGAGGAATGCAGAACTGGCACGCCGATAAGACGGTACAGATCTGTATTAGGGTACCAGAAGTGATGCCCTGGTATGAATATTGTCTTGGTCTGGAACTGCCAAACCAGTCCGAGTTGTTTGTCAGTGATGAGTTGAAGATCAAGGCTTTTGTCTTTGATGACCCGGAAGGATATCAGGTCGAATTTCAGGAGTCAACGGCCAATGATCTGCTCCTCTAGAAGATAGTCTCCAGGATTTGCCTGTGGCCGGGTTGCACCAATTATCATGATAAAATATCTCCCCTTTGGCACCACGGGTGAGGCGTGCAATTTTCTAAAGATGGAGGAAGGCTCTTCATTTGCCGTTCCACTCTGGCTGCACTATCTTTAGGATAAAATTATTCAAAAAAGGCTAAATATTTCATATATTTTTTCTACTAGTAGAAATGTCTGATCAGAATGCAAAAGAGTTGATTGCCGAGGCAGAGAAATGGGAAGGAATTCAAGGAAGAATTGCCGATATCGCGGATGTGCTGAACAGTCCCTCTTACCAAACGGTCTCTACAGAGTCTTGGCGAGATGAACATGCCGAGCAAACTATCCAGTGGCTTCATAATGCCAGATCACTGCTCATTCTTGCCATGCATCATCCTAAGGAAAAGCCTGAACTGGACTGGTTTGACCGCGGCAATACATCTGGAAACCGCTGGTTGACCAAAATTTCAAAAGCACTAGTCGAATGGTTAGATGACACCCATGGTATCAAGGCTCAGGCTTTACCATATCAAGTGGAAAAAGGTGGTGTTTATTTGAAAGATGCGGCTTGCCTAGCTGGATTGGGTGTGATAGGCAAAAACAACCTGCTCATTCATCCCGAATGGGGGCCACACGTACGGCTTCGTTCAGTGTTAATCCAAGATTATTTACCTCCAAGTAGACCACTGGAAAATTTCAATCCTTGCTCTCGTTGCGCCATGCCCTGCCGAAAAGCATGTCCTGAAAACGCTTTAGCGCAAGGGAGATTCCACCGACCTTCATGCATGCTCCAGCTAGAGTCCGATAGGACAAATAAGATAGAGAGAAACAAAGATGATGCAGAAGGTTCACCGCATCTCGTAACCGCATGGTGCAGGAGGTGTGAATTCGCCTGCCCAGTGGGTACATATTAGTTGATATTATTGAATAACGATGGTGCCGGCATGAGGTAACTCTCACTCCAATACTGGAGCTCAAGCAGGCATTATAGGGCCTGGCACATATTCAGCTTGACTACACCACAACGTGGTATATAATCGTTAGTGGTGAAAGGAAAAGTTGTCTTCCATTTAAAAGCTCTCAGAGGGCAATACAGCGATGATTCTCTTAACAGTGTCGTCGTGACTGAATTTTACATCTAGCCCTTTCGAGCAACCCGTTAGAGCGTAAATAGCAATCGCACAACAGATATAACAAGCAAATGACGGTTGCACAATTGACGAACCAGCCCACATCTCGTTGATCCTTTTATCCTGGGGGCATCAATGGAGAATAAATACCATGAGAAAAATTATCCCAGTAGTTATGACCCTCGCACTAGTTGTTCTATTCTCTACCCCTCTCATTGCCGACAGTGAGAGTTGGGTTTCAAACTCAGATCAGCTGGTTGCCCACGCCAACGATGCCAGTGAGAGTTGGGTTCCAAATTCAGATCAGCTGAGTGCCCAAGACAACGATGACAGTGAGAGTTGGGTTTCAAACTCAGATCAGCTGGTTGCCCACGCCAACGATGCCAGTGAGAGTTGGGCCTTAAACTCAGGCAGTTGCCTAAGCCTGCAATGCTAGTCAGAGTTGGGTTTTAAACTCAGGTCCGCCAATTTTCCAAGCCAATGGTGTCAAGGGCCGGAAAAATTTATTGAGGCAAACCATTGGGCTGATCTCGAAGAAGAGTGGGGTGATGGCATAATTACCGGAGATAAATGGATTGAAATAATCTACTCCGGTGTCTAGTCATCTGACAGAAAAATTAAACGGGCAAGTTTACTAAACTTACCCGTTGATAAAGGGATCTCTTAATAGGGATCCCTTTTTTCATTTGTGATAATTGCCAATTCAAAATTGCTAAACATCTCAATCTGAAAAGTGACTGATCAGAATTAATACCAGATCGAGTATCCTAGCTTTTTTTTGATGTTATGGTTTGGAAGGATGAAATCTGACGTTTTACATTCTTGCTCTTGCATTTCGGACAGCTAATCTTCTTCTTCGTGTACTCCGAAATCTTCATTTCAAGAGAAAAATCACGGTCGCATTTTTCACATTTATATTCATATACAGGCATCGGAAGCCTCCTTCATTAAAGTTGACCTTGAAAAAATTTTCTTCGGTGCCTTTCTGCCTCCTGCAGTTGGGTGTCGGTATTTTTTATACCAAATCGATGCAGAAAACAGATCCGTATCTCCACATGTAATCCCGCTTGCCACTTTCTCTTCTATAATAATAGAGGATTGGATAATGTGCTGACAAGAGAAAGGTGCGGATACATGATAAATCTCAGGTGTGAAGACTGTTCAGGCTATACCTGAAAAGTCATCACGATTGATTCGCAATGTGGGCCTTCTTATATTGACACTCCTTCATTCAATCGATCCAGACTTATATTGGGATGTTGAAATTGCCAGAGTTGGCCTCAACCACCTATCCGCGTATCCCAGAATAAGCTTCTTGTTCATCTTTAATTTCCCCCCAAACCATCCCGAAAAAAACGAGCCAGAGACATTTTTTTTTGGGGTTCTGTAGATATATTGAATTAATAAATAGTAACTTTGGTTAACCTATCTGAAATAATCCAAGACGCAGCCAGGCGGTTAGGGAAGGTAAGAGATGAAAATTAAAGTGGTAGACACACCCGACGAACTATTCGAGTATACGGCCGATGTTCTTCCGAGAAAAGATGAATTTATTTACCACAAGGACCAAGGGTATAAGGTAAGTTTCGTATGTCATCATGTAGTCGAAGAATCGGATAGCGGCAGTGTAGGAGATGTATATGCGGTTGTAGAAGTCTCGACCACGCGGAGCTTTTTAGGTCAGCAACTCGAGTCGTATTAAAAAGGGCCAATCAGTATTGGCAAGTAACAGTCCATCAGCCTGTTTGACCTAGGCTGTTTACTCAGTTGAGTCGGCAAGAGAACCGGACTCTGGTAATCGACTTATTTTTTTACATTGCCATGACGAAGACAATCAACCTTGTCTTCAAGGCAGCCTTAATAATTTGCTGCTACATGAATTACAAAGATGCCAAGCCGTATTCGTCTTTTTCGAAGATTTTTTCTCAACAGAGGGAACCGGTTGAAAAGGAGGCTGTCAAGAAAAATCACCGAAGCGTCAAACTAATAGATATTGTTACAGTAATATTATGATTTCCAGCGTATACCTCATCACAATATTCAGCCGGAAAAAGCTCAAATGTCATTTTATATTACACAAGCCTGGGCTGTTTTAATGAGGGAAGGTTCCTGGTAATCTGTCTAAGTGTGTTAAAGATAGTCGTCAGGCAACCTGAGTTTAAGGCTGAAAATATGAATTCCTTGATAAAACATCTCAATCACTGGTATTGGATCAATGAAGGCGATTTTGCCTCGCAACGGACATTCACTTTTCTGATGCTGCTTTTTTTGATGATGGAAAGTGAGGATTCAGAGGGGCCGCCCTGGTGAAATTCGGCTTGTGCATCTCGGCTGG
>JAHEER010000044.1 GCA_024640625.1 Desulfobulbaceae bacterium
ATGGGGCCGCCGATTATCGCCCCGCGAACCTTTACCGGTATGTCACTCTGTTGTCTCATGACAGTTTCCCTCAGTCTGATATTTGACGCCTGACGCCTAGTTGGGTAAACGCCGGAGCGTGAAAAAGCAGTTCAAACTCAATGTAGGCGATTTGCTCAGCGATTACAAACCTGTTGAGCACTCACTACCCGCTTCATGCGTCCCGGCAGCGAGCGTTGCAGAGCGTTCTCGAGAAAATCCACGGCGCTGATCACACGGTTGAGATCAATACCTGTGGCAATTCCCATCGATTCGAACATGTGCACGGCATCTTCGGTCGGCACGTTTCCGGCCGCACCTTTTATGAACGGGCAGCCTCCCAGACCTCCCACACACACGTCAAATATCCGCACTCCGGCCTCGTAGCCGCTGAACATGTTTGCCAGCCCCAGCCCTCTTGTATCGTGGAGGTGCAGAGAGATCCTGACCTCGGGGTAGCGCCGTGAAACCTGAGAAACCAAGGACCTGATCATGTACGGATCGGCCATCCCGGTAGAGTCGGCGAGGTTAATTTCAGTTATACCCGCCGAGACCATTTTGTCCGCTGCCTCAAGCACCGCACTTTCGGCGATTGGACCTTCATAGACACAGCCAAAAGCGCTCTGCAGACCGGCTCGGACTTCGAGCCCCCGGCTCCTCGCGTGCTTGATTAGGTCAACCATCCCACCAAGGGCATCGGCGGCTGAGCGGCGCGCATTTTTCAGACTATGGGTGTTGCTGACCGACACCGACATGCTTACGTGGGGGACCCCGCAGGCCAAAGCCCGCTCCAGACCTTTGTCATTGAGGATCAATGCCGAAATCACGGTGTTTTCCTGTTTACTAAGCTCCCTGATAAGCTCATCGGTAGCAGCCATCTGCGGTACGATTTTGGGATGCACGAAAGAGCCGACCTGTATTCTTCGCACCCCGGCATTTTTCAGCAGACTAAAAAGCTCGATCTTCTGGTCAATGGAAAATATCTGAGATTCTATCTGCAGCCCGTCTCTCAGGGCTTCGTCTTCAAGAAGCACATTAGGTTTCGGTTGTTCGCCCTGCATCGTTACCCCTGATCTTTGTTAATTAACCCAAACGGGTGTGTCCTTTCTAGAAGAATATTGTTTCGTCAAAAAGGATAACTTGGTCCCGTGTCAATGTCAACTCCTCCTCTCGCCCCACCCGCTTCTAATGCCTAGGGGGTCTTTTCCTTAATTCCCTGTTTTTTAGAAATCGATTAAAAACATGAAATTCTGGACCGCCATGGTCTGCCAGTTTGGCTAAACTGTTGAGCCATCCAGAAACCACTTCTTGACAGAACAGTGTCCCCATAGATAGAACAAAGAGCTGGGCAGGATGAGAAAAATATAATATTAGATGAAAGCAGGATCTGATAACAATAATTGCAGATAGCAAAACGAAGGCAAGTAAAAACTACTTAACGAAAACTTCACTGCTAAAAAGAAACACACCCATGGCCAAAAAAACCGACCCCTCAAAAGATAAAAAGAACACCTCATCGGTACCTATCGTAGACAGTCTTGCAACCGCTCTGCGAATTCTAGATTATTTCACCATCAGAGAACCGGAACTCTCCCTGCGCGAGCTGAGTGAAAAATCGGGACTCTATAAAAGCCGTATCCACCGCTTGTGCGGAACCCTTGTTGCCCTGGGCTTTCTTACCAGGATGCCGTCATCGAGCTACCGGCTCGGTCCCAAGCTGATGACCTTTGGCAAGATCTACGAGCGTACCAATACGCTGATCACCCTATCCAAATCTATTATGAAACAGTTGGCGCAGTCCACCGGCGAATCTGTGGCTCTGTTCCATTTCGATGGCGACGACTGCATCTGCCTGGCACGGGAATATGGCTCTTCCAGGCTCGTCTTCGATATCCAGGAAGGGGAAAAGATGGAACTTCATGCCTCTGCCGCGGGAAGGATATTCATGGCCTACGGGCCGGAGGAGTTGGCGGAAAAGGTGCTCGGCCAGTCCAAGCTGGAAAAATTTACTTCAGAAACAATCACCAATCCAAAGACCCTTGCCAAGAAACTGGAGACAATCAAGCAGCGCGGCTACGAGGTTAACAGAGGAGAGCGGGAGCTCGAGGTGGCAGCTATTGCCGCTCCAGTGTTTGATTACGATAGGCACGTTACCTCGGTCCTTGCGGTTGTCGGCCCTGTGCAGCGCTTCTCAAAGGATCGGGAGCCGGAAATAGCCGATAAACTGCTGGACGCCAGCCGCCAAATTTCCGAACTGCTGGGTGCACCTTTCTCTACCTAACGGCATAAGTTTACACCACTCAGTCAGGCAAGGCGCGAGCGAGGAGCCGGCGGAGCAGCCTGCTAGCGCGGTGAGCAACCAGCACAGCGAGCACGCTGTATGAGGGGTTGGAGTGGACTTATTTGTCCCCATAATCCTTTTCATAAAGCCAAATATTTTTATTGACAGTTTCAGCCCTCCTCTGTATCCTGTTCAGCAGAACAACGTTCTATTAATTATGATGCTGACAGATGCCTCGGCGATAGAATAGGGATCGTTCGTGAATATGATGACTTTCGCCATAGAAAAAAACTGAAGTAACTTTCAGCAAAGCTTCTACAGGATCGGTTTCAAGGAGACATTATCATGGCAAGACCAATTACCGAGGAAGAGAAACAATACGCCCAGGAACTCCTCGAGCGTGCCCGAGCTGCCCAAAAACAAATAGCAAACCTGACCCAGGAGGAAGTTGATCGGGCCATCCAAGCAATAGCCTGGGCCACGGCCAACGAGAAAACCTTTACCCGGCTGGCCCGTATGGGGGTGGAAGAGAGCGGCTTGGGTGATTGGCATGGCCGACCCAACAAACGTTTTAAAATTAAAGGTGTGCTCCGCGACGCCCTGCGCCAGAAAAGCGTGGGCATTGTCGAGGAAATTCCCGACAAAGGTTTGGTCAAATACGCCAAGCCGGTTGGCGTCATCGCCGCCCTGGTTCCCACCACCAATCCCGCCCTCACTCCCCCCGGCATGGGCATCTATGCCCTCAAGGCAAAAAATGCGGTGCTATTCTCCCCGCATCCGCGGGCCAAGCAGACAACTATCGAAACCGTGCGGATTATGCGCACGGCCCTCAATAAGATTGGCTTACCCGAGGATCTCTACGTGTGTGCCGAGAAGCCGTCCATCCCCCTGGCCCAGGAATTGATGGCCATCTGCGATCTGACCATTGCCACCGGCGGGCCGGCTATGGCCAAATCAGCCCACATGTCGGGCAAACCTGCGTATGCGGCCGGTCAGGGCAACTCCACCATGGTAATTGATGAAACGGCCGACATAGAAGAAGCTGCCCATAACAGCATGCTCAGCAAAATGTCCGATTTCGGCTCCGGCTGTTCGGCGGACGGCAACCTCATCGTGGAAGAGACCATTTATGACAGATTCCTGGAGCAACTTCAGAAGGAAGGCGGCTACCTGGTCTCCGACGAGCAGAAGTCTCAACTCGAAAAGGTGCTCTGGAAAGACGGTCACCGGACCATCGACACCATTGCCTGCCCGGCCGAAAAGATCGCCGAAAAAGCAGGATTTTCCTTACCAGAAGACAAGAAGTTTCTTATCGTGAAAGAAGATAACATCGGCCGGGAGCATCCATTTTCCACGGAAAAGCTGGGCACACTGTTATCCATTTTCAAATACAGCGGTTTCGAAAGCGCGCTGGAGATGGTGGCAAAAATTTACGAGACCCAGGGCAAAGGCCACTCCTGCGGTATTTATTCATTCAACGATGAGCATATTCATCAGCTTGCCATGATCGCTCCGGTGAGCAGAATGATGGTCCGGCAGCCCCAGTCAAAAGCCAATGCCGGCAGTTTCACCAACGGCATGCCGATGACCTCGAGCATGGGCTGCGGCGTCTGGGCCGGCAATATCACCAACGAGAATATCTCACTCAAGCACTATCTGAACTACACCTGGGTGGCCCGGCCAATTGCCGAAGACAAGCCGAGTGATGAAGAGTTGTTTGGGGAATTCTACAACACTGAAACCTGGTAGTTTCAGCACACCAATGGAGGGGCTATGCAAGATCTCGTGTCTCATCAACTAGTGAAGTATCTGGAAAAACGAGGCATCGAACACATATTCGGCCTCTGCGGACACACCAATATCGCCGTTCTTTCGGCCCTGGAAAAGAGCTCCATTAAGTTTGTCAATGTCCGGCATGAACAGATTGCCTCCCATGCAGCCGACGGCTACGCCCGGGTGACCGGCAAAGCCTCCGTCGTGCTCAGCCATCTTGGCCCCGGTCTGACCAACGCCGCCACCGGAGTCGCCAATGCGGCGCTTGACTGTATTCCGATGGTTGTCATCGCCGGCGACATCCCCAGCCACTACTACGGCAAACACCCCCACCAGGAGGTCAATCTTCACGCCGACGGCGCCCAGTGCGAGATCTATCGTCCCTTTGTCAAGCGGGTCTGGCGCGTCGAGCGTCCCGAGCTGTTCCCTGAAATAATGGAAAAGGCTTTCACCCTGGCCGAAAGCGGTCAACCGGGCCCGGTTCTGGTTGATGTGCCGATGGATATTTTTTCCAAAGAGGTGGATGTCGCTTTGTTTGAGCGCCAATTGCAGAACACCAAAGAACTCAGAAAACCCTCCATGGATGAAGCCACCGCGGAGGAGATCGTCGAGCGGCTCTGTGGAGCAAAAAATCCGCTTATCTATGTCGGGGGCGGTGTCCTGCTGGCCAAGGCTGCCGCTGAGCTGAGAGGGCTGGTGGATCATCTGCAGATACCGGTGGCCCACAGCCTTATGGGCAAGGGCGCCCTGCCCGATGATCACCCCCTGATCCTCGGCATGACCGGATTCTGGGGAACCCAGTATATTAATGACTCCTGTCTGAATGCCGATCTTATTCTCGGTCTCGGGACACGCTTCAAGGAGGCAGACGCCAGCTCCTGGTATCCGGAATTTACCTTTGATATCCCCAAAACAAAACTCATCCAGATCGATATTGACTCCTCAGAGATCGGCCGCAACTATCCGGTTGAAATCGGCGCAGTCGCCGACCTCAAACAGGCGCTGGCAGTGCTCTTGAAAATTGCACAGCGCAAATGTCCACAAGGAATCCAGCGGGAGAATCTGATCGCAGAGATTGCTGAGGCCAGACAAGGGTTCAAAGCGAGCAATCTGGAGATGGAGCAGAGCGACGCCTATCCTATGATGCCGGAACGCATTCTCGCAGAAGTACGGGAAGTACTGCCCCGGGATGCAATCATCACCACCGATGTGGGTTGGAACAAGAATGGGGTTGGCCAGCAGTTCCCCATCTACGAGCCTGGCTCCATTCTGATTCCGGGCGGATACGCCACCATGGGATTTGGCGGACCTGCAGCCATCGGCGCCAAACTGGCCGCCCCCGACAAGGTCGTCATCGCCCTCATCGGGGATGGCGGATTCGGGCAGAACCCGGCCCAGCTCGCCACCGCCCGGCACGAAGAGGTGGCCGTAATCTGGCTGATAATGAACAACAATGCCTTTGGCACCATCGCCGGGCTGGAGAAGGCGCACTATCAGACGACCTTTGGCACTGTTTTTACCAAGGACGGCGAATCGACATCCCCGGACTATGCCGAGATTGCCAGGGCATACGGCATCGAGGGAATCAAGATTCAGTCAGCGGCTGAGTTCAAACCGGCCTTGATCAGGGCCATCGCCCTCGACAAGCCGGTGGTGCTCGATGTACCGATGATCAACAACCCGGTGCCCACCTCGGGCCATTGGAATATTCTCGATATTTATTCACCGGGCAAAAAAGTCAGTCATGTGAGCACCGATTAGGGAAAATTGACTGAGAACAGATTGGTTGAACCTGCCACCGATTTTACCTCGCAGCGGGAGGAGTTAAACTCATTGCTTCTCCCGTATTTTTTTGCCACACTGGGTCAAATAATACGCTCACACAGTTTTGCATGATTGTTCCACTGCCCTGAAACTTTCCGCTGAACTCGGAGATAAAAATGGATGAATTATACCTGGAAACACCGGGACAATTGAGGCTGAGGGAGTCGGCCCGAATAGAGAAACTGGGTGCAGAGGAGGTGCGGATAAAGGTCATCTATGGAGGGATTTGCGGGTCCGATGTAAAAGTTTACGGCGGCCATCTCCCCTATGCAAATTATCCCTGCCGCCCTGGTCATGAAATTCTGGGCACAGTAGTGGAGACGGGCGAAAATTCTCCTTTCACGACCGGCACCAGAGTAATATCCTTTCCCAATACCTATTGCGGAAACTGTGAATTCTGTCAGCAGGGAAAAACCAATATCTGTTCTGAGAAAAAAATCTTCGGGGTGACGGCCAACGGCTTGTTTGGCCAGGAAATCGTCGTTGATTCCGAGTTTCTCGTGCCGGTACCGGCAGAATTGCCCAATGAGAAAGCAATATTAACCGAACCGTTTGCGGTAATTGTCCATGCCTTGAAAAAAACGAATATCTCGAAAAAAACATCCGCTGCAGTCGTCGGGTGCGGTACCGAAGGGTTTCTCACCATAGCGCTGCTTGATCATATGGGTGCGGAAGTCACCGCGATCGATATAAATCAGGACAAAATGGACAAGGCAAAGAGCGCTTACAATTCAATCGGCACGCTTCATCCTGACCAAATGAAGAACCCCTTGTTTGATCTCGTCATTGAGGCCGCCGGAACCAAGGGAGCCATCGAGATGGCGTTCACTCTCGCCAAACCGGGAGGAACATTGATTACCCTGGGACTCACCGATGCTGAAGTCAGCTTTCCTGCACTGCGGGTCACCAGAGCTGAGCTGTCCATTTTGGGTTCTATCATCTACACCAAGCAGGATTTTTATGAAGCCTTTGAAATTCTGAAAAATCCCGCTTTTAACATCTCCCCAATCCTCTCGGAGATCGTCTCCCTCACCCAGTATGAAAAGGCCTTCGCAGATGCTTTGACGGGCAATTACACGAAGATCGTCATGGATTTCCAGAATCATGGCTGAGAATCAGGCAAGTTAAAATGAAAGAGCAAAAGGCACAGCTTATAATCCGCTATCCCGGGCGAAAAGGGTTTATCCTGGAAACACACACGCTGCAGCAGCAGATCATGGCATTATTCGACTTGTCAGTGCGGGTGGAAGAACACGCTGACCGTACTTTGGACCTGATCCTAAACGACGCCACAATCTACTCGGATTCCGCGCCTGAACCTTCTGCAATAGACCATGACAGGTTGTTCAGGGCAGTAAGTGAATATCAGAAGCCATTGAAACAAAATGCCGAAGTCACTCGCAATTCAGACGATGAGGGGGACCCTGAACATCGACAGTGGCTCAATTCCGTCTGCTCAGGAGAGTAAGCTCAACAGATCTATGAGCTAAAATTCACCCAGGCGCCGCCCGACTTGTGTGACTCCACCGCGGCGTCAACAAAACGCACCCCCCTGGCCCCATCCTCGACCGTGGGGAAATCGAGCCAGTCCGGCGGCAGTTCGATTCCATCCCTGCGGGCCGCCACCGCCATGGCAAATTCGGTATACAGATTGGCCCAGGCCTCGATCATCCCCTCGGTAAAGCCTCGGGCCAAACGGACAAATCGTTCAACCCGGGGAACAACACCGCTCCCATGCCCCCGGCTAAGTAGAGCGTCTGGATCACCGTAGCGGTTGAACTTGAGATAATCCGGTTTTTCCAGCTCCCACTCGATCCCCCCCTCGCTGCCGTAGACGCGAAGCCGCAGGCCGCCCCGGTTGCCGGAAGCAAGCCGGGTCGCAATCAGCGTTCCGGGAATTGCTCCGGCAAAACGGGTCATCATCATGACAGTATCTTCCAGTGCTTTGGGCGCCCCGCAGACATGCATCTCGGCCCGCAAATCGGTCATCGTCAGCCCAGACACGAAGGAGGCGATATGGTGGGCATGGGTGGCGATATCGCCTGTACAGCTGGTAGCGCCCGATTTTGCCGGATCGAGTCGCCACTTGACATGATCCGCCTCGACCACATCGTCGGGAACCATCCAGTCCTGCATAAATTCCACGTGAATCTGGTTCACCCTGCCGATCAAGCCATCTTTGACCATTTCCCGCGCCTGACGCACCATGGGAAAGGACGCCATCACGTAGCACACTCCGAACACGCACCCCGATTCCCGGGTGAGTCTCACAAGATCGGCTGCTTCCGAGTACTCATTGGTCAAGGGCTTGTCGCACAGGACATCGATGCCCGCCTCGAGAAACGTGCGAGCCGCGTCGTAATGGACATGGTTGGGGGTGGTAATCATCACCGCATCGATGCCTTCGGACCGCCCGGCCTCGATGATGGCCATCTCCTTATAGGAAGAATAGCAGCGTTCCCCAGGCAGAAACCACTTCTGGCCCCTGATTTTCGCCTGCTCCGGGTCTGATGACAATGCTCCGGCCACGATTTCCCAATAATCGGTCAGCCGCGCCGCCGTTGCCTGGGTGGCGGCAATACGGCCGCCGCCGACGATGCCAATGCGAAGTTTTCTTGCTAAAGGAGGGAACGAACCCTCAAAGGAAATATCGGTGGGAAGGAGTCTGTCAACCATGGTTCCCTCGCTGTTTCAACACCCAGAAAAACATGGTTTTAAGCGCTCGCATCGGCTTCTGGCGGTAGTAATTCGATCGCCATGAAGATCGCCGGGGTGATGGTCTCGTATTGGTGCCACGGGTAATTGCCTCGCTCATCGAACATCGGCTTGTGGGTAGTGCCGGGAGCCATCGGCTCTTCGAGATACAGGGTATCGATGTCTTTTTCAAGACACTGCTGCATTTTGCCATAGCCTACTATCTGGGTGTGGACTTCTTTCAGCAGCATCTCACCGCAATGGACGTGGTCCTTGTGAAGACCGACGTTGAGCGGCACGCTGCCCGAGTGGTACATGCTCAGGCGGATATTGTCCAAGGAAGCTTTGGGGGAAAGGTAATGACTGACGCCCTTGAGCCTCTCCTCCTTGCGGATGTCATAGGCCAGCGGCCAGATCTTTTTCACTTCCTTAAAAAGCGCTTCCTCATCCGGATAGTTTGAAAAACGTTCGACCAGCAGACCCTTTGCCACCTTGCGGATAATGATGCCGGTAACCACCACCGATTGTAAAAAGCCCAGTCTCTGAGCCTCAATCCAGATTGGCTGCTCGGACAAATTCACCAGAATAGAGCGCTCTTCCACCTTGTATTCGGCTTCATCCGTCACATATTTCACGGTGAAAAAAGGTTCGGCGAAAGCCAATAGAGCAACACTCACGACCTACCCTCCTGTTCTTTAACCTTCACTCCAAGGAAAATCCTCCGGCAGCGGCGCCGGAATTTCGCAGCTGCTTTCCAAAACGTTGTACACTCCATTGTGGGGAGAATCGAGTATACCCATCATGATATCGAACACATGAAAGGCCATTGCGCCACTCGCCCGCGGCGGCCTGCCGTCTCTTACCGCATAGGCCAGATCGGCCAATCCCAGTCCCCTCGAATCTTCGTTGTAGCCGTGTCTGTTTTCCGCCAGGTCCCAGGCTTCACGATTTTTTGGTCGCGGTTTGTACTCCCAGCGGGAGGTCTGCCTGGTCTTGTATAATATCTGTCCCCCGAAAATATTGGTACCGTCGGTGGGGTCGGGATCGGGCAGGCAGAGGGTGCCAAGTTCGCCGTAGATTTCCAGTCGGGGAAGCATCGAATCCCAGATATCGAAACTCATCATCAGTGAACCGATCACGCCGCTGGCAAATTCCAGCATGCCGCAGACATGGGTATCGACCTCAACCTTCATCATTTCCCCATATCGCGGCTGCGACTCTATCATCCTCTCAGCAAATGTGCGCCGGGAAAAACCACAGCTTCTCTTTACCGGCCCGAGCAGGCTAATCATTGCAGTCAGGTAATAGGGACCGAGATCGAGCAGGGGGCCGCCGCCTTTCAGATAATAAAAATCGGGGTTCGGATGGTGGCGTTCGACCCCGTGGGTGCAGGCAAAGGCGCTTACTCCGGTGGGTTTACCGATCAACCCCTCATCGATGAGCCGGCGGCAGGTCTGGACTCTGCCGCCTAAAAAAGTATCCGGCGCGTTTCCCACATAAAGCCCTTTGGCTTGGGCCAGGTCGAGAATCTTCTTGCCGTCTTCCCTTGAGGTTGCAAACGGTTTCTCTGAATAAACATGCTTTCCCGCCTCCAGCGCTTTGAGGCTTACTTCCGCATGGGCAGAAGGTATGGTGAGATTGAGCACGCAATCGATGTTGGGATCCTGAAAAATTTCCTCCGGAGAGCACGCCCTGGGAATATCATACTGCTCCGCTTTCGTTCGCGACTCTGCGATATCCAGGCTGGCGCAGGCAACCACATCGAGTATGTCGAATTTCTGGCAGGTCTGCAGATAAATATCGCTTATTACGCCGCAGCCAATAAGGCCAACACTAAATTTTTTCATGCGCAAAACTCCTTATGGTCGGGGTCTTACCATTTCGATTGCCCAGTAAAGACTTGACGGCAGCCAGCGAAGCGCATCCCGACCAAAAGTGTAATGACAAAGGGAAATAGCAGATTATAAAAGTGTTTGGATTTCTACAGTACCAATCGAAAATTTAATCTTCTCAGCCGGCCTGATAGAGCTAGCCGGCATAACCGAATGTTCGGGGCAGCCACAAGACAATATCCGGGACCAAAATGAGCACAAACAACGCACCGATCAACACGGCGATAAAGGGCCAGGTTTCACGAATGATCTCTCCAAGTGATATACCGGTCACCGCATTGATCACGAACAGCAGCATACCGAACGGTGGGGTGATCAATCCGATCATGGTGTTGATTACGGCGATTACGCCAAAGTGAACGAGATCGATGCCAAGCTGACTGCAGGCCGGTATGAACAACGGAAGTATCACCAGGATTATGGTGGTGGCTTCCAATAAGGCTCCAAGGGCAAGCAGCAGAATATTGACCCCGATAATGAAGACCAGCGGATGAACTTCGAGTTCTACGAGGACTCCTGCGAGACGGTTGGGAATATTCTCCGAGGCGACCACGTAATTAAGGATCAGGGCGCCGGCGATTACCAGGCCGACTGCCGCAGAGGCTCGGGCGGAATTAACGAATATCCTGTAGAGCGATGAGACGCTCAGGGCCCGGTAGAAAAGCCCGGCCAGCAGCAGGGCATAGGCGGCGGCAACTGCGGCGCCCTCGGTCGGGGTCGTGACCCCGCCATAAATTCCATAGAGCAGAATTACCGGCATCATCAACGCGGGAAAGGCGTTAAGCGTCATTTTCGGTAATTTCGTCAGCGGTATCGGATCATCCTTCGGAAAATCCCGCCGGGATGCAAGGAAGGCATTCAAGGCCATGAGGACCACACCGATAAAAAGGCCGGGAAGGATGCCACCAAGAAATAGATAGCCGATTGATTGATCTGAAATAAGGGCGTACATCACCATCGGGATCGAGGGGGGAATAATCGGCCCGATGGTTGCCGAGGCGGCCGTGATGGCTGCTGCATATCCCTGGGGGTAACGGCCACCCCGAGTCATCATATTGATAATGATCTTGCCGATGCCGGCCGCATCTGCGATGGCTGAACCGGACATGCCGGAAAAGATAAGCGAGGCGACCACATTCACATGCCCCAGGCCACCTCGGAAACGTCCCACACAGGCAACGCACCAGGCCAGCAGCCGGTCGGATATGGTGCCGGCGTTCATTATGTTTGCAGCTGCGATAAAGAGCGGCACGGCGAGCAGAACAAAACTGTCATACAATCCCCACAGCGCTTGCTCTCCGGCCAAGGCGATGTCCTGTCCGCTAACCGCCAGATAGACTATTCCTGCCAGAATGGTTGAGTGACCGATAGGCGTGCCGATACCGGCCAGAAACAGAAGGGTCGCAAGGCATAGTGCAAAAGAAACACTCATCATGCCCCCCCTTCCATCCTTTCATCCGCTTCTTCATCTGGAACACCATTCTGAATCATTTCGCTTACTTCCAGATTATCTTCAGGCAACCCGCGTCGGACAAGCTTGATAAATCGCCAGGCATAGACAGAAATAGCGGAAATGAGAAAGATCGCATAGATGCTGAAAATCGTACGCATCGGGATTTTCAGGATGGCACTCTTCTTGATTTTCAGAAAGTCAATGAAATCCCAGGTGGGATAAAGAGAGTAACCCAGACCGACGACAATGGCAGCCGAACCCAGCAAGGCGAAGAGCCGGCGTGTGCCCGGTCGAACCGAGTTATAGAGTACGTCAAAAGTGACATGTTCATCATGCCGCACAACGAAGGCACAACCCCAGAACACGAGCCAGAGCCAGAGGGTAAGACACACTTCGAGTGTCCAGCCTATGGGTTGGTTAATTACATATCGTGAAAAAACTTGGAGAACAAAGGTGAGGAACATGGCGGCAAGCATTGCTGCCACCACGCCCTCAGCAGCCGCGCGGAGCCAGCCTATGAGCATTTTGGTTATCTGCATAAGTAGACTCCTCCGTGGGTTAGATTATAACGAGTTGATCTTTTCGAGCAGACCCTCTGGCCAGGATTTGGCAATCTCTGACTCTAAATACATTTTTTGAACGCGCTCGCGAAACGCATCCAGATCAGGTTCGTAAACCTGCAGGCCTTTTTCTCTCAAGAAGTCTTGCAGCTCTTTTTCCTTGGCGACCTGTAGTTCACTGCACTGCTTGGCAGCAGCGTCGGCGGCCGCCTGCACGGTAGCCTGCTGCTCTGGGGTCAGCTTGTCCCAAACCTTTTTAGAGATTGAGATGTAGTTCAAGTCAACCAGATGGGAGGTCAGGATTACTTGCTTAGTAACTTCATAGAACTTTTTGTCTACCATGGTCGGCAGCGGGTTGTCCTGACCATCGATCGCTCCGGATTGAAGGCCGGTATACACCTCGGCAAAGGCCATCGGAGTAGGATTTGCACCCAGGGCTTTGCCTAAGAACTGCCAAGCGTCAGTACCAGGCATACGCAGGTTGACACCGGCCAGATCCTCGGGCTTCATGACCTTCTGGTCAGTACGCAAATTGAGTTGCCTGGCCCCAAAATACATTACTGAGAGCAGCTTCAAGTTTAATTCTTCTTCGGCTTTTTTCTTGAATGGATCCATAAGAGGATCGTTAAAAACGGCACGCTGATGTTCTGCATCACGGTGAACATAGCCAGTTGCGAAGATTGAAAACTCGGGGAAAAATACTGCCAGTTCCTGGGCCGAGGCAAGCGCCATCTCCAGGTTGCCGCGGGCGATCGCCTCAAGTTCGGTTCCCTGCTTGAAAAGCGATGAATTCCAATGCGCCTCGTACTCAGCGAATTCAGCAACAGCAGGGGCGAATTGCTCATCCAGGGCGATGGCGCGCGTTCCGGTTGGCGAGCCGGAACCGGCCATGCGCAGCTTGATCTTTTCCGCTGAAAGAGCCTGGCTGGCCAGCCCGCAAACCAGCACCAGAGAGACAAGTACTGACATGATGGTACGGCCCGATAGTTCGAATTTCATGATATCTCCTCCTTTTTGTTGAATTGTACACCCACAACGGGTGTCCTGTTAGAAAGAATAGCGTATTCCCAAGAAGAATACCTCCCCTTTGCTCGTTGTCTTTTACTTTAAAGTCAAGATTGAGACTTTAGAGTAATCGTAAAACCTGGCCACGGGTGCGGTTGCCCAATTAATTATCGGTCTCACCTCCCAATTCCAATTCAATGACCATATGAAAAGTTTGAATCATGGATCACGGACACATTCCTTGTCGCTAAATGATCAAGGTGCTGCCTGGCAGTCTGAAGACAACGTCGGGCATGCTCCTCATGACCAAATTCTTTTACCCTGGCAGCGTGAGGTAATTCGATAGACATAGGTACCAGTGGAATTCTCTTTAAAATTGAGGAGAAATCGACACACCCCTCGCCGAAGTAGAGGCGCTCATCTCTGGCGGCATTGACCATCCCGGTTCGGTCGGCAGGGATTGTCGTGGGTGCATCGCACACATGCAGAAAATGGATCCATTCTATTGGCAGCTCCTCCAATTCCTCAACACGCACCTGGGAAAAATGATAATAAAGGGTGTCGAGCAGGATTCCACCATTGCTGCGCTCGGCAGCCTGGACTATATCAACAGCTTCCTGAAGATTGGTAAGACGGGAAAAGGAAGGAAATTCTAGACTCACCGACAGTCCGAGCGGTTTAGCCAAATCGCAGATTTCCGCGTAACGATCAATGACAAAATTTCGATTATCCCGGGTTGTGGTCCAGGCGCTTGAAATCACGTGCCTGGCCCCCCACTCAGCGGCTATTTCCATGGCCGGCAGATAGGTGCGCGGGTCGACATTTTCGACAATGCGCGCCAGTTCCAGATCGAGGAGCCCGACTTCCGTTTCTGCGAAGGCGATCCCAATCTTCCTGATCATTTCCTTATCACCGATAGGAAAGGGAACTTCCCCGGGAACACCCATGGGAATAAGCCTCAGGCTGACAAAATCATAGCCTGTTCGGGCAGCAATATGGATCATCTCCAGGGGTGAGCAGCCGCTCACCGTCAGGTATGCCAGTGAATACTGCTTTGCCATGTTTCGGTTCTCCCAAACGTCAATATATCTTGTTTGTTCGATGCCTGCTCTTCGAACGCCGATCAAACACTGTCCAGCAGCTCTTCGGGATTCACTGGCCCGCCGGTTTCAGCTGATTCCAGAACTGCCAGGGTGGTTGCCAAGGTCATCAGGCCGTCAGCCGCGGTAATTACCGGCTCTTCAGCGCCTCGGATAACGTCGCAAAAATGGTTCAACTGGGCGGTGAACGGCGCCGAGTACGGTACCGATTCCGAGCGTCTCATCAGTGGTTCCCACCATCCTTTTTCCCGGCCGTGGGGGTGGGACCAGACTTCCATGTTGGGAAACGAAAGAGACCCTTTGGTGCCCAGAAAGCGATAGCAATCCTGGTCGGTTTCGAAATAATCGGAGTTCTCTCCGGAAGTAAGCTCATACGACCAGGGTGAAGGGGCTGCATCGGTAACCAGGGCGGTACCGAGAGCGCCGTCGACAAGTTCAAACCTGATGCTGACCGTATCTTCCACCTCGCCCGAACGCACCAGACGACGTGCACTGGCGCTGATTTCGGCAACATCGCCGCAGATAAACCGCAGATTGTCCATTTCGTGAATGATATTGATCAGGATGGGCCCCCCCCCTTTTTGAGATCTCCAGGCCACCTCGAAATAGACGTCCGGCTTCATCAGAGCCCACAGCATCGAGATGCCGACGAGCTGGCCGAGCTCGCCGCCCTGAACAATCTCTCTTGCTCGTCGAATCAGAGGATAGTAACGTCGGTGATGGCCGACCAATAAGCTGATTCCGCTCTCTTCAACCGCTTCCACCAACCGTTTTCCTTCCTCCAAGGTGGAGGTGATCGGTTTTTCGGTGAGCACGTGAATCCCCTTCCCGGCGCAATACATGCCAACCTCGGCATGGAATTGGTTTGGGGTTCCGTCAATCACCCCCTCGAGCCCTGCCTGGTCGATCATCTCCCGATAATCGCTGAAGAAGGGGATACCAAGATCTTCGGCGAGAGCCTGACGATCAGGATTCACATCACAGAGCGCAACCAGCTCACCGTTGTCGATATTTTTTGATCCTTCGATGTGTTTGGCGGATATCAAACCACCGCCTATCAATCCGAGTCTAACTGGTTCCATTTCGCCCCCATCACAAAAATATGTGTGCGCGCCATCCCATCAAGAAGTCGACAAAAGATTGAAAGATCAGTTCAATTTTAAAGACACAAGATGAACTAATGGGTAGATAAAAGACATTTGAACCCTATATTTCTCTTTTTTCTCTTTCCTTCATCCTATCAAATAGTACAATGTAATGTACAGCAGAATATCTAACAAGTACTTCCATGTCAACATTTTTTCCTTTAGTTCTTTAGTCCGGGCAGAAATGATTATGGGAAAACACTGATCAACTGACAGAGATGCGCTGACTAGAGTAATACTGTCGCTCCCCTCTGCTGTGCAAGCAACATGTCGGTAAGACTGGAAATTGCCGGCAAAACCGCTTACATAGAACACATCATTTTTGTGCAAATAAAGAGAACCGATGAAAGGGGGACTCTGCGCGTGACGAATCAACACTACCTCAAGCAGACAAAGGATAGCGAATACGCATTCGTCCTTGAGGGAAACAACGAACTATTTGGTACAGGGGCTCTGGCCGAAGTCGGAGCGCACGCGCATCACCTCGGTATGCGCCGTGTTGCCCTTTATACGGATCCCCAGGTCAGCAAACTCCCCTCGCTGGAGACAGTTGAGAAATCCCTTCGGGACCGTGGCATCAGGGTATCGATCTTTACCGACGTGGAAATAGAGCCAAGCGACCGCTCTCTGAAAGCCGCCATCCGATTCGCCGAAGAGGATGCTTTTGATGGATTTGTCAGCATCGGCGGTGGATCTGTCATCGACACCTGCAAGGCCGTCAGCCTCTATGCCAGTTACCCTCCGAAACACTTCCTCGACTACGTAAATCAGCCGCTGGGCAAAGCTTTGCCTGCCTCCGGGCCGCTCAAACCCCATATCGCCTGTCCGACGACCTTCGGTACAGCCAGCGAATGCACCAGTGTGGCCATCTTCAACTTCGTGGAACTGGGCACCAAGGCAGGCATTTCGAACCGGGCCATCAAACCAGCTTTGGGGATTGTCGATCCTGAAGCCCTGAAAACCCTGCCAGCCCCCGTGGTTGCAGCCAATGGCATGGATGTCTTCAGCCATGCAGTGGAATCATATACCGCCAGGCCCTATACCCAGAGACCGGCGCCCGATGACCCGACTAACCGGCCGGTGATCCAGGGAGCAAACCCCATCAGTGACCTGAATTGCCTGGAAGCGATTCGCTTGATAGGTAACAACCTGATCGAAGCCGTCAGGAATCCTGATGATTTTGGCGCCCGTGAACAACTCTCTTTTGCCGGCCTGCTGGCCGGCATCGGCTTCGGTACGGCCGGCTGCAACCTTCCCCATGGTATGTCATATGCAGTCTCGGGCCTGGTGCGGGATTATCGCGCCACAGGCTGGCCCCGGGATAAACCGCTGGTTCCCCATGGATTTGCGGTGATTGTCAACTCCCCTTCAGTCTTTCGGTTCATGGGACCCACCTGTCCGGCCAGGCATCTGGAGGCGGCACAGGCTTTGGGTCTTGTTGATGACGGCAGATTGCCAGGCGACCTCCTGGCCGATGGCCTGATCGACATTATGCGTACTATCGGCGTGCCCAACGGCCTTCGGGGCCTGGGCTATGGCGATGATGACCTGGACGCCCTGACCGAGAAGGGCTGGAAGCAGCGGCGGGTGGTCGACAATGCTGCGAGACAGATCAGTAAAGAAGAAATGAGGGAAATCTTTGCAGGAGCCCTCCGCTATTGGTAAGATGCGGGCACGGCGCTGCAGCCGACGTACTATCGTATCGATTTCGTTTTAAATTATGACTCATCCAGAGGTCGCTTAAGCACCCCTGCAGCAGGGCGCAGCACTGCTTTTCTAATATGATAACGGCACTATGCAAGAAAACGATACCAAAAACATAATTTTCACCGGCTTTATGGGCACAGGTAAAACCACTGTGGGCAAATTGCTGGCTGAAAAGCTGGACCGTGACTTTATTGATACCGATGAGCTGATCGAGGAGCGCCAGGGACTGAGTATCCCGGAAATCTTTGACAAATTGGGGGAGTCCTCCTTTCGCCAAATGGAGGCTGACATCGCCAGGGAACTGGGCCAGAAAGAAGGGCTGGTGATTTCAACCGGGGGACGCCTGATGCTTGACCCTGCCAATGTCGCCGCCCTGAGCGCCAATGGACGGGTGTTCTGCCTGGTTGCCACTCCCCAGGAGATTTTATCGAGAATCGAAGGTGACACGGAACATCACAGGCCATTGCTCGACGTGCCCAACCCGGGCGAACAGATTGTCGAGCTTCTACAGGAGAGGAAAAAAGGCTATCAGCGTTTTCTGAAGATGACGACGGATGAAAAACATCCCGCCGACATCACCACGGATCTGCTCGACTTCATGCAGAAAAGCCAGACCCATTTCGCCGTTGAGATCCCTTCTTATCCCCATGAATATATTGTCGGCAACGGCATCTTGCCCTTCACCCGCCAACTGGCGGGAACCGATGGCATGCTGGTGGTGATCACCGACACCGTGGTCGAAGAAATCTATGGTCAGAGCTGCGGCGCCGTCGATCATCTCATCACCATCCCCGAAAGCCGCCAGAAGAAGACTTTGGCGACCGTGCAGGCGGTGTACGATCAACTGGTAGATATCGGTTTTGATCGATCGGGCACCATAGTTGCCCTGGGAGGCAGCGTGATCGGCGACATCGCCGGCTTTGTCGCCGCCACCTACATGCGTGGGGTCCACCTGGTGCAGTGTCCCACGAGTTTGCTGGCCATGGCCGACACCAGCATCGGGGGCAAAAATAGCCTCGATTTGGCGCAGGGGAAAAATCTCATCGGCAGCTTCAAGCAGCCGTCTCTGGTAATAGCCGATGTAGCCACCCTCATGACCCTGCCCGCGGAGGAACTGATCTCCGGCATGGCCGAGGTTATCAAACATGGTCTGCTGGCCGATACCGACCTCCTGGAAAAGGTGGAAAGCGGGTCCTGGCCGATTAAAGCAGAATCGCTGCACTCGTCCTTTTCCGAGCTTCAGGCACTGGTGGCGCAATCCATTCAGGTGAAAATTTCCTATGTGCAGAAAGATCCCTTCGATGAAGGGATACGCAAGCAATTGAACATGGGGCACACCTTTGCGCATGCCATAGAAAAGGTAAGCAACAACACCATACGTCACGGCGAAGCCGTGGCCATGGGTATCGCAGCCGCTACCGATCTGTCCGCAAGAATGGGATATTGTGACCACGATCTGAAAAACCGCATTGATCTGGTCCTTGAAAAAGTCGGTTTACCCAATCGAATCCCCGCCGCCCTCTCACCTGGTTCAATACTCGACACCATGAGAAAAGATAAAAAGAGACTTGCCCAGTCACTCCGGCTCGTACTCCCCATTAAAGTGGGACAGGTTTTTGTCGCTGATGATATTGACAACAGCGATATACGCCAGACACTCGAGGCAATGTCCAGTCCGGGAAGGTAATTCAAACCCAGTTGCCACGATGACAACAGAGAACGAAGCTGCCGACAAGATAATGGTGGTGTCGCTTTAATGGCTTTTCTCACCATATTTCTCAACGTCATGATGCCGGTCTTCGGCATCGTGGTGATCGGCTATTTCCTCGGCAATCGCCTGAAGCTCCAGGCCGGGACTCTGACCAAAACCGCCTACTACATCCTGGTCCCCTGTTTTATTTATGAGGCAATAAGCAATGCCGAGATACCGGTGCAGGACGCCCTCAAGTTATTCTGCTTTGTGGTCATCTCCCAGCTTGTTATTGCCTTGATTGCGGGAGCCTACGCCCGCCTGCTCGGCCGCTCGCGGGAGGTGATCGCCGCCTTTGTTATTGTGGCCATAGCCGGTAACGTCGGCAATTACGGCATCGCGGTGATTATTTTCAGATTAGGCGAAGCGGCCACCGCTTCGGCCTCTATCTTCTATGTGATCATGTCGATAACCATCTTTATCGGCAGTGTCGGCATCGCTGGCTGGGCGCGCGGGGGAAGCAGGGGCATGCTGCGCGGCTTGTTGAAAACGCCGGCGATCTGGGCAGCCGGGCTGGGTCTGTTGGCCTCGGGAAATGATCTGGTCCTGCCGATTATGATGGCAAGGCTGATAGGGCTGCTTGCTCAGGCGATGATTCCCATTATGCTGCTGTCTTTGGGGTTGCAGTTGCTCGAGCAGAAACAGCTGCGCTTTTCGGCCGATCTGCTGAGCGCATCCTGCTTCCGATTGCTGATCGCCCCGCTCATCGCCGCTGCGATAGCCGTGCCCTTCGGCTTGGGTGCAATCGACCATGCCTCTGGAATTCTTCAGTTCGGCATGCCGACGGCTGTGGTGGCGACGATCATCGCCAAAGAACACGATATCGACCCGACCTTCATTATTTCCGCAGTCGTTTTCACCGTCCTCGCCAGCCTGATCACCCTGCCCCTCATTATGCTGGTCGTCTAACCGGCCAGGATGAACTGCCCGCAGGATTGGCTGATCAGCCGAGCTCTTCAAATGGTGTAGGCCGAGAAACCGCCGTCAATCGGCACCACGACACCGGTAACAAATCTTGAAGCATCCGAGAGCAGCCAGATGACCGCACCCAAGAGATCTGCGGGTTCACCGTAGCGGCCCATGGGCGTACGAGCGATCACCTTTTGGGCCCGTTCTGACAGCTCTCCGGTCTCTTGGTCCACATGAAGGAAGCGAAGCTGTTCGGTCATGAAAAAGCCGGGAGCAATCGCGTTTACCCTGACCCCTGTGTGGGAAAAATGTACCGCAAGCCACTGGGTAAAATTGCTCACCGCAGCCTTTGCAGCCGAATAGGCCGCAACTTTGGTCAACGGGGTAAGCGCGCTCATCGATGATATGTTGACTATGGCGCCCTTCCCCTGTTCCACCATTGATCTGGAAAATGTCTTGATGGTGAGAAAGGTACCCAGAAAATTCAAATCAAAAACCTGACGGAATCCGGCCAGGTCCAGATCAAAAAATCCCTTACTTCCATCGTGCAGCGGCCCCTTAACAGTCAAGAACTCCTGCTCGGTCGAACCGCGCGGGTCGTTACCTCCGGCTCCGGGGATGAGCAGATCCACTGCCCCCCATTTGTCGACAACCGCTGCCTGGCATGACTCGAGATCATCCGTGTTCAAAACATCGCAGGCCAGGGCCAGGGCCTTGCCCCCGTTTTTAGTAATTTCTGCGGCTGTCTTCTCGGCTTTTTCAAGGCTGATATCCACTATCGCGACCCTGCACCCCAGTCCTCCAAGGGCGATCGCCATGGCACCGCACAAATCCCCACCGCCGCCGGTTATGACGGCGACATTGTCGTCCAGGCTGAATGTATCTAATACGCTGGCAGCCATGTGCTACTCCTCTGATTAAATTGATGCGGGGGGAAGTTTAAAGTGAGCCACTACCTAATTTGAACCGCTCACTTACGCAGTGCGTCATTAACTTCTATCACCCCGCCAAGGCAGGCCTTTGCGGCCTTCACCCCTGCCACCTCTTGGGAAATTTAATTTGACAAATCCAAGACAGATTAATACAACGTCTGACAAATCAAGGCGAGCAGTTCCGCTAATTGCCGATACCATTGTATTTTCCTCGACAACCGGATCTCATGCCCCTGTGCAGCACACCATTTGAGGCCGGAATGACGGCGGGATTGCAGCGAAATATATGACTGAAAAAACACTGATAATAGCAGAAAAACCAAGCGTCGCGGCGGATCTTGCAAAAGTTCTGCCCGGTTCTTTCAAAAGAACCAGAACTCACTACGAGGGTGACTCGTACCTGGTTTCCTACGCGATTGGACACCTGGTGTCGATCTGCTACCCCGAAGAGATTGATCCCCGCTATCAGAAATGGCGCATGGGCGACCTGCCCATCCTGCCCGAGACCTTTCCGCTCAAGGTCCTCGACACCACCAAGAGTCAGTTCAACGCCCTGCAGAAACTGATTCGCCGCAAAGACGTGGCGACGATCATCAACGCCTGCGACGCCGGTCGCGAGGGCGAACTGATCTTCAAATACGTACTGAGCTGTGTATGGAATACATCGGTGGCCCGCAAGCAGGTAAAACGTCTGTGGCTGCAGTCCATGACCGATGAAGCGATCCGCAACGGACTCTCGGCTTTGAGAAACAACGAGGAAATGATTCCGCTGGAGGACACAGCCCTGTGCCGCTCGGAATCGGACTGGCTCATCGGCATCAACGCCACCCGGGCGCTGACCGCTTACAAATCTCGTTTTGGCGGCTTTTTCAAGACCCCCTGCGGGCGGGTGCAGACCCCCACCCTGTCGATGCTGGTGAAGCGGGAACAGGAACGCCTCGATTTCGTCCCCAAAACCTACTTCAACCTCGAAGCGTCCTTTGACTTCAACGGCGACAACTATATCGGCAAATGGATCGATCCCTCTTTCACCAGGGATCCGGACGACGGGGATAAGCGCCAGGACCGCATCTGGGATCGCCCCTCGGCTGAAGCTATCGTTGACAAATGCAGCAGCAAGCCGGCCCAGGTCAGCGACACCAGCAAGAAAACCACCCAGGCACCGCCCCAGCTCTACGACCTGACCTCGCTGCAGCGCGAAGCAAACGGCCGCTTCGGGTTTTCCGCCCAGAACACCCTGTCCATAGCCCAGGCCCTCTACGAACGTCACAAAGTACTCACCTACCCCCGTACCGACAGCCGCTACCTGCCCAGAGACTATATAAAAACCACAGCGGGGGTGGTGGCCCGGCAGCAGGGCTGGCAGTTCAAGAGCTTTGCCCAGACCATTTTGGATAACAAATATATCAAGCCGAACCCGCGTATTTTCAACGATGCCAAGGTATCGGACCACCACGCCATCATACCCACCAACAATCTTCCCGCCTCCCTGTCGGAAGCCGAGTTGAAGATCTACACAATGGTGGTCCAGCGTTTTCTCGCCGTCTTTTTCCCGGCCGCTCAGTACCTGAAAACCAGACGAATCTCGCTGGTCGAGGAAGAATCGTTTCTCACCGAGGGCAAGATTTTGACAAAACCCGGCTGGAAAGCCGTCTACCTGGCAGGGAAGAAGGAGCAGGGTGGGGACATCATGGAGCCGGTGCCGCCCGGCAGCGAGGTAGTCTGCAGTTCGGTTGAACTCCTTGAAATGGAGACCAGGCCGCCGGCTCGCTTCAGTGAAGCAACGCTGCTCTCGGCCATGGAGAACTCCGGCAAGCTGCTCGATGACGACGAACTGGCTGAAGCGATGAAAGAGCGAGGCCTGGGAACTCCGGCGACCAGGGCAGCGATCATCGAAAAGCTGATCAAGGACAAGTATCTGGTTCGGGAGGGAAAAGAGCTGACGCCCACCGGCAAGGGGTTCGATCTGCTGGCCCTGATCGAGGCCATGAGGATTGACGTGCTGGCTTCACCCGAGATGACCGGCGAGTGGGAATACAAGCTCAATCAGATCCTCAAGGGATCCCTGACCCGCTCCAAGTTCATGGAAGAGATCCGTGAACTGACCGATCACATAATAGAGCAGATAAAAACTTTTGACGAATCCAAACAGACCAGCGAGGCTGCCTTCAGCCCCATAAACGGGGTCGTCTATCAGGAAACACCCACCGCCTATGTGAGCGAAGATCAGAAGATCATGATCCGCAAGATTTTAGGCGGCAGGGTGATGAAAGAGTCCGAGGTGGTGGAACTCATCAGGGGCGAGACCATAGGTCCCTTCGCCGACTTCCGCTCCAAAAAGGGCAAACCCTTTGCTGCCCTGCTCAAGCTCACCGCTAATAAAATCGAGTTTCTCTTTCTCGACAACGGTGCCGACCTGGACATCGACCAGGTCAAAAAGAACGGATCGCTTGGCCTGTCCCCCATCGACGGCACCCCTGTGTACGAGACGCCCACCGGCTTCATGTCCGAGTCGGCCATCAATGGTGATGAAAAAAAGGGCTTGCGGATCAGTAAGATAATTCTCTCTAAAACGCTCACCGACAAGGACATCAGAACACTTCTGAGCGACGGTAAGAGCCCTCTGATAAAGGGCTTCATATCCAAGAAAAGAAAACCTTTTGACGCCTACCTGCTGCTTGACGACAAGGGTAAGATCAGTTTCGAGTTCCCGCCCAGAAAGCCGCGGCGGAGAAGAAAAAAAAGTTGACAGGGCGAGGCTATTAACCCCAAATAAGCAGTATGAAACAGCTCAAGAAAGAATATCGGACTCTCGAAGGTGGACAACTGGCCGCTATCTGCGCCGAGATTGCCTTGGACGGCAAAGGTGAGGATATCGTGGTTCTGGACGTTCGCAAGATATCTTCATTCACCGACTATTTCGTCATCCTCAGCGGCAGGTCCACCCGCCACGTACAGGCGCTGGCTGAAAGCCTGGAAAATGAACTGCGCTCCAAGAGAATCAGCTCCAGCAGAGCCGAAGGACTGAGCGAAGGTAAATGGGTCCTGCTCGACTTCGGTGATGTGGTGATCCATATCTTTTATCACGAACAGCGGGATTTTTACGATCTCGAAGGGCTCTGGCATGACGCGCCGCGCCTCGAGACGGATCGCTGATTCCACTCCCAGCAAGAGAACAAAGGGACTGCAGAATCATGCAATATCTTAGCACCAGAGGAAATTCCGCAGCACGATCCTTCACCGAGGCAGTCATGACCGGGCTGGCCGAAGACGGCGGTCTGCTGCTGCCGAGGGCCATCCCGCGAATCGACCGAACCACCTTTGAAAGCTGGCAGCCGCTCAGCTACAGCGAGGTGGCCTTCGAGGTCATGGCGCGTTTTGTTGACGATATACCGACCACGGATCTCAAGGCGTTGATCAACAAGTCCTATGCCACCTTTAGCGATGCTCAGGTGGTCCCCCACGTGCATCTTGACGACCTCCACATTCTGGAGCTGTTCCATGGACCGACGCTGGCATTCAAGGACATCGCCCTGCAGTTTCTGGGCAACCTGTTTGAATATTTACTGGCCCGAGACGACGGATTTCTCAACATCCTGGGCGCCACCTCGGGCGATACCGGGAGCGCTGCCATTTATGGAGTAAAAGGCAGGGAACGGATGCGGATATTCATCCTGCATCCCCATCAGCGAATTAGCGAGGTCCAGGAAAAGCAGATGACCACCGTGGCCGATGCCAACGTCTTCAACATTGCGGTCACTGGAACCTTCGACGATGCCCAGGCGGCGGTCAAAAAGATTTTCAGCGATATTGAGTTCAAAAAAAGCTTTCGTCTGGGAGCGATCAATTCGATCAATTGGGCCAGGATTCTGGCCCAGGTGGTCTATTACGTTTACAGTTGCCTGCATGTGGCCGGGCATGAAAAGCACAGCGCCGTGGCCTTCTCGGTACCCACCGGCAATTTCGGCGACATTTTCGCCGGCTACATCGCCAAGAAAATGCTGCCCGAAGGCAGTATCCGCAAACTGGTGCTGGCCACCAACAGCAACGACATCCTCACCCGCTTCGTCAACGAAGGCGATTACTCGCTGGCCGAGGTGGTCTCCACCTCTTCCCCGTCCATGGATATCCAGGCTGCTTCGAATTTCGAGCGTTACCTCTATTACCTGATGGACAAAGAGCCGGATCTGGTGCGCGAAGCCATGCTGAAATTCAGCGTTGACGGCAAACTTTATATGCAGAATTACCTGGCCCACATCAAAAGGGATTTCGTCGCCTCAGCCATCTCCGAAGATGAAGTACAGGACACCATCGCCCGCTACTACGAGCAGCATCACTATACTCTCGACCCGCACACCGCGGTCGGAGTCAAGGCGGCTGAACAACACCGCGACCAGGGAGTACCGATGATCTGCCTGGCCACCGCTCATCCGGCCAAATTCGGCGCCACGGTCGAACGGGCGATAGGCAGGCCGCCTGAACTTCCGCCCTCGCTGGCCGAACTGGAGGGCAAGCCCTCACGCTGTGAGGTAATGGACTGCTCCATAGAAGTGCTTATGGCCTACCTCGAGAGCCATGCTCAAAAAAACCCATGAACGGCAGCGCACTTTCCTACAAGGACCAGGTCGAACGGGCCGCGTCATACATTAAGGGAATCTGCGCTCACATTCCGGACACCGCCATCCAGCTTGGTACCGGGCTTGGGGAGTTGGCCGGCAGGATGGAGGTCGAACTTGAGATCGCCTACGAGGATATTCCCTGCTTTCCACAATCGACTGTCGAGAGTCATCACGGCGCCCTGTTAATCGGTCGCCTGGGTGGCCGCCGTACGCTGATTCTCTCCGGCAGGTTTCATTTCTACGAAGGCTACTCCACCAGGGAAATCACCCTGCCGATCAGGGTCCTGCAACTATTGGGGACCACTAATCTGATCATCACCAATGCCGCCGGCGGACTGAATCCGCTGTTTATGCCCGGGACCATCATGGTCATCAGGGACCACCTCAATTTTCTCGGAGAAAACCCGCTGCGCGGACCCAACATCGATCACTGGGGACCCCGTTTTCCTGATTTTTCCGAACCCTACGGTCCGGATCTGATCAAGACGGCCCTGGACAGCGCCGACCATTGCAGTATCGACAAGGTGGTCACCGGCACTTACGTGTGCATTCCCGGCCCCAGCCTCGAAACACCCGCCGAGACCCGCTGGCTCAGGCAATGCGGCGCGGATGCGGTCGGCATGTCGTCGGTCCCCGAAATCATCGTCGCCCACCACGGCTCCATGCGGGTGCTTGGCCTGTCGCTGATCTCCAACGTCAACGATCCGGACAATTTCCAGCCCATTCTACTCGAAGAGATCATCGCCGAAGGTCAACGGGCATCGGCCAGGCTCGAGAAATTGATTGTCGAATTTATCAAGCGACTGCACCAGGGAGGCTGAGCGCACCATGGAAGGCACACGTGAACAGGCAGACCTCATTGTCTCCGGCAGGTACGTGCTGCCCACCTGGCGCCACGCTGAACGGTTAGAAGACGGCGCCGTTGCCGTCCTCCGGGACAAAATTGTCGCAGTCGGCGGGCGCACGGAACTCACCGCCCGCTTTGCCGAGGCCGAAGAGCTGCATGAACCGGCTGGGCTGATCATGCCCGGCCTGATCAACACCCATACCCATGCCCCGATGAGTTATTTGCGCGGCATTGCCGACGACCTGCCGCTGATGACCTGGCTGCAGGAGCACATTTTTCCGGTGGAACAGAAACTCGATGCGGAGATGGTCTACCTGTCCACCCTGCTCTCTATCGCCGAAATGATAAAATCGGGGACCACCAGTATCTGCGATATGTACCTGTTCGCCGGCGAGGTGGCCCGGGCTGCCGATGAAACCGGAATCCGGGCCTGGATTGGCGAGGTCCTCTACGATTTTGACTCGCCCTCATACGGTGCGCTTGACA
>JAHEER010000045.1 GCA_024640625.1 Desulfobulbaceae bacterium
CAGCCGAAATCAATCCATAGGCGTCATCAATATTGGCCAGCACAATGGTCGCCGCAGCTTCCAGGGGTCAGATATTGAATTGGTCTCAATTCTGGCTCAGCTGACGGTGCTGGCAATTGAAAATTTAAGGCTGCACAGGCAGAAGCAGGAAAATGTAAAAATCCGTACCCTCTTTGAGCAGTATGTTTCGCCCGAGATCGCCCGGATTTTGCTGGATAAAGGCCAGCCCGCGGTGGACAGCGGAACCATCCAGACGCTCACCGTCATGTTCGCCGACATCAGGAACTACACGCTTCTGGTACAACATCTTACCATCCCTGATTTGCGCAGCTTTCTTGATGATTTTTTTAAGATGTTCACCCGGATTGTCTACGCTAACCACGGTACACTAGACAAATTCATGGGAGACGGAGCCCTGGTAATATTTGGAGCTCCGACAGTCCACGAAAACCCTGCAGAGACCGCGGTCAAGACAAGCAAAGAGGTGGTTCGAGCCTTCCGGTCATTGAGAAGTCAATTGTTGAATCAAGACGGGGTTTTTGCCCGAATCGGACTGGGCATAGGCATCAGCTGCGGTGAAATGTTTCTTGGCAACCTGGGGTCCAGTGAACGGTTCGATTATACTGTGGTGGGGCCTGACGTCAATATCGCCCAGCGTCTTGCCTCCGGGGGCGAAGGTGACAGCGTTTCATGTACTGACGCGGTAATGGAGGCGTGTCGCGGCGAGTCTTTCGCTCTGAAGGCTGAAACCATGCGCCTCAAGGGATTTGCCCGGCCAATTACTGTGCATGAGATAATTGTGGAATAGTAATGAAGCTGGGTTGCGAGGTTTATCGAGAGCTTATCCGCAGCGCCAGCTGCTTTGCTTTAAGGCAACTACGTCATGGCGATGTAATTGCCTTCCTCGCCTCAGTTCCACCTCGCCATTGACTTTCACTTCTCCTTCAAGAATCATGAATTTGGCCTCGAGTCCGTCCTGGACGATCTCAGCCAATTTGAGAAATTGTCCCAGCCTGATGGGATAGCGAGTTACTTTGATGATTTTTTCGGGCATGGTTCGATCAAGTGACATGACACAGCTTCAAAATGATAGCCTTGCTCATCTTTTTGTGCACCAATAAAAGCATGCTCCTTGTCCAAAGGGGAATTATATAGTAAATTGTGTGGCAATTTGATTTTACGTCAAATTTTAAATAGTTATACAGTTAGCTTTATAAATCCAAAAGGTTCCAGGAGGATTGATATGACCGCCCCGATGCTCAGAAGGTTTTCCGTGTGTCTCGTTGCAGGATTATTTCTGCTGATTATCTCAGGATGTGCTTCCCAGAACAAGCCAGTTGATGCGGGCACAGGAGTTGGTCCGCTGCCCAGTCCGGTCAGTGATTATGACGATATCAAAGTGCCGCCCGAGATGAAACTCGATACCAAGAAGACATTGACGATCAATACCGAGTCATTTCATGGCGGTGTGCTCATATTTTCCGGCTATGTGGAAGTCCAGTCGCTTAAAGATTATATGGTCAAATCCATGAAGAACGATCAGTGGCGGCATGTGGGTGAGGCCTCCTACAACAATGTCCTGCTTGCTTTTACCAAACCTAATAAGACCGCCATTCTGGTTCTTCAAGGCGGTGGATTCGGAAAATTAGGTAAAACCAAGATGGAGATGTATGTGACTGTTGATGCCGCTGCCGGCAAACAGCTCAACCCCTTCGGTGAACCGGTCAGCAACTGATTTTTCCCGTAAAAGCCCGAGCAGGAGCACCTAGCAGAAAATAGGTGACTCCTGCTCGGGATGATTAAATAGCTTCCGCCTCCCGCAAGCAGCTCTCGTTGCCGTCTCAACGGGCTATTCTAGCCTTTATTTTCGCTGTGATATCTCTCAGTTCCTGCAGGCCAAGCAGGTGCAGAACCGTTATGTAACAGAGAGACGACACCGCAATCAGGAGAAACAGGAAAGTGAGCTGATGGAGAATCGAGAGATGGAACTGATGGTGGAATTGGCGATACAGAAAGATCAGTACGAGGGACATGAGTGATGCGGCGATCACGATTTTAGTAAGTCCGGCCCAGAGGGTGCGCAGGGAAAAGCCGTCGATCTTGCGATAAAGAACAATCATTAGAAAGAGGAAATTGATGACCATCACCGCCGAGGTTGAGAGGGCTATGGCCCTGTGCTGAAAATGATCGATGGTGTTGACGATGATCAGAATATTGAAGCCAATGGCAAGAAAACTTGCGATGACTGGATACCGGGCGGCATTGATGGCATAGTAAACTGGTACAATCACCTTGTTGGCCGAGTAGGCAAAAAGTCCCACGCCATAGAGCGACAGCGCAATGGCAGTGGCCTTAGTGTCCGCAGCGGTAAAGGCTCCATGTTCGAAGATCAGTTTGATAATCGGTTCCGCCAGCACGACGAGACCAACCGTGGCCGGTATTGTAAGACAAAACACCATGGTAAGTGAGGACACGAAGGTGGTGCGCATAGCCTCGAGGTTCATGGTTGCGGCCTGCCGGGCCAAAACGGGCAGAGCGGCGATCGATATGGCAACCCCGAACAGACCAATGGGGAGTTGTACCAACCGAAAGGCGTAGTTGAGCCAGGATACCGAACCTTCAGCACAGGATGAGGCGAAATTGGTGTTTATGAAAATATTAATCTGGGTGGCAGAAAGTCCTATGGTTGCCGGTATCATCAGCTTGAGTACCCGCCGCAGTCCCGGATCTGACAGGTTCAAGCCAGGGGTGAACCTGAAGCCAATTTTTTTCAGTACAGGAAGTTGCACCGCGAGCTGCAGAAACCCTCCTATCAAAGTTCCGAAGGCCATGCCGATGATGGCGGGGTATCCATAACGGGGCAGCAGGAAAGCCAGAGCTGTACCGCCGATAATTGATCCAAGGTTGAAAAAGCTTGATGCCAGAGAGGGGATGAAAAAACGATTTTTGGTATTGAGAATCCCCATAACCACTGCAGCAAGCGAAATAAAGAGCAGAAACGGCATCATGATGACGGTCATGGTGGCAGTCAGCTCGGATTTGCCTGATACGGCCGAAAAATCGGGGGCCAGCAGAGCGACAATCTGATCGGCAAAAACCATCCCCAGCAGGGTTATCAAGGAGATGGCTACGACGAAGAAGCAGAGCACATTGGAGGCCAACAGCCAGGTATCCTCCTTGCTCCTGTTCGCATCATAATCGGAAAACACAGATACAAAGGCGGCAGACAGGGCGCCCTCCCCAAAAAGATCACGCAGTAGATTGGGTATTCGAAAGGCAACAACGAAAGAATCATAGGCATAGCCGGCCCCAAAGAGGCCGGCAAAGACCTGTTCGCGAATCAGCCCCAGCAGTCTGCTGCACATTACTGCGACGGAGACGGTTGCCGCCGATTTGGCAACGCCGGTTGAAGGGGGATCGGTTTTTCTCACCTTGCCATCTGATTCAGGTTGTTTGTGCAGCCCATGTTGTGACCGGTTTGCGAGTTGCTGTCAAGACGCGAATGCGACATCTGGCGATTTGCGGTCTCGATTGAGATTTTTATTTGCGCCGCGCCGCCTATTAAATGTTGCCCGGAACTCAATGTTGCTTGACTTTCTACCGGATGAATTGAATATATGGTGGGGTTAAATCTTCGAGGCCCCGTTCAATTATACAAATTTGCGCTGATTGGATGACAGATTTATTTATTCGAAATTGAGGAGAAGCAAATGCAGGATACGGCAATGGTCAGAAATATAGCAGTAATGGGACACGGAAACGGCGGTAAAACCTCTCTGGTTGAGGCCATGCTCTACACTGCAGGGAAGATCAATCGGCTGGGCAAAGTCGATGACGGCAATTCCTCGATGGATTACGATGATGAAGAAATAAAGAGGAAGATCACCATAAGCTCATCTTTTTCCAATTACTCTTGGAAGAAAAATGAAGTCTACCTGATCGATACCCCGGGTGACGACTCCTTCTTCAACGAGACTATTTCGGCCGCCCATGTGTGCGACGGGGCCGTGTTCGTCATCGGTGCGGTTCTTGGCGTCAAAGGCCAAACCCATAAATTTGCTGACCTTATTGCTGAAAACAATCTGCCCTCGATGATAGTCATCACCAAGATGGACCGAGAACGGGCTGATTTCCACAAGACCATCGACCAGATAAAAGAATCCCTTCCGGTTGCCCCGACCATCGTGCATCTGCCCATAGGCAAGGAAGAGTCATTTAGCGGCATCGTCGATCTGGTGGCTAACAAGGCCTACGAATTCGAGGATGGCGGCAAGGGCGGAGTGAAGGAAATCGACATTCCGGCCGAACTTGAAGATGAGGTTGCGACGGCGCGCGAGGCTCTTATGGAAAGCATCGCCGAGACGGATGAGGAACTCATTGATAAATTTCTTGAAGAGGGAGAACTCACCGTAGAGGATCTTGCAGCAGGGTTGAAAAAAGCGGTGGCAGAGGGGGAAGTTACCCCGGTGACAGTCACCTGCTCCACTAAGAACAGCGGAACCAGCGTGATTTTGGATGCGGTCAACAATTTCATGCCGTCACCTGCCGATGTCGGACCGCGCAGGGGAGTGAACCCGAACACCAAGGAAGAAGTAGAATGTCCGCCGTCGGCTGACGCCCCTTTCACCGGTTTCGTATTCAAGACCATGGCCGACCCCTACGCCGGTCGTCTTACCATTTTCAGGGTATTTTCCGGCACCCTTGCAGGCGAATCGTTTTACAACGCCAACAAAAAGACCGCTGAACGGTTTGGTAATCTTTTCCTCATCGAAGGAAAAGAGCAGCGTCAGGTAGACAGTGTTGGACCCGGCGCGCTGGTAGCTGTGGCCAAATTAAAAGAAACTACCACTGGCGACACTCTGTGTCTGCAGGATAATCCAGTGATTCTCGAGGCAGTCGAACCTCTTTCTCCAGTCATTACCTACGCAGTCTCTGCCAAGAAAGGCGACGAGGAGAAGCTGTTTTCTTCCCTGAGCCGTATGCTCGATGAGGACCTGAGTCTGAAGATGTCGCGCGAACAGCAGACCGGAGAAACTCTGGTTTCAGGCATGAGCCAGGTCCACCTGGAGGTGGTCGGATCCATCATCAAGCGAAAATTCGGGGTGGAAATGGAGCTCAATCTGCCCAAAATTCCTTATATGGAAACCATCAGAAGCTCAGCCAAGGCGCAGGGCCGGCATAAAAAACAGAGCGGCGGACGCGGCCAGTTCGGCGATTGCTGGATAGAAATTGGACCGATTCCCGGAGAAAAATTCGAATTTGTCGATAAGATTGTCGGCGGCGTTATTCCGCAGCAGTATAGACCGGCTGTGGAGAAGGGTATACTGGAAGCGATGGAAAAAGGCGTCCTGGCAGGGTATCCGGTTACCGATGTCAAAGTCACCCTCTATGATGGCACCTATCACACCGTTGACAGTTCGGAAATGGCTTTCAAAATAGCCGGTTCACTGGCTTTCAAACAGGCAGCACCCGCTGCCGGTTTGGTGCTTCTCGAACCGATCATGGAGATGGTTGTTACCGTGGGCAAGGACAGTGTCGGTGACATCATGGGTGATCTCAACAGCAGAAGAGGCCGTGTGCTGGGGATGGACTCCGGACCAAAGGGCGAGGTTGTTACCGCCCAGGTGCCAATGGCGGAGATTCAGACTTATGCCAACGAACTGACTTCGATGACCGGCGGTCTTGGCTCATTTGTAGTGAAATTTTCCCACTATGAGGAAGTTCCGGCCCAGATCACCGAGAAGATCGTCGCTGCAAGAGCAGCAGACAAGTAACCGAGTTTTTAGGGCAGCCATGAGCCAATTCAGCTTTGCGGTGATAACCATGAGCGACAGCGGCGCTCGGGGGCTCAGGGAAGATACCAGCGGCGCTGCCCTGAAAGAGCTGTTCACCGATCACGGCTACCGTCTTTGCTTTTACAAAATAGTACCGGACCGGATAGAGTTCATCGTAGAAGCGGTACTCCAGGCAATCGAAGCCAAGGGAGCCGATCTTGTGCTCACCACTGGAGGTACCGGAGTCTCGCCGACTGATGTGACTCCCGAGGCGATGGATCAGGTGTTTGACAAAGAAGTACCGGGAATGGCTGAGGCGATGCGGGCGGCAAGCCTCGCAATAACACCAAAAGCGGTCATTTCCAGGGGCAGGGCGGGAATCCGCCGGCAGAGCCTGATCATCAATTTACCCGGCAGCCGCAAAGGGGCGCTGGAAAATATAGATGTCCTGCTGCCTGCACTGGACCATGCCCTCGAGAAGATAAAAGGAAGCACGGTGGATTGCGCCGAAGGTTGATTTTGTCTTGAACAAAAAAAGGGGGCTTCGCGAAATCGAAGCCCCCTTTTTTTGAAGTTCGGATTTAGATGAACTCCACCTGCTTCTCTCCCTCCGCCTCCGCCTGAACATCTCCGATGAGATACGGGGTCTCGCCCAGAGCTGAAAATTGCAGCATTATATCGTTAACGTCTTTTTCTTCAACAATCGCCATAAAACCGATTCCCATGTTGAAGGTACGGTACATTTCGGCTTCTGGAACCCCGCCGCCAGCTGCCAGGTAAGGGAATACCGGCGGTACGGGAAATGAGTTCCTGGCAATTATCGCTCGGCACCCTTTGGGCAGTACCCGGGGGATGTTGTCGTAGAAACCGCCTCCGGTATTGTGAACCATGCCGTTTATCTTATAGTTTTTGAGAATATTGAGAATCGGCTGAACGTATATGCGAGTCGGTTTGAGTAATTCCTCGCCAAGCTTAGTGCCTAATTCCTCCACGAAATCACCAACTCCCAGGCCCAGGTCATTGAAGCAAATCTTCCTGACCAGAGAGAACCCGTTGGCATGGAGACCGTTGGACCCGAGGCCGATAATCTTGTTTCCGACCCTGATGTCGGAACCATCAATGATATTGTCACGATCGACAATACCGGTTATGAACCCGGCTATGTCGTAATCTCCTTCGCGGTAGAGACCCGGCATTTCTGCCGTTTCACCTCCGACCAGAGAGCAATTGGCCTGTTTGCAGCCCTCGGCAATACCGGTGACAATCTGGCTGGCAACTTCGATCTCCAGTTTGCCGACGGCCAGGTAGTCAAGAAAAAACAGAGGCTTGGCACCGCTTACGATAATGTCGTTGGCGCACATGGCAACAAGATCTATACCGATGGTGTCATGTTTTTCGCACGATTTGGCCACCGCCAGCTTGGTGCCGACACCGTCGGTCGCGGATACCAAAACCGGGTTCTCGTACTTATCCTTGTCGATGGAAAACAGACTGGAAAAACCGCCGATCTCGCTGAGTACGCCACGTTGATGGGTGTCGGCAATGACGCTTTTGATCTGCTTAACAAAGGCGTTGCCCTTGTCTATATCGACGCCTGCTTCCTGGTATTTAGAGCGAGTGGATTCTGTCATTAATTAGCTGTGTAATTGTGGATTGCCAAAAGAACGGAGCCGCGATACTGTAATAGCGATAACTCAGTGCGACCTTGGACGTTCTCTAGTGCGCGCAGTCGAAGTGATATACCAAATAACTTATTCACCGAATTTTGTAAATATAATAGTAGCTTTGTTAACTTCAACAAAATCTTCGCTAGGCAGGCCGATTAATTGACATGAAATTACTCCTTCTGGTGTTTGGCATGGTACTCATTGTGGAAGGTCTGCCCTATGCGGCCGCTCCAGATAAAATGCGGGAATGGCTGCTCAAGCTGAGTGAGGTTCCTATGTCAACCCTGCGGGTAATCGGTCTGTCTTCCGTCTGCAGCGGATTACTGATCTGCTGGCTGGTCCAGAAGAGCGGCTTCTTCAACTGATCGAGGAAAGGCTCATTAAATAAATGGATCCCTGGATCCATTCGTCCCGCTCCCGGCGCAGGTCAAGCAGGGTCTGGCCAATTATCTGCCAGCCGGTTTTATCCGCTACCCTTGTGACATATGCTTGGCTGTGGGCGAAGCGCCCACTCTGCTGGAGCACGGGAACAAGCGCTTCATCTGAGTGGTGTTCAACGGAGAACATGAAGTGCCCCAGAGCCGTAAGCACCCTGGACACCCCTATGAACAGTTCTTCCAGATCCCCAATGTAGGGAAGCACGTCGCCACTCACTACAAGGTCATAAGATGAGTTGGGATGGGTGGTCAGAAAATCTTTAATTGCAGAGAGGTGGAGGGTGTCATAGAGCCGCTTTTCCCTGGCTGCGTCAAGCATCTTCTCGGAAATATCAACTCCTGTCATTGACTGGCAAAACGACTGAAATGTGTCGCCGATCAGGCCTGTCCCACAACCTAGATCGAGGAGACGTTCTGGAGTGTTCCGGGGGAGCAGGCGTTGATAGAAATCACGCAGAGTTGAGGGCAACTCATAGCCCAGGTTGGCGGTCAGGCTTGCTTCGTAATGATCGGCAAACGCGTCAAACACTTCTTTGACATAAGAGTCCGGTGGCTGGCTTCTGGTCTCTCCCGAGAGGGCTGCTCGCATATACTCGGCCGAGACATGATCTGGATTTAAAGCGAGAATTTTATCATAGAGTTCTCTGGCCCCGGCGCTATCACCATTTTTGTGGGCGACATAAGCCAGATTGTTGAGCGAGGGGAGATGTTGAGGTGCGCGTTCAAGAATCTCGCTGTAAACTCGGGCCGCCCGCTGATCGTCCCCTTGTGATCGATAGCATCCAGCCAGATTGTACAGGCAATCGATGTCGTCAGGGGCGATTTCAAGAGCCCGGCGATAACTGTCGATGGCCGCTTCGATGCGACCGAGTTTTTTTTGGCAGATAGCAATATTATAATGAAGGTCTTCACTTGCGGGATTGATCGCCAGCCCAGCGAAATAATTTTCCAGCGCCTCTTCATATCGACCGGTCTCATCACACAGCAACCCGTAATTGAAGTGCAGCTGCCAGATTCCCGGGTATTGTCCGATAAGATCGCGATAAAGAATCTCAGCCCGATGGTAGTCCCCCTGTTCGTGACATGAGCAGGCTCGAGTGAGGCGGCTCTCAAGGGCATTGAAGTCAGCGTTAGGGTGGGTATCTGTCATGGGCTGAGGGCATTACTTCTCTTGGCTGAGAAATGACGTGCAATTAAAACAATTTTTAATATAAATGAGGTGCGTTACTATACCGACATGCAGGGGGTGTGACAAGATCGCATAATTGACTTCCCAGGTACCGGCTATGGCACGAACTGATAGTACAAAACGGGAAATGATCGGCAGTGAAGGCATGGTTCTTCTCGATATGATCAGAAGGCTGAACCGGCGCAGTGCCTCCGGCCACCTCCTGAAATTAATCCAGAAGACCCATCCTGCCGATATGGCATGGGTTTTCAGGCACTTGAATGAGGAGGAACGGACCAATATATTCAACATTATCGGCCAGACCGAAGTCGTGGGAGAATTCCTCAGCGAACTCGATGACGCGATACTGGTCGATCTCGTCCAGCAACTGACCCCGCAGTACCTGGCTTCGATCCTGGCGGACATCCCATCTGATGACGCGGTAGACATTCTAGAGACCATACCAGATGATCTGGCTGCTGAAATAAGCAGGCACATGGAGAAAGAAGATCGTGAAGAGGTGGAAGGTCTTCTGCAGTATCATCCGGAGACAGCCGGTGGCTTGATGTCGCCAGATTTCATGTGTCTGGAGGATGATTTGACGGTTGGCGAGGCGATATCAATTATTCAGCAGAAAAGCGAAGAGATGGAAATGGTGTTCTATCTCTATATAAAATATGGAGACGGCAAACTGGCCGGTGTTGTATCGCTGCGCGAACTGCTGATGAACGCACCTGGAAGAAAACTTAAAGACGTGATGAATCCCAACGTCATCTCGGTGAGTACCGATACCAATCAGGGCGAGGTCGCCCACGTGGTCTCGCAATACAATATTCTCGCGGTACCGGTGGTCGATTCTTCTTATAATCTGGTAGGCATCGTCACCGTCGATGACATTATCGATGTCATTCGTGAGGAGGCTACCGAAGATTTCCTGCAGATGGCCGGTGCCGGAAAGGACCGAGAAATTCTTCTGAAGTCTGCTTTTGACAATGCCATGCTCAGAGCGCCCTGGCTTTTTGCTTCCTGGATCGGCGGCATCATGGCAATGGTCATCATCGGCAGTTTCGAGCAGGAACTTACCAGTGTTATAGCGCTGGCATCCTTCATCCCGATCGTCATGGGAATGGGAGGCAACATCGCCACCCAGTCCTCGACCATCATTGTGCGGGGTATCGCCACCGGCCGGGTGAACATGAACGAACTTTTCAAGGTGGTTTTCAAAGAATTCAGGGTAGGTCTGCTGCTCGGCTGTGTCTATGGAATTTTCCTCGGGCTAGTCTCCTTTTTCCTGCACCGGGACCCCACCATGCTCGGTGCAGTGGTTGGGCTGTCAATCTTTTTCATCATGGCCATGTCCGCCACCCTGGGAACCATCATTCCCCTGATTCTGAAAAGATTCGGCTTTGACGCCGCCATCGCCACTGGTCCATTCGTCACCACCGCCATCGATATTATCGGTGTCATGATGTATTTTTACACGGCTAAACTAATTCTCGGCCTCTAATCGACCGCAATTATTTATGGAGCAACCCAGAAAAACCGGGTTTCTAAAACCTTTCATACTGCTGCTCATTCTGACAGGTATGCTCTGGTATCTGTTCGGCGCTCAGGACTGGCGGGCGATCAATCGCAACGCCGCACCCCGAGCGATCACCGCTCGGGGTGATCTGGCCGAGGACGAGAAAAATACCATAGAGATCTTCCGGGAAAACTCTCCTTCGGTGGTCTTTATTACCTCCCTGGCGGTGAGACGAAATTTGTTCTCCCTCAACGCCGTCCAGATTCCCCAGGGAACGGGATCGGGATTTATCTGGGACAGGGAAGGCAGAATCGTCACCAACTACCACGTAATCTCGGACGCCAGCCATATCCGGGTCACACTTTCCGATCAATCTGAATATAAGGCGATACTGGTGGGTGCCGCACCGGACAAGGATTTGGCTGTTTTGCAGATCAGCGCCCCGGAGGCTAAACTTAAACCGATAACAGTGGGTGAAGCCACTAATCTTCTGGTTGGCCAGAAAGTGTTTGCCATCGGTAATCCTTTCGGGCTTGACCACACCATTACTTCCGGCATCATTTCAGCACTGGGCAGGGAAATCAATGCAATCACCGGTAGAACGATTAACGGCGTGATCCAGACTGATGCGGCCATCAATCCTGGTAATTCGGGGGGACCGCTTCTTGACAGCGCCGGCCGGCTCATAGGCGTCAATACCGCTATTTACAGTCCTTCCGGGGCCTATGCCGGTATCGGATTCGCCGTACCGGTAGAGGAAGTAAACAGAGTGGTGCCGGAATTGATCAGGCATGGCAAATTAATTAAGCCGGGAATTGGCGTGACTCTGGTCGATGAGCGCTATGCTGCGAGATACGGCATCAGCGATGGTATACTGATCGGCGAAGTCGAAGCGGGCGGGCCGGCGGACCAGGTCGGACTTCAGGCCGCCCGACAGTATCGAGGTGAAATAGTCACCGGCGACATAATCGTCGGCATCAACGGCACAGCTGTCGATTCCGTAGACGATATCAGGAATATCCTGGAAAATCTCAAGGTGGGTGACGAGATCGAATTGTCCTACCTGCGCGAAGGCCAGCAGCTCTCAGCCCGCATGCAACTTGAGCCTATCAACTGATTACAGCCTATTCTGCCCGTATCCTCGTGGTCTCCCTGCGGGCCAGTTCTCGCATATCCCTGGTCCGGTCTGATTCGTCGATTATTTCTTCTCCGACGATCTCTTCAAGCACGTCTTCCATTGAGATGACACCGGTCACCGATCCGTATTCATCAACAACGACGAAGAGATGTTGGCGTTTCTCGAAAAAATCTATCAAAACCAAGTTGAGCGGCATGGTTTCCGGAACAAAATGGGCAGGCACTTTCAGTTTAGCCAAGGTAGTGGTTTCCTTCTGTTGGGCAGCAGCCAGCAGAACCTTTTTTCTCATGATGATGCCGGTCACATCATCCGGGTTCTTGTCGTACACCGGTACACGGCTGTGGCTCGTCAGTCGAGAGATTTGGAGCATTGCTTCTTCAACCGTAAGGTTTTCATCCAGTGAAAAAGTAACGGTGCGCGGCGTCATGACCTGGCGCACCGTTTTCTGTTTAAGATCGATAATATTTGAGATTACTTTTTCCTGTACTTCTTCAAGCTGGCCGGATTCCCGGGACATGGCGGCAATGGTCTGCAATTCCTCGGCCGAGATGGACTCGTCGCTCCTGTCCTTGGGTATCAGTCGAGTGATCGTCTGACAGAGCTTGACGATTGGTTTAAGGCACACCACCATAAGCCGGATGGGAAAGGCGATAAACGGGGCCAGCCGGTAGGAAAATGAGACGCCAACAGTCTTGGGGATGATCTCTGAAAAGATGAGGATTGCCATGGTGAAAACAGCGGAAAAGAGGACTACACTTCTGTCGCCGAACAGGTGGGCGGCGGCGGCTCCGGCAATGGCGGCGCCGACCGTGTTGGCAATAGTATTGAGGGTAAGAATCGCGGTTATTGGCTCGTCAATATCGCTTCTCAGGTCATTTAACACTGCTCCTGCACGGGTTCCTGATTTGCGAAGCATTTCAACCTGAGAAGTGGTTAGCGAGTAGAGTACGGCTTCACAGATTGAGCAGAGTGCCGACACGACAATGGCCAGGGAGACTGAGATAACGAGAGTGTGCAACATGGGGAATTCTCCGAGTCGTTGTAATTCAGGTATTGATGTATAATAGTAGTGAAGTTAGCTTTTTCCTAGATAATTCAAGCTGCTTACCGGTTATTGCCAAGAAGTGAACGGATCCACACCACAGGTAACGATATGAACAAAGTCAAGCTGCGATTTACCCAGAAGCCTATCAATTCCTATAAAGGGGCGCTGCAGATATTCCTGGTTGCCCAAAGTGGCAAATCGCTTCCCAAGAGTGATCAGTCCATACGGTCTGTCGTCAGAGAACTCGCCGCCTTGGGAGATTTCAAAGGGCAGAAGGATGAATCAATCATTTTGTATCCAGACAACGTTAAAGCTGGAAAGCAATTCTCCTGTAAGCGGCTGCTTCTGGTCGGCATCGGCGAGCTTAAAAAAAATATCAGTAGCGATAAACTTTTGGAGACCTGCAGATCAGTTGGCGGCACGATCAGTCAATCAGCGAAAAAGGTCAAGGCCGATGAGTTGCTGCTGGTACTCCCGGAGTTTCTAAGTGATCCGCAGCACAGCCTTGCTGCCGCGGTTGTGGAGGGCATACTGTTAGGTAACTATAAATTTAAGAATTACAAGCAGAAAAAGACTGCAGAAGATGAGTATGCCGGGCTCAAAACCATAACAATTCGCGGTAAGGGCGGAGGACTCAGACGGATGATTGGGCTCGCCCGGATCGGAGCAGAGGCGGCGATGACTGCCAGGGATATGGCCAATGAGCCAGCCAACCGCTGGACCCCTGAACATTTCAGTAAATTTGGCCGAGAGCTGTCCCGCACCAGCGATTTACGCTGTACAGTGCTGGGGAAAAGCCAGATTAAAAAATTAGGGATGGGAGGCATAATTGCGGTAAACCAGGGTTCAGCCATTGATCCACGGGTGATCATCCTGGAGCACCGGCCGAAAAATTTTCGCACGACGGTTCTCTTGGTGGGCAAGGGCATCACCTTCGATTCAGGCGGGGTAAGCTTGAAACCAGCCGCCGGCATGGAAGACATGAAATATGACATGTGCGGCGGGGCCGCAGTTATTGCAACGATGCAGGCGGTAGCGGAAAATAAGCCGCGGGTAAGGGTGGTGGCCATCGTGCCGACCACCGATAATATGTCTGGAAGTTCAGCCGTCAAACCAGGAGATGTGATAACTCATTACAACGGAGTTACTTCTGAAGTGATCAACACCGACGCCGAAGGAAGACTCATACTAGCCGATGCCCTGGCCTACGGAATCAAGAAGTACAAACCGGACTGCATTGTTGACCTGGCTACCCTGACCGGGGCGGTTATCATCGGGCTGGGGCATCATCGAACGGGAATGATGAGCAACAACGATGTGCTTGCCGGCGCGATGAACGAGTCCGGAGATCAGACCGGGGAAAAAGTCTGGCGGTTGCCGCTTGACCCGGAGTACACTGAGCAGTTGAAATCAGAAGTGGCTGATGTAAAAAATATTGGCGGCAGACCAGGGGGCTCAATCACCGCAGGAGCGTACCTGCAGAAATTTGTCGGCAGCACGCCCTGGGCGCATCTGGACATTGCCGGTACGGCCTGGGATTACACAAAAAAGAGCTATGTCCCCAAGGGGCCCTCAGGGATTGGGGTGCGGTTGCTGTTGCACTTTATTAATCGCTGTTCCACCCTGAAATTTGGGGAACAGAAGACAGAATAATAAAAGAGGGGTTTTCAAAATGAAAACCCCTCAAGCTCGAAGACTTTGCTTCTCAATATAGCTGACAGGCTATAAACGTTCCACTTTGTCGGCAGCAGGTCCCTTTGGGCCTTCCACTATTTCGAACTTGACCCGAACGCCCTCATCGAGCGACTTGAAACCATCACCCTGAATTGCCGAATAGTGGACGAAAACGTCGGATTCTCCCTCTCGCTGAATAAACCCAAATCCTTTAGCGTCGTTGAACCACTTAACCGTACCTTCTGCCATTCTTCTACTCCTTTTTGTTTCAGCCCTGGTGCCGGGCTTTTTGATAGCCGCTGATCCTGCCTCAGGAACAACAGCATTACTGCAGGTGGAACGCTTCGAAATGAGAAAGATTCTCAACAAAAATTCGAAAAAAGTAATTATTCCACCAACTAAACAAAGATCGACTTAGCATATCATTTTGTTTATGGCAATAATTTTATTTGTTTAACGAAAAACTATTTAAACTTCGAGGATTCGTATTTTTTCTTAAATAAGGCGCACTAAAGCTTTATTATGGATGGCGGTTCTTCGCGGAGCTTAACAATCATAGTCGGTAAAATTTTTTCACAGGGTGTTTTCCCGTGCTTTATGAATATGATTTCAATCCCCACTACCTAGCGCTTTCCCGGGGCCGGCTTCACTACCTGGATGAAGGAGAGGGCGACACGGTGGTGTTGGTGCACGGCAATCCCACCTGGTCCTATTACTACAGAAATCTGCTGCGAACACTGTCCCGGCGATTCAGGGTAATCGTTCCTGACCATATGGGCTGTGGCTTGTCAGATAAACCGAGCGAGTATGACTATACTCTGGAAAATCATATCGCCAATCTTCAGTCGCTGCTTGAGTATCTTGGAGTGAGTCGAACCTCAATGGTGGTCCACGATTGGGGCGGCCCCATAGGTATCGGGGCCACTGCAGGTGAAAGGGTGGACCTGCAAAGACTGGTCATTCTCAACACTGCCGCCTTTCGGGCAACCAGGATACCCCTGCGGATTAGCATTTGCCGCTGGCCGGTAATCGGCAAGCTGTTAGTTCAGGGTTTGAACGCTTTTGCAGGCGCTGCGCTATTCATGGCGGTTAATAAAAAAATGAACCGGCAGACCGCTGAGGGGTATCTTCATCCCTACTGCAACTGGCACAATCGTCGTGCTATTTATGAATTTGTCAAAGATATTCCTCTGCAGACCACGCATCGATCTTATGAAGCGCTGGTGCGTATAGAAAAACGTCTGAGAGTGATGAAGGAAAGTGATATTCCGGCTGCGATTTTCTGGGGGGGAAAAGATTTCTGCTTCAATGATTACTTCTACGAGCAGTGGAAAAAACATTTACCCCAGGCTGAGTTTCATTACTACCCGGAGTGGGGACATTATCTGCTGGAAGATGGCAAGGGTGAGATTGAGAAAATTATAGAAGAATTTTTGAGTAAAGAGATGTTGCTGACCGATGAGTGACAATATCGCCCACACTTTAACGGTAACGGCTCAGGAACTTGGAGCCAGGACCGCGGTTACAGAAGCGCGCAGCGGACAGTCCTGCTCATTCATGGAGCTTGATCTCTACGCTGACAGATATGGGGCCTATTTGACTGCAGAAGGGGTACATAGCGGCGACCGGGTTATGCTCATGGTCAGGCCTTCGATAGATTTTATCGCGCTCGCTTTTGCTCTTTTTAGGATTGGCGCCCCGGTGATACTCATCGACCCAGGCATGGGGTATAAAAACCTGCTTAGGTGCATCGCCAGCGTAAAGCCGGATTATCTGGTGGGTATCCCGGCGGTGGTGGGGTTGAGCATGCTTTTTGGCAATAAATTTAGCTCCCTGAAGAAAAGGTTCTGCTGCGGCCGCTTTTTGGGATTGTCCTCGCTTGATATCCGCAGAAAACGTGAAGTTGAGCAAGGGAGTATCGAAACTTACCATCCAGATGAGACATCTCTAGCTGCCATAATCTTTACAACCGGCTCCACGGGGCCTCCGAAAGGGGTGCGATTCGAACACTCTATCTTCAGTGCCCAACTTGAGAAGATCCAATCTTATTACGGAATCGGTCGTGGTGACATTGATCAGCCGGGATTTCCTCTCTTTGCATTATTCTCAACTGCTCTGGGCGCGCACGCTGTGATACCTGACATGGACCCCACCAGACCGGCGCAGGTCGACCCCCAGAAATTTGCTCGCTCAATCCAGGATTATCAAGTTACCTATTCGTTTGGCTCGCCGGCACTATGGCAAGTGGTAAGCCGTTACTGCCAGGAGAATAAAATCCGCTGCCGGAGCCTGAAGAAGGTCCTGATGGCGGGCGCTCCGGTAAGTGGAGACCTGGTTCGACAGGTATTTGCGATTATTGGTGAGGACGGTCAAATACATACACCTTACGGCGCCACTGAGTGTTTGCCAATCGTGTCCATGGAAGGCAGTGAAATTATCGGGGAGACCTGGGCGGAGACCAAGAAGGGCAAGGGAACCTGTGTGGGTAGACCGCTGCCTGGGATTACGGTGAAAATCATAGAAGCCAACGATTCGGTGCTTGAGAATATGGGTGAATGCACCATGCTTGGCCCTGAAAAGCGGGGTGAAATAATAGTCCAAGGAGATGTGGTTACCCGCGCCTACGACGGCAATGCAATTCAGAATCTGGCGAGTAAAATAAAAGATGGCAAAAATTTCTGGCATCGAATCGGCGATGTGGGTTACACCGACACCAAGGGCCGGCTCTGGTTCTGCGGCAGGATGGCCCATCGGGTATTCAGCCGCGCCGGGGTCATGTACACAATCTGTTGCGAAGCCTTGGTCAACAATCATCCCGAGGTGTTCCGTTCTGCCCTGGTGGGAATAGACTCAGAAGACGACTATCAGACACCGGTAATGATCATCGAGTTGCACAAACCGATTACCAGAAACGTCAGAGATATAATTACCGAGATCAAAACACTATGCGCGGACCACCCCTTGCTTGAAAATGTCGCGCATGTGCTGGTTCACGATGCTTTTCCGGTGGATATCAGGCACAACGCCAAGATTTTTCGCGAGAAGCTCGCCGTCTGGGCTCAGCAGCAGGTGCGCAAGAGATGATGGAGCGTGTTCTGGTTACGGGCGGTGGCGGGTTTCTCGGCTCTGCACTTGTACGGCGGCTTCTGGACCAAGGCTGTACGGTGAAGGTGGCCGGCAGACACCGTTATGAACAGGTAGAGCGTTGGGGAGCCCGTTGCCTGGTTGGTGATATAGGTGATAAAGATTTCACCGCCCGGGCCTGCCGGGATATCGACACTGTTTTTCATGTGGCGGCAAAAGCCGGGATCTGGGGAAGCTGGCGTGAGTATAGAAGAGTCAACATCGAGGGCACCATCAACATCGCCGACTCCTGCAGGCTAAACGGGGTTGGTTGCCTGGTCTATACCTCCACCCCCTCGGTGGTGTTTGAGCGCGCCAGCATCGAAGGAGGCGACGAAAGTCTGGGCTACGCCAAGAAATTTCTGTGCGGGTATGCCGAATCCAAAGTAGCAGCCGAGCGCTACCTCCTTGAAAACCAGGACGAGAGCTTGCGGGTATGTGCCTTGCGCCCGCATTTGATCTGGGGGCCAGGCGACCCCCATCTGATACCGAGGCTCATAGAAAGGGGCAGAAAAGGCGAACTCAAGATCGTGGGAGACGGTCGCAACAAGGTCGATATCACCTACGTGGATAACGCCGCCCATGCCCACGTACTTGCCGCCAAGAGTCTCCACCAGAGTAGCAGAATTTCTGGGCAGGCTTATTTTATAGGACAGGAACGTCCAGTTTATCTGTGGAACTGGATAAACGATCTGTACCGGGAATTGGGTATTGCCCAACTTGAAAAAAAAGTTCCTTTGGCACCAGCCTATCTGGCAGGCTGGCTGCTGGAAACAATTCATCGCCTCGCCATGCTTAAGAAAGAACCAAGGATGACACGATTTCTCGCTCTTCAGTTAGCCTGCTCCCACTATTTCAGTCACCAGCGGGCCACCAAAGATTTTGGTTACGAGCCACTAATCACTATTGAAGAAGGGACACAACGGCTGCTTGCCTCATTGACCTAATCATGCATACCAAGAACCTGAAATGTTTTCTGTCCGTTCTGCTGGTTATTTCCCTGCTTGTTTCCGGAAATCCTCGGTCGGCTCTGGGATTTAGCGTGGGAGAAGAGAAGGAGGTGGGAGAGAAGCTGCTTTATGCGGTTCGTTCCAGCTTTCCGATCCTGGATGAACCCGATCTTCATCAATATATCACCGATATTGGCAATGAGGTTCTGGATGTCGCCGGCATTCAGTTTTTCGATTACCATTTCTATGTTGTGGAAAGTTCTCAGTTCAACGCCTTTGCCGCCCCCTCCGGACTTATATTTTTCTACTCGAAGTTGATCGAGTCGATGAACAGTGAGGATGAGCTGGTGTCAGTTATGGCTCACGAGGTTGGTCATGTGGTGAAAAGGCACTTGGCCTCGAGAATGAAAAAAGGCAAGGTGGTTAATATTGCTTCTTTGGGCGCCGCCCTTGCAGCTATCGCACTTGGGGGCGGAGCGGCAGCGCAGGGGTTGCTGGCCGGATCCCTGGCCGCCGGTCAGAGTGCGCAGCTGCACTTCAGCCGTCAGGATGAAATCGAGGCGGATCTGCTGGCCTACCAGTGGATGCAGGACATGCAGCGCGATACGGCGGGTCAGAAGAGAATGCTGCAGACCATGCGGCGGATCACCAGGTATCGTACCGGGCAGATTCCGCAATATCTGCTTACCCATCCTGACCCTGAAGCGAGGCTCGATTATGTCGCCTCGCTCATAGCTGCCGATAGTGATTATCTGGCAAAGACGGAAGAATCGAGGAATTTTGCTTTCCTGCGATTCAAATACCGCATCATGTCCATAACCCAGAAATCCTCTTCCGCTCGGGCTTTTCTGGCAAGTGAGTTAAGCGATTCCCGGGCCACCGAGTTTGAACGTACCATGGCCCTTTACGGACTGGCCCAGGTAGACAGGAGATCAAACAATTTCGAACAAAGTCTTTCCCGAATGGATGAGGTCATCGCCGCCTTTCCCAACGAACCTATTCTGCAGGTCGATAAGGCCATTGTACTCGCTGATCAGGGAGAATACCTGGAGGCCAGGATTCTTCTCGAGCAGGCAAGAAGAAAGCGGCCGAACGACAGTTACGTGCTCTTTAACCTGGGCAAAGTTGTTTCCAGGTTGGGCGATGCTGACCTGGCAGTCCAACTGCTCAAAGAGGTGGCCTACGACATTTCCGAGTTCTCCGATGTCTACTTTGAGATTGGCAAGATCCTGTCCAGCCAGGGAAAAAATATCGAGGCGCGCTTTTACCTGGGGAAATACAATCTCTATGAAGGGCAACTGAAACTTGCTGAGGCAAATTTCAAACAGGTAGCCGGCAAAACCGAAGAGCAGAGCGAAATGGGCCAGGCCAGCAGGGAGATGCTTGAATTGATTGAGCGTCTCAAGAAAAATTGAACGCCGGTTATGCGCTGGTCAGGTAGAGGAGATACTCCTGATTCCCTTTGGCACCCTTAATGGTGGATTCAACAAAACCGCGATGTACCAGTCCAAGGTCGCTGCTGAAATTGACGATCTTCTCAACGGCACTTATTCGCAGCGACTCATCGCCAACAATGCCGCCGGATCCGATACAAGAGCGATCCAGTTCAAACTGGGGTTTGACCAGACATAAAATCCTGATTTTGTTGTTGCCGAAGAGGGGTAATACCGGCGGCAGCACTGTGGTGAGAGAAATGAACGAGGTGTCGAACACGCAGAAATCGACCGCTTCTGTGATCTGCTCTGTGCCGAGATGGCGGGCATTGCACCTCTCCAGCACGACAACTCTTGAGTCAGATCTGATCTTCCAGTCGAGTATGCCATAGGCTACATCTACTGCATAAACCCGTGCGGCTCCAGCCTGGAGCAGACAGTCTGTGAATCCCCCCGTGGATGCTCCGATATCGACGCAGATCCAACCCTGTGGGTCGATGGAATAGTGATCAAGACCGCCCCGGAGTTTTATACCGCCGCGCGACACGAAGGGGTGAATGTCTTTTAACCGCAGAGCGGCGTTGGCAGGTACAAGGGTGCCAGCCTTGTCGACAACATTATCGCCGATAAGAACCTTACCGGACATGACCAGCGCTGCAGCCTCGCTCAATGAACGGCAGTGCCCCCGTTCAACAAGGAGTTGGTCGAGTCTTACCATCTCTTGCCGATCCAGCTGCCGGAATGGCGAGGATCCCCGGTCTAATTCAATTTCTGCTGGGCCTGCTGGGCTTCAGGAGAGTCCTTGTAGGTAGCAACAAGCTTTTTATAAAGGATTTTCGCGGTATCCGTGTCGTTTAGCTTCTCGAAGGCCATTGCCTGCTTGAGCATGGCGGCGGGAGCCTTGCCGCTCGACGGATGATTGGTAATAATGTTCTGGTAATCAAGGATCGCCTGATCATATTCCTGCAGGGCGAACAAACACTCCCCCATCATGTACTTGGCGTCGACGGCATCTTCAGCGGAACCGGAGACGGAGATATTTTCAAATTGCTGGTAGGCCTCGCGGAATTTACCCTGATCAAATAAACTCTTGCCTTTGCCCAGGCTGCTGCCTGTTCCGGCCGGGGCCGCTGCCGGTGCACTGCTGCTGGGCGTCGATGCAGTCCTCACTGGTGCAGCTTGCGGAGCTGGTGCTGATCCGGACGTGATCAGTTTTTTTCTTTTATCTGCCCTGATCCTGGTGCCGCCGGAGCTGCTGGCCGCTTTGTTGGCCGCCTCCGCTCGGCTGCGAGCCTGTTCCGCCGCCCGGGCCGCTGCCGCAGCTTTTCGTTTGGCTTCATCAACCCGTGCCTGCTGAATGGCCTGAAGATTTTCCTGCTGCAGCTTCAGCTGGTCCGAGAATTGATTTAATTGTTTATCCTTCTCGGCGATTTCCTGCTCAAGCCTCCTTACTTCCTCTAACCTTTTTTGCTCTTCCTGCTGGGCATAACGCTTGAAGTTGAGCTCAAGTTCCTTACTCTGCTCTTTCAGGCGGCGGTTGAGATGACCGGTCTCCTCCAGACCGCCCCGCAGGGCCAGCAATTCCTGATTGAGCTGATCAATCTGGGCGGTATTTGACGCTTGGCGTTTTCTAAGTCCGTCTACGGTCGTGGTTTCGAGGTCTGTCAGTTTATTATCGATATTGCGCAGCTGTGCGTGAATCAGGTTCAGGTCGTCCTGGGAGGCGCACTGCATCAGAAAAGGAGCTATTAGGAACGCACAGACAAGTGAAAATGGTGGTTTCTTCATGATTTTCCAGCTTAGATAAATAGTTAATAAGGCTTCACCGCCCAACGGGGGTAGGTTTGACTTCCCGGCAGCGAGAAAAGCATCCGCTGATGGAGACCGTTTTTCATTATTCCATATACTTTATGACCTTTGCCATCTCTTTTTGCAAAGATAATCTGATTGCCGTCAGGCGACCACGATGGTGTTTCATGATGGGTCTGATCGCTGGTTATCTGGGTGGAGGAGCCGATATTAAACGGATCGATGGTACAGAGCTGGTAAATACCGCCTCTGAGGCTCGAGTAGACCACCAGGTTTTCTACCGGCGACCATGAGGGTTCGGCATTCTCAACACCCTCAAAGGTCAACCGCTGGGTGTTGCCCGAGGACAGTTCCATCAGGTAGAGTTGCGGCTTGCCGCTGCGGTCCGAAACAAAGACAATATGGCGTCCGTCCGGCGAAAAAGAGGGGGAGACGTTTATCCCGGTGCGTTTGGTCAGCTGGCGCAGGATTTCCCCCCGCCGGTTTATCAGGTATAAGTCTGGATTACCTTGGAAGCTCAGGGTGACAACCATGGTTTCAGCATCCGGCGACCAGGCCGGCGCCAGGTTCATTCCCTTCCTTCTGGAAATCACCCGGGTAGTTTTGCTCTGCCGTAAATCGGTGATATAAAGATTCTGATTGCCGCTATGGTAGGAAGTATAGGCCAGGTAGGCGCCATCCGGCGAAAACCGCGGAGACACGACTAGATTGCGGTGTCGGGTTATCTGTCTCATTTTTCTGCCCAGGATATCGGTGATGAACACCTCCCTCTCCGGCTTGTCCGACGGCGGGGTAACGAAACCTATTTGGGTGGTGGCAAGACCTGGTGCGCCGGTCAACTCGTTGATGATCGCGTCGGTGAACTTGTAGATCATCAGGTCTCTTTCGTCGAGCGGGCCTTTATAGGCCTTGCCCATCAGCATTTTCTCGTCGGCCGCATCGAAAAGGCGAACTTCCATGTTGATCTGGTCCTTGCTGACCGAATATCTGCCGATCACCCCGTAATCAGCACCAAGTCTGGCCCAGTCACTGGCACCGCTGCCAACAACCCGCTGGTTGGGGAGCACATCTATGATGCCGTGAAAGACCAGAGCTTTTGCGAGGGAGTCAGCCAACGAACGGTCTAGGTTGGCATCGCTGGTCGACCCAGCGCTTTGAAACCAGGGAATGGCGAAAATAATCTTACGTGCATCAGCCGAAGTGATATCGAGAGAGATTCTCTTGGCGAGCACCGGAGAAGTGAGAACAAAAAGCGTTAAGAAGAGACAGGCGGCAATCAGGGTAAGCTTTTTCATTATGAGCTCGTTTAAGATGATTTGATATCACTTGGACTAAAGCGTAATTCAAATTCCAGGCTATTATCCTTGATAGCGGGAGGAATTGGCGGAAAAGGGCTGGCTTCTATTACCGCTCTTTTGACGAACTGGTCGAAGGTGGAATCATTGGAGCGTTGCTCGAAAAACTGTTTGATAACTGTGCCGTCCCGCGAAATCCTGATCACATATTTGGCCATGGTCGAAGTGTCGAATTGCTTGAATTCTGGCAGCGCCCACACCTGCATCAGCTTTCCTTGAACCGCTAGTGCGTACTGGCTTTCGAGTACATTAAGCGTGTTTGCGCTTCTCTGAGCGCCGGACGGGCGGGGTGTTGGAGTTGTGCGAACCTGGCTGCGTATTCGGTTTACTTCCGCTTCCATGAGCCGTCGCTGACGCTCTGCTTCCTCGGCAGCTATTCGGGCCTGTTCTGCGGCCAACTGCTCGGCCCTGACAGCCTCATCAAGTCGTTGACGTTTTAAGCGTTCAAGCTCTTTCTGGCGGTCTACCTGCGGATCTTTTATCTTTTTCTTGATTTTCCGCTTGGAGGGCTTCAGGGATACCGGCTTTACTTCTTCCACCTGGGGAGGCGGCGGTTTCACCGGATCGGATATGGCCACCGCTTTTTCAGAAGCTTGCGGTTCGGGCGGTGCGGCCGGTTCTGGCAGTGGAGCAGGCGGGGCGCTCGGCTGGACAACAGGTTCGGCCAGGTTGACGAGATTGACGGTATAGATATCCTCGAACTTAGGGCTGGGTTTGAAGAGATCGGGCAAGACAATAACGCTGAAGGCTATCAGCAGGTGAAAACCCACGGCCAGATTAAGTGGCAGTATCCAGCTGTGGTAGCCCCCGTATGTGACACGGTACTGTTCGGACACCTTATTTTTCTTCTTCTTCCGGCTGGGTTATCATGCCCAGCTTATCAAATCCGGCCTTCTTTATATCGGCCATAATTTTTACAACCACCCCGTACGCTACTGCCTTATCTGCTTTGAGATAAATTGGTTTTTCTTTCCTGGCCTGATCAAGACCAGAGAGCTCCTGATAGAGAATCTTCCTGGTAACCTCATGCTGATCGAGGCTGAGTTTACCATCTTTATCGATGGTAACGACGATGGGATCGTCTTCCTGTCGGAGCGATTTTGTTGTAGTTTCAGGCAGATCGACATCGAGCCCCTGAGTCATCATCGGCGCGGTAACCATAAAAATTATAAGCAGTACCAGCATAACATCAACGAGAGGTGTAACGTTGATGTCTGAGACAAGCTGCTTTCTACCGTTGCCGTTTATAGGTCCCATCGAGTTAGACCCTGGAGAGCAGGTCCCGTTCCACCAGGTTCAGAAAATCGGTGGAAAAGCTTTGGGTACTGTACTGTACCGCGGTTAATTTGTTTGAAAAATAATTGTAGAAAATAACTGCCGGGATGGCAGCGGCAAGGCCTGCAGCCGTAGCCACCAATGCTTCCGAGATACCGGGGGCGACCACGGCCAGCGAAGCTGAACCGCGTTGACCGATATCATGAAAAGAGACCATGATCCCCCACACCGTGCCGAACAGACCGATAAAGGGAGTGGCACTGCCGGTGGTAGCCAAAAAAGGCAGCAGGCTGCCGAATTTGTTTACTTCTTCGTCCTCTGCTTTGCGCAGGGCACGCTTAAGATTGTCCATGGTGGCGAGTTGCATTTCCAGCGTCTCGGGGGTGCTCTCCTCACCTCTGGCTCTGATTTTGTTTATTTTTCTGAGTTCTGCAAACCCGGCGTTAAAAACTGAGGCTTCGGGGCTGTAGACGAACTCATCCGCAGCTTCGCTGGCTTCATTGAGGTTGCCCGAGGTCCAGAAGGTTTCGAGAAAGTCTTCCGAATCGAGGCGTACCTTTCGAAACAACCTGAATTTCATGAAAATGATAGACCAGGAAACGACCGAGAAGAAAAGCAGCAGCAGCATGACCATCTGGCCGACTGGCCCGGCATGCAGGATCATTTGGGTGATGGAGAGTTGCACGATAAGACTTCCTTTCAGGCAGAACAGGGTTCGATTTCACCGATTGACAGTGGCGCCAACAACAGCAAAGCAAGCCTATATTACCTCTTTTGGACGAAAGGTCAACCGCTCAGTTTGCCTGAAAATTGACGTCATCGTAAGTACTTATTAGATCACGCAAAGATCGGTTCACGCCTCTATGAGGGCGCAGTAGAATTCGGTTTTCAGCGCCAGTTCCTGGCCAACTCTGGCCTTGCCCCTGAGGACGCTGACCGAAGATATCGAGTCGATCAGGGTGACTTCAATGTCAACCGTTTCCCCAGGAAGAACCCGACGTTTGAACCTGGTGTCGGTAATTCTGGTCAGCACGGGAATTCTGCTATCGTTCTGCTCCTCAAAGGATCCGGCCAGGAGCAGGGCGCCACTCTGATAGATAGCCTCACACAGGAGGACACCCGGCAACAGCGGATTGCCGGGATAATGACCCTTAAATACCTCGAGATCCTCGGCAAATGTCTTTCGGGTCTCGATGACCGTCTCCGACAGGCTGATGATCGTGTCAACCCAGAGAAATGGAGGACGGTGGGGAATCAACGACAGAATCCGTGTATCCATCACCCTAGAGTCCCCCATTTACTTCGAGAACCGCACCGGTAATGTAAGAGGCTTTTTCGGAGGCCAGAAACAAGACGGCCTCGACAACCTCGTCGACTTTCCCAAATCTGCGCATTGGCACCATCTTTTTGTACCCGTTGAGCTGCTCATCAGAGAGATCATTAAGAAGGTCTGTCTGGATGAAACCAGGGGAGACGCAGTTTACGGTGATTTTTTTACGGGCAACTTCTTTGGCGAGTGTTCGGGTAAAGCCGATCTGACCGGCCTTTGAGGCGGCATAGTTGGCCTGCCCCTGGATACCCATATAAGAAGAGGGCGAGGTGATATTGACAATGCGACCGTATTTCTGTTTGAGCATGAGCAAAACCGCATATTTACTCATGTGGAAAGTCCCCGATAAGTTGATGTCAAGAACCTGCTGCCATTGTTCACTGCTCATCAGGGCAACTATTGCATCTCGGCGGACACCGGCATTGTTGACCAGGATATCCAGGTTTTCAAAGCGGGCTTCGAAATCCTGGTAGAAACGCTGTACCTGCACCTGGTCGGCGACATCGCAGCCGACCAGGTGCAGCTTGTTCTCCGCCCACTGCTGCTGAAATCTCTCGGCTTCTTCTTTGTTGCTGCCATAGATCCCCACCACCGTGCAGTCACGGTGCAGCAAGGTTTCTGCCAAGGCTCTGCCGATACCCCTGGTTGCCCCGGTGACTATTGCCGTCCTGCCTGTAAAATCTGCCATGGATATTCGATAGATTAAAATGATCTTAAATAACTGTCCACGTCGTTGGCAACTATAACACCGTAGTTTATGGCGCCAAGCCACCCAGACATGATGATGCCCACCGACCCCACATGGAAGAGTCCGTTCACCTCTTTGAAGATGGTTCTTGAAATATCAAGCCCCTCGAATTTAGTCCCGAAGGAGGTGCCCTTGGTATGCAGTGTGTAGCGATTGAACGTCAGCGGGGTTGCGGCCTCCAGCCAGTCAATTTTAGATTTGACCTCGGGAACATAGCGCTGCAGGTCGACTATGGTCCTGTCCATCATCCTCTGTTTGGCAGATTGGTATTCGGCCTCATCCAGAGCCGCCCAGTCATCGTAATTGCTGTTCATTGAAGCGACGATGGTATAGCGGTCATGACCGGGCCGGGTCTTGGGATAATAAACCGAGAAAGTCTTCGACCTGGTGTTGATGTCCAGCAGCTCGGCCGAATCGAATTCCGGAGAAAGAGAGGTGAAGAGCAGATCGCCTATGGG